>JAIRUQ010000028.1 GCA_031254315.1 Treponema sp.
ATGTGACTCAATGGGACTTGAACAAAGTGGCAAGATTCATTAATAATAGACCTATGAAGCTCTTAGGCTTCAAAACACCTTGTCAGGTTTTCGTTGCACTTACGGCTTGAATTCGGGCATCCTTTAACTTAGCTATTCCAGCATTAGTTATTTTAGTACTATCAATTCCCAATTGTGTAAAAGCATCTTGAATTGAATTTGCATCATTGACACAATTTTGCAATACATTTTGAGGGTCAACATAACTCGTCATACCTATTATAAATACTTTAGAACGCATAATGACCCCCTATTAGTATTATATTGATAATTATTTTTTTTGTCAAGAATATTGAATAAACTATGGTTGTGTAATGCACTTTGAAGCTACCGCAATATACCAACTTTCAAACTTAGTGTACTTGTATCAATTTGGCGATGACCTATATTCTACTTTCCACCGCTTTAGCATTATCGGACTGAGGGCATGCAGTGGCTTATACTCCCCCTCACTGGAGTTCTTGCGTTCTTAAAACCGAATAGTACCCTTTTTATGCAGTCTTATAAGCTGTCTCCCTTCTATAAAAGAAGTGCCCAGAAAAAGTAGTCTTCACCAACTCGAAATGGATAAAGTGAGTAAACCATGCCCTTTTTGCCTCTATTTCTGCGCTATTATGTCGTCCATATCCAGACATGGATTTCCAAATCTTACCATGTTATATGGAAATATCTACCCACCAATGGCTTAATAATCCAATGTTTTTATCTTTTTCAATAATTTAAATCAATTACATTTTTACTATTAAATAAGTATAATTACTGATAAAAAACAAGAACCCTCGCACTTGCTGACTACCCCATATTATGAAAAAACTGATACATAACACCAATAAAAGTTAAAACATTAATAAGATTGTTTACAGCTATTATACCTCTATTTCTGGTAGAGCTATGATCGATAAATTCTTCTTTCATCATATAAAATGGGAATGCCAGAATAATTATGAATCTTAATAACATATAAATTAGCCACAATGATGTTATTTTATAACTCGGATCAAGTAATCTATAATTCTCACCTGAATTATTATATAGAATACCAAATAAATGATGTAGCGAACCATAAATAAAGAAAAATCCTGTTATAACAGTATCGACTATGAAATACTTAAGACGACACCTGCGAGTTGACAATTTAAACGTAATTGCGAAGATGATAATTGGTATAAACTATGTCAGATAAAAAACCAACTGTACAGCCGCCAAAACCGCCTGTTGTTAAAGCTCCAACACCGGTAAAACCTACTTCCATGCCTGGAGGAACTGCTCCAAAAATGAGAATTCAAGATAGCGTAGATAGGAAGAAGCAAAAAAATTAACAGTTCTTTAAACTGTAGAATACAGGAACCTATCTCCTTAGAGGAACTGCCGTCTTTGTATTAACAGGTGGACAATCTGAGCGGACATACAAACATTTCTCATCCATGACTGGCTTAAGCCGTTCATAGGTTACCTTCCGCTGTTGCTGTACGATATTTTACAAAACGAGGTTTTTATCCCTTTCTCTCGCTTCAGCATCCTTGGTTTGTGGTATGCAGTGGCTTATACAGCCCCCTCACTGAGGTTCTTGCGTTCTTAAAACCGAATAGCCCCTTTTTATGTAGTTTTATACACTGTTTCCCTTATATAAAGAAGCACCAAGAAAAAGTGTCTTTACCAATCTCAAAATGGTTAAAGCGAACAAACCACGCTCTTCTTGCTCCTACATATTCTGCTCTTCGCTGTATTAAGTGCTCTACAGATTACCTATGTTATGATGTATTATTTTAATATGCTGATGATATGTTGTTGCTCTTTTTTATTATTACATATCGCTTATAGGTACGGCAAGAGCTTTTCGATAGCTTCGTTGTTATATGACCTGAATACATATTTTTTAATAATATTTCAAACATTATGTACCCATTATGTATATAAACATAAAAAAATACCCTACAATATAGTGAGAAAATATAAAAAACAGTAAACCTATAATTAAAAATCCAAAACCCATTAGGTTTTTTCCTTCTTTAAAAGAAGAAATTGCTTTTATTGCTACGAGTATTCCTGTTATATATAGCCAACTGAGGGCTAAAAAGTAAAACAGATAGAAAGGAACAAAATGTTGACGTTGCGGAAATCCCCCTCTCTGAAGAGAAAGATGAGCTTTATAACCTTGGATAATAAATAAGACAACAACAACTAATGTTAGTATTTTATGACATTTTTTTAAAAATAAATATATTTTCATAAATTCAATAAACCCAATAGTGTTTATTCCCAAAAGCACCAATATTATAAAGATTGGTTGTACTTTCGGTATACCCTCTTGGAGGATTTCTTTCAAATGGCCACACATCGTATGTCCAATGTCCGCGCATAGGTGCATTTACATAATTAAATGTCCCTTTATCAGGGACATTATTTATATAAATACCTGGATGTCTAAATACTGCCTCACGTCCATCGCTATTTACAAACTTTGCATTTAATCTATTATAAACCCAGTTAATTTCAATGGTCCTTTTCACGATGGCTCTGTTCAATATAATCCTAATTCTTCTATCTGAAGCTGTACTTTGATGATATACGGACACAATACTATTCTCTTCTCTCCATCCTGGCATTTTCATATCAAGCAACGTATAACGATCCTCACCATTTTCATTGACATTTAAGAAATCACGAAGTTCTACATTCATAAAAGGTTCATCGATACTAAATAAACTGGGTAGATTCATAGAACGACGCCATCCTCTTAAAAGCGCGGCATATGCTCCTTTTACTCTTCCACCTCTTTCTTGTCCTTCATTATATAACCTTCTAATAAAGATCATTTGATCTATAGCTGACATCTGAGGAAATGGCACTGCCTCAGGATTTGCCCACCATCTTAAATGTTTCCCCGACAGATTCATGAAATTCGGTATAAGCTCCATGTTATTTGCAACGCTAGAATAATAAAAAGTAGGCCATTCCGCAATAACTCCATACCCCGTTCCAATTTGAATGTCATGTGTATCTACATGTATAAAATCTGCAGTATTTTTCAGATAAAGTTCAAGCGTAGCAAGGTTGCTATCCGACAACCCATTTATCATAATATCATTGTTGTCATTATTGCCAAAACGGTTACAGTAATTTTCCAGAGATGAAAGCATGCTTCTATAATTATTTGCATGATTAGCATTTAAATAATTTCTATCTATATCAGAACTTAGTTCACGATACACACTTCTATTTGAATTATTGAATCTTATTATTCTATCAAGTAAAATACGTACGTTTTCCCTTGTTTGCTCTCTTGTTCCCATATTTCCTCCTATTGCTACCTAATAATAAAGTTTGAGCCTAAGCCTGAACTCTTCTTCAACTTCCTGCGCCAAAACTTCAAAAGGGGTCTTTGGAACATCTAAAGAAGAACTATCGCGGAAATCTCTGACAGCTACTAACAGCCGCAGATATTTTTCTTCGTCGAGAAGAATTCTTTGCTCATCAACCCATTGTAATATCTCTCTTACAGCTTTATCTATTATTTCCTTTCTTTGTTTTTGTGTTATCCTTATTTCTATACCTTTATATTCTATAACCTCGACAGGTTCAGCCCAAATATCCCCGTATACATCAGTTTCCGCCTGTTCGGCTTCCTGTTCGGCTTTCTTCCTTTCATCAATACTATTTATTTTTACATTGTTTTTGTTTTGGAGCACATGCACCATCTCGTGCAACAATATTTTGTCGGTTTCTATACTCCCTTCTTTATATGCTTCTTCCCGTATATATACATTTTTGCCTTCGGTAAGGGCTAAAGCCGCAAACACACTCAGGATTCCTTGATTGTCACCGCCTCTATATAACATTACGTCAGGCAAATCAGAGTCGAGCTCCCTTTCAAGTTTGTTTTTAACCGTGGCTTCAAGGGGATGCTTTATTGCGGGTTTTTCTGTAATAAGAAAAGAACCTTCGCTGGCTCCCATTTTTCTAAGAGCTCGAGTTCTTCTGTCATAATGTGCGTTTACATAATAAAAAATTTGGGTATTAAGGCAGAGATCAATAAGATAATCCATATCTGATGGTGTAATTGGTGGCATAAATAAATTATATCAGATTTGAATATACTGTCAATATTTTTATTTTGAGAAATATTTATTTTATAATAGACAAACAGAGCCTTGTTTATCTCATTCCCGTACCGCTACTGACCATCTTCTTCACAAACTAGTTGTCCAGCATATTTCGTTTTAAGTGAAACCCCGTTATATAACCGGACTCAAGGCTGAAATCATGTATTACCGATTCCGCTATGTATTCGCCGCTGTATGCCTCCCCAACGTACTTCATCGTTACAGTAGCCCCCGCCGCAAGTTTCGCGTTACCCTCTCCACTGCCTTCAGCCCGCATATAGTTGAAACTCTGTTCCCTCATCAATCCAAGAGCTAATTCCCCTGCTTCATCCTCATCGGCAAGGCTGTGGTCAAACACGTTATGTACCCAGTCTTTGCCGCTCTTAACCAGATCTGTCCAAGGGGAGTTTCCGCCTATTTTCTGCTCAACATCGCCAACACTCTTTGCTGTCTTGAACCCTTTCGCCTTTGTTATGTCCCACCCGATAACCTGTATGCTTCCTGCCGCTTTTTCTATGTCTTCCTTTACTTGGAAATCAATCAGGCTTTTACCCAATTCATAGATAATCTCTTCCTGATGCATGGTCATGTGTTCTTTGACGAATACTTTGTCGCCGAAAGCGTAAATATCTTTTCCGTAACGTTTTGCAAGGTTTAAAATTAGTTTCCAGTCGGTTTGCGCACCGCCTTCCCAGTAAGGCTTTGACGGACCAAAAGAATCGCAATCCACCTGCAGGTCGTATTGTGAAAGAATGTCATTTATCGCTTGGGAGGGGGTTTTATTTTCAAAGGTGCGTTTATGCTTTGCGTGATTGAGTTGTTGTAAAAGGGAGGAAGCAGTTACGATATAGAGTGAGGAACCGTGTTCAGAGTGGTAAATTTTCTGCGCTGTAATTTCACCTGAGAATACTTCGTTCATGTCATCTTTGTAGCCCAAGTGAACTGAGAGGCTGGCATTGAAGGAGAAAGTTTTGGCGTTTTCATCGCCCAAGTCTTGCCAGTCAAATACAATGGAACATTCGCTTATTTTGTTGAGTAGGTCGAATACTTTGACGGAACGGAAAGCCCCTTCGCAGTCGGTGTTCAGGCGCACTCCGTCGACATAGATGATACAGACCGGCACTAATTTCTTGTTATCGGACATATTACCGCCTTATAAGACGATAATATCATATTTCGGGGGAAATTGCAAGGGGGTGGTTTTTACAAAAACTTCTTGCTTTTTTTAATGAAAGATGGTAATATTATTCATGTTTTCAAATTTTTATTGGGCAACGGTGACTGATAATGCCGACCCTGACGAGCTTAACCGGGTAAAAGTACTCAAAGAGGGAGAAGATGAAAGTGTAGCTGACTGGATTCCGGTACTAACTCCCTATGGAAGCGGTGATACCGGGTTAAGTTTTCTACCCGATATAGATGACCAGGTTTTGGTTGTTACGTTGGGCACGGTAGATGTTCGCAAAGCGGTCATTGGAAGTGTTTGGTCTAACGAGGTGAATCCTCCTCAGAGCGGAGAAAATTCAACTGCGGATTTGAACGGCGACGGTGAAAACTCCCTGAGATTTTTTAGAAGCAGATCGGGGAATCAGTTAATTTTTGACGATACGAAAGACGCGGAAAAAATCCAGTTAATTTCAGCGGACGGAGAATCGCGGATTGAGCTAAGCGTTGCAGACGAGTTAGTTTCCCTTAACACCGGTAAAGATATTTCGATGGGCGCTAAAGGCGCTATTGTGATTAAGGCGGAAGAAATCGACATTTCCAGCGAAAAGCAACTTAACATAAGCGTCGATGAATTCCAGATTGACGCAAAGAAAGGTTTGGATATAAACACCGACAAGGACATGACCATTAAAGGATCGGGGATTTCTCTCAATTAGGAGTATTGAATGTCAAAGAAACAGGAATTAGATATACAGATTGCACATGACGGAACTGTAACTATCAATGTATTGGGCGTAAAAGGAAAATCCTGTCTTGATTTGACGCATGATCTTGAAGAAAGTCTTGGGGCGGTGATGGAGCGTGAAACAAAATCGTCTTTTTATGAGCAGGAAGATACGGAAGCTGTAAGGATTCGGGGAGAAAACTGATGCAAAATGAGGGAGTGCCCTTTTTTCTTCCTTTGGGACTCTCATGGGAAGGGAAGATTTATAGGAAGGGGCATATACGTCTTGCCACAACACTGGATGAATTGGAAATACAGGGCTCAGATGACGTAGGCATGAACACCCGGTACAGAGATATTATGCTTCTGACGCGTGTTATAGAAGACTTTGATACCTTAAAGCCGGTAACGGTGGATATGATAGAGAACCTTTATGAGGCTGATTTTCTATATCTTCAGTTGCTTTATAAGGAGTTGAGCGGTGAAGCCGAAACGCGGATTACTTCTGTCTGCCCACAATGCGGCGCCCGTACGGTGATAAACCTTCCCCGCTTATATGAGGATATGAGCTTATATAAACAAAAGGAGGAGGGGCAGGAATAATTCCGCCTTAGCCCTATGGCAGTTACCTTATCAAAAAGAACTGTAAAATCCCGTTATGTAGGTCTTGATATTTATCGGGCAAGAAAGAAAATAATGCGGGATTTCCCTCAGGTAGATGAAAAGAAGATAGATATCCATTATGTAGAATCGCTGTACCCGCGGTTTACCGTTCTAAAAAGCGCGTATAACGAGGACAGCGGGCTTATAGAGTTGGAAGCGGCATCGGGCAATCCTTTAAGGCATTTGCCTTCAAATTATCAGGGCAATGAATTCTTGCGTAGTTTTCTGATGATTTTTCAACATGTCATGAACGATACCACCATAACGTTGGATAATATGCATGAATATTTCAGACCGATGGAAAGCCCTGCAAATTTTCTTCCGGTTCTTGCCGATTGGCTGGGCATTCACTTAGATACTCTTGGAGGGGAAGACGAAGTCCGGCGTTTTTTACAATACGCTATTCCGCTGTACCGTTACCGCGGAACCACTTTAGGTTTGCGTGCGCATTTAACAATAGTCTGCGGGGTTGTTCCTGAGATAACAGAAGGCGTTGCCCCTTATTCGGCAATGATGATTGATACGGCTACGGAAACTGAGTCTAGTCTTATGGATTCCGATGACAGCAAGAATTCATTTATTATTCATTTTCCGGTTTTGAGAAATAAGTTCCCGGAAACCTTGATACAACGTTTGTCGTTAATCGTACAGCGGGAAAAACCTGTTCATACAAGAGCCTATATAACATTTGAGACTGCAAAAAAGAAACAGAGGGTCATTACTGTTATTGATACGGATACGGTGATGGGTATGGATGGGGGTATTAACTTTTAATAGGGTTTAACTTATGGAAGAGAAACTTGAAGTCTTTAAAAGAGCCAATTTTTTCCCCGGATTGCAGGTAGGACCTGCTTATTGGAATGAGGTAGAAGACTATCATTTTACCAAAGAGCTTCTTTATAACAAATTATTTCATGGGTTTGGAGTGGTCTCCGGTTTTTTGGATTCGCTACAGGTTCAGTCTGAAAAAACCAAAGGAGGGCTTATTACGCTACTTATTGCCCGCGGAGTTGCTCTGGACGGTTTTGGAAGACCGCTTTTTCTGTACGAACCCCAAGTCATGGTTCTTGATCCCAAGAAATTCAAGCTTCCGGCGACTGTATATGTGATTGTAAAATATGAAGAACGTCTGGATGATTATTATCAAAACAAGGATAATCCCGATTTACAGGGGTATCAAAAGAGGTTTGAGACTGTAAAACTGGATATAGTAACTGAAATCCGTGAGCCGGATATGGAGATTGAGCTTGCCCGTATTCAGCTTGTTGAAGAAAGCGGCGGCGGCATACAGGAAATATTTAATAACGATAATTTTACCGATCCCGGTGTCAACGCTCTTGATTACCGTTTTGTCCCGTATGCGTCACGGATGAAAAAAGGCGTCTCAACCTATCTGCTCAAATTTCTTGTTGAATTATTGGATTATACCCTGACGGTTGCCGCTTCAAGTTACGAAGTGCTTCCCCTGACCTCGTTACGGAACCTGCAGAATTCTGCAATGACAGCAAAGATGATTGTCCAATGCGCGGGCATTGCTTTTGAAGACGTAATTTACCTTGTTACGCCATTATTTGATTTTGACAATCAAATTCTTTTTGAAATCAGCGAGTATGAGCGTGAGCATGAGGACAAGGGGCGGATATATACTTCCAAAAACGCCTATGAAATAGCGCGTACCGCAATGTATGAGTTGGGGGATCGCATAAAAAGTTATGACAACAGTTATGAAGGCATAGATTTAATTCTAAAATCCCACAGAGCGGTTATAGAGAATCTGAAACAGATACTAATTGCCAACGAAATAAGCGATGACGACATTAAGTACATCAGTTACTCCATGCCGCACATTCTGCTTTTTGGGGAAGACCGGTACACTTTGGTTGATACCGTCAATCTTGGTTCGAGGGAATCTGTTGAAAGCCATCAATTTGAACTTTTGGATTGTATCCATCCTTCTACTTCAACTGAAGCGTTCTACTATCCTGATGGAATACTTGTTCGTGATACTGTAAAGCGTTGGGTTGGCGGTTCAATGCAGTTTCATCTTCGCAATATAATTAAGGGAAGGAAAACGCTTATTATTCGAAGAACGGATATTTTTCAGGGCAATTATTCTATTGAAGTCAGCATGGAAGGCACGGAGACAAAAATAATGGATGTTGACGGAATTGATACCAGACAGCGCTGGAGGAATTTATTTGTAATCTACGAAGAAGGGGAGATAAAGGACAATACGAGTATTGTCAAATTCAGTATTGGAGAAAAGGGTCGTGATAATTCGGGAAGTATCTGGATATATCAGATGCTGTAAAAAAGCAGGCAATGTGAGGTATAGGAATGGGTTTTAAATATTGCGATGAAGGGCACTGGATGGATCCCTCATGGAAGCGCTGTCCGGTATGTCTTGCGCCTCTTTCAGGCTGGTTGGTACATCTTAAAGAGAATAAGCCTTTTAAGGCATATTCAATACACGAAGGAAAATCTTTTATAGGAAGCGGTGCGGATTGTGAAATTAGAATACTGAATATCGATTTAAGCCGACAACACGCATATTTAGTTATTGCCGATGGTATGTGTTCCATAGTGGATATGGGAAACAGCGGCTCAGCCCTTAAGGTGAACAACATTGATACGGTTAAAACAGCCCTCATTGACGGGGACATTATTGAGTTGGGGAATAGCGCTTTTAAAATAAAATTATTATAGAGGGAAACCATGAAAAATTTTTGGAAAAAACAGATATGTATATTTTTCACTTTGTTGTGTTTTGCCGTTCCAATACAAAATACTGCCGCCCAAGATACAAAAGCTACTTTAACCGTAAAAATTGACCAGATCGTCTCGAATGATTTTCCCTATATGACCATTTACACGGTGGTTGAAAACAACAGGGGGGAAGTGGTAACAGGGCTTTCTCCGGGATTATTCAGCTTCAGGATAGATTCGCTGGAAGAGAGGGGAAAAACATCGATAATTCCTTTTTCAATGAGGGAAGCGCCCATAGATTACACCATCATCTTTTCCAATAACGGAATTATGGAAGGCGAGCCGCTGGATTTCCAAAAAAACGCCATTTTACAATTCATTGAGACAATGAAAGAAACGGATCGTCTGTCGTTGTACACCATAGGGGAAGAAGCAAGTGTTGTTTTTGAGGAACTCAGGAAAGACGCTATTGATCCTTCGGTAATAAACGCGGTAGACGTTACTTCTGTCCAGCCGAGGGTATACGATTCCATTATCAACGTTATGCGTAAGGTTCAGCGGAGGAATCTTGAACGGAAAATTGTAATCATCATATCTGACGGACGGGATCAAAACAGCCGTTTTACAAAGGAACAGCTTAATACGGTTCTAAAAGAAGTTGAAGCGCCGGTTTATGCTTTAGGGATCAGAGTGCTCAATACCCAGAGCTTAAGCAACTTAAATGAAATGGCGGAATTAACCGGCGGAACCTATCTGTATACTTCAAGGCTTTCCGATATTCCCGGTAATCTTAAAACTTTGTACGGTAAAATTACCCAGCCGTACGTCATCAATATTAAAGTGAAGAGTCTTAAGGCGGACGACCTTCACCATGTATTTGAAGTTTCTATAAATGAACGGGATGCTTCAGGTAAAGGTCAAAAAACATTTGTCGCGGTAAAAGTTCCTGTTCCCCGGTGGGTAAGGTGGGTGATAGTAGCTGTGATACTGGTAGTAATTGCCGCCTTGATTGTGTTTTATATAATACATAAAACAATAAAACGAAAGCGTATGGGAATAACCAAAAGGCGATGCCCTGAGTGTCATAACCGTATGAAAGATACATGGGACACATGCCCATTCTGCCGGTATATGCCGGATATCAAGAAAAAAAAGAAGCGGAAAAAAGATGGCTAATATGCAGATACCGGGAATTTATGTAAGTCCTCAGGAATACAGGCTTAATCCGCTACAAATCGACAAGAGGTGTGTGGCGGGTTTTGTGGGTATTGCCGAACGAGGACCTTTACACACGCCGGTAACTGTTTCAAGTTTTGACGAGTATATAAAAACATTTGGTTTATTTGATACTGCCGGTAATCTTCCGTTTTCGGTGTACAGTTTTTTTAAGTGCGGCGGAGCGGAATGCGTAATAGTACGGGTGGCGAATGAAAAGTGTGCGAAGCAGGCTCAGTTACAGATAAAGTGTAGCGGGGGCGGAAAGGTTTTGTTTGAAGCATCGTCCAAAGGTTCTTGGGGAAATTATATTTCCGCCCATGTTTGGCACGAAAGTGATGAAATTGCCAAAGCAAGCGAAGTTGACGCTACGGATGGAAATTGGATAGCAAGCGATGAAGAAGATATAGCGGTCAATGATGTTTTGCAAATATCCCTTATGGGGCAAAAAGTTATTAGAGATGTTATTAAAAAAGACGGAAACAAATTATTTTTTGACAAGCCGTTAAAGCTGTTGGGAAAGATCGAAAATCCCGCGCAGAATATAAAACTGGAAAAAGCCTATGTATCAGTATCGCTTTCCTGCAAAGACAGCCATGAGAATTTCTTGCATCTTTCCATGAACCCGTCATCAGAGCGGTATTTTGTTTCCTATATTAACGGACGATCCCGGCTCTGTACGGTACGCGCAAATGACGTACACGGTATTATTAAGCCAGTATATTCGGCGCTTGCTTCGGACGGCAGGGACGGCATTGCCGAAATGACCGCAGGGGATTTTATCGGGCATTATAACGGACCGAACCAATTTCGCGGGCTTGGTGCGCTGGAAAGCAGAGACGACATTTCTCTTATTTCCGTTCCCGATGCGGCGTGGCTTTATTCCCAGTCAGGGGCAAGCGATGCCGAACGGGAAAAAGCAGTGTTTGCGGTACACGGGGCGATGGTAACCCAAGCGGAACG
Source organism: Treponema sp. (assembly GCA_031254315.1). GTDB lineage: Bacteria > Spirochaetota > Spirochaetia > Treponematales > Breznakiellaceae > WQXQ01. The sequence goes on from JAIRUQ010000028.1 coordinate 11,581, forward strand.
TTTTCCCGGACGCTTTGCGGTATTAGATGTGCCTAACGGTCTTGACGGGATAAAAATTCTTTCTTGGGCGAAGCGTTTTGACAGTTCCTGCGCCGCGGCGTATTTCCCGCATATTGACATAGTAGACCCCATGGATTCGACAGGAGCGAAAACCGTCCGTATTCCGCCTTCCGGGGCAATATGCGGTTCCATTGCGGTAACGGACAGCGAAAAAGGCATTTTCCATGCGCCGGCAAATACCCTTCTGAACGGCGCGGTCGCTCTGGCTAACCGGATCGAAGATTCCGAGTACGAGATGCTATACCCTGCGGGCGTTAATCTGCTAAAATATTTCCCAGGGAGGGGGATAAAAATCTGGGGGGCTAGAACTTTATCATCCGATCCGAATTGGCGGTATATCAACGTGCGGCGTACTTTTTCTTCAATTTGCCGCAGTCTAAAGATTGGAACACAATGGGCGGTATTTGAACCGAATGATAAAAAATTATGGAAGCGGGTCGTCCGTCAGGTTTCGGGGTTTCTCCTTGACCTGTGGATGCAGGGATATTTGGCTGGGAGTACCGCAGAGCAGGGATTTTATGTCCGTTGCGACGAGGAACTTAACCCGCCTGAGAATGTTGACCAGGGGATTTTGACGTTTTCCGTGGGGCTTGCGATAACAAAGCCGACGGAATTTTTTCAAATTGCAATCACCGCGGAAAAAGACGGCGCGAGTGTATATATTAAAGAGGATTGAGGAGGCAAACCATGTCGGATGAACACAAACTTTCATCGTATTTGTTTTCGGTTGAAATCGACGGGATAGAGACCGCACGGTTTCAAAAATGCGAAGGACTTGAGGCGGAGACGTATGTCTACGAGATAGAAGAAGGAGGTTACAACACTTCGACTCATAAATTTTACGGGCGTACCCGGTATCCAAACCTGATATTGGAGAAAGGAATATCGGATAATAACGCCCTGTTTGACTGGTACAAGGAAACTGTATTGGAAGATCGCAAGATCGAGCGGAAGAACGGCTCTGTCATTCTCAAAGACACGGAGAATAACGAAGTGAAACGCTGGAATTTCTTCCGGGCGTTTCCATGCCGATGGATAGGACCGAGGCTGGAAACAAACTTAGGAAGCGACTATGCGCTTGAGCGTATAGAAATAGCCCATGAAGGGATCGTATTAGACAGTAACTAAGGAGGAAAATATGGCATTGGAAAAAGCGATAATAAGCAACATAGACACCGGAGAGGACATAGAGGTATTGTTCAACCCAAAAGAATACGTGATAGAAAAGAAGACACCGTGGACAGAGATGCAGGTATTCGGGCTTGACTCGCCCCCCGTACAGTTTACGATGGGCGAGAGGAAACGTTTGACGATGGAGCTGTTTTTCGACACCTCCGAGGAAAAGACAGACGTGCGCGAGCACACGGGAAAGATGGAAGAGCTTATGCTTGTAAACGCGCAGGAACACCGCCCGCCCGTGTTAAGATTCTCGTGGGGAAACTTAAGTTTCGACTGCGTACTTGAAGACTTAGTGCAGAGGTACACGCTGTTCCGCGACGACGGCACACCTTTAAGGGCGATATTGAAAACGGTATTCAAGGAATACGCGACGGCGGCGACGCAGTTGTCAACGACTAGAAGGGAGTCTGCTGATCACACCAAGCGGCTGGTGGTCAGGGAAGGGGAAAGCATATCGTCGATAGCGGCGAGGGAATACAACGATCCCGGCAAATGGCGTGTGATAGCGCAGGCTAACGGGATAGAAGATCCAGAGAACATAAAGCCCGGCTCCCTTGTGGAACTGCCGCCATTGTATTAATAGGCGGAGAATATGAGCGAAAACAAACATTTAACGCCGGTATGGATAATCTACGCCGACGGCAGACGGCTGGACACGGATCACGAAGGAGCGCTTCGCAGTATAACGGTAACCGACAAACTAAACGGGGCGTCCGATTTCTCAATAATCTTTGACACGACGGAAGTGAAAGTGAGGGAGAAGGGAGTTTTGTCGTTCGGGAGCGAGGTGTCGATACACATGGGGTATAAAGACGACGTAGAGGAAGTGTTCTGCGGAGAAGTTTTGAGCTTTCGCGGGACATACGCCGAAGGAAAAAGCGAGCAGTTGGAAGTAAGCGGAAGCAACGCATTGCACAAATTGCATCACGGCTCACATTTCCGCGGATATGAAAACAAAGCGCCCTCCGAAGTGATACAGGGGCTTCTGGACAGCCATTCGCTTAAGGGCGAGGTAGACGAGTTCGGAACGCCGAGAGAGTTTCACTCGGAAGAGAACCAAAGCGACTACGAGTACCTGATGGAACAGGCTAAGGCTTACGGGAAACAGGTATACGCATACGGCACGACGGTATACGTGAAAGACGAAGTGGCTGTAAGCAACGACGAGATAATCTACGAATGGGGAAAGAGCCTTAAAAAATTCGAAGCCGGGCAGGACATAAGTAATCTGATAAGCGGAGTAGATTACATCGGCTGGGATCACGAAAAAAACGAATCATTTACAGGGAAAGCGGGCTTGGAAGATTTACCCGTAAAGATAGGCGGGGACAGCGACTGGAGCAAGGTCAGCAAAGGAGCGGGAGAAAACTACGCTGAGGCGCAGGTAGACATGAACTGCAAGGACACCGAGGAAGCGAAACAGTTGGCATTGGGAAGACTGCAACAGAACTCGTACGGGTTTTATCACGCGCAAGGAAGCGGAGAAGGCAACTACAAGCTGAAAGCGGGGATGCGTGTAACGATAAAGATGACCGGCGAAGGATTTGAAGGTGAGTATATGGCTGACACGGTAACGCACAAGCTGGACAGACAAGAGGGCTACAGCACGCATTTCAGCCTGAAACGGAATATGACGGCGTAAGAGAAATTTTGCGCATTGATGTAGCAGACATGTTCCCTGTAGCCTGTAAGGCAGGGGAACATGTCTGCTGATAGTCAATATCATTTTGGACGGTGTTTCAGATTAAGGGCAAAGGAGAAATTATGCCGAAATGGCCAAGAGAGTACAATTACCCAGAAGAAGTTATTACTAATAATGAAGTATACGGCACAGGCAGATATCCCGTAAGTCAAAGCAATCATTGGCACAGCGGTATACACATTAATTATTTATATGGAGCTAGCACCGAGTCGTGTAAGGTATACCCCTTTCTTAACGGGGAACTTGTTGCATATCGTATCTCAAAAAATTACAAAACGGTAGATCGTCCGAGTCCGGTTTCCCATTCCACACATGAGAAACTTTCCGGATGGGAGAAAGAATTGTATGAGCCAGATGATTCGGGATATAAGTTAAAATCTGACCTCTCAGAGGAAGACAAAAAAGAAAAATACAGCAACTTCTTTATATTGTTGAGACATTCTTTCAAGGCTAAGAAGCGGGGAAACGCAACCGAGGATGAGATCAAATTTTTTACCTTGTATACTAATATCATTCCAATACCAGATCAAACACAAAACTATGGACTCTTAAATAGAATACCGAAGGAAATACCGTTTTATTGCGAGTACCGTTTTAAGGTAAATACAAATACCGATATCAGTTATAAATATATAGAAAAGGAAGGCGTAAAACTATTTCCTAAAAGCCAGTGTACCTTTAGGGTAAAAGATTACGATACTTATCTTTGTAACTTTGATAACTTTAATGATGAGACAGTGTGGGTCGATATAAATAAAAGATATATAACTTCTTTTCCATTGCGTCAGGAACCTTATATACCCATAGAAGCAGGTGTACCTATTTATAAACCGAATAATCTAAATGTGCCCCTTACTGCAACGCTAAAGAGTACGGCGCAGTTCACTGCTTATGTAGACCCATATAGTACATCAGAGGAAACACCTGTGGGAGGGTTTTACAGTGTTTATGTAGATAGGCGTGAGGTTGATGATAATGAGGGTGTGATAAAAGCAGACAACACACAAGTATTGGTACGGCAAACAGACCTTAAGGGGAGAGGTTATCTAATAAATAACGATTCATTCTTTACCGATAATGATAATAATCCCGGTATAATAAAAGGTATAATGCTCTGTGACAAAAAAGACGGGAATGTCCGTGACATACTGGAGGAAGAGCATGAATTTGAGTTAGCGAAACCTGAAGAGTTGCTAAATTCCCCGAATGCTTCTCCACGATATTTCCAATTAAAATCCGAACCAAGCAATAACACACCACAGTACATTTTATATGAGCAACATGGTAGGAATCCTATACTAGCAAAAGTAGACTGGAAAAACTCGTATGCCTTCGATGAAGTAGTAATACCATCCAACCCGCTTGAAAAAATTGTCGAGGATATGCTTTTAGGGTATGCCGATATGCCGCCGTCGTACAACAACGCTTATTATGATGCCGTATTATTCTTTAATGACATCAATTTCATGAAAGAGCAATATGAGCAAGTTGAACGGCATTTCATTTTTGACAGAATACTTTACAAGCGTATAGTCCATAACTCTAATAGGACAGAAAATGATGATCTTCTTTTTACAGAGGTGCAGTTTTACGGACCGCATATATTAAAGGCAACAGGGAATAAATTAAGGGCACGAAACAACCTTGTCTACGTTGAGTTTCTTTACCGAAGTGAAAAGTATTATCTTACAGAAGCAACGGCAAACCAGTATAAGGTAAATATGCTTGAATGGGGAAAATTCTTTAGAATACTTGGCAAAGAGGCGCGAGATATAAATGAGGTAATCGATGGGCTTCAATTTATTAAGGATAACTACGATTGGGGTGCTGATAATAGAAATGTCGGGGCTATGATGAGGGATAGCACCCTAAACTGGTGGGATGAGAGAACTGAAACTGTGAATATAAAATCAATTAAGCGGAGCACTGTCTGCGGGCATCCGCTTGAGTGGGATAACGAAATCTATTTAGAAAACGATAGTGTAAGACTGGAAATAAAAATTGACTATGGGACTGGTTTTTCCCTAGATGAACTGAAATATTTTAAGGACAAAGTGGAGGCAGTAGACATTTGGGGAGGGCTTAAGGACAAGCGGATAGAGGGGCTTAATACAGCAGAAAACAATTTCTGGTTTGCGCATCCTGTGTATTTTATCAAACACATTGATAGTGCCGACCTGCTGGATAGAACATTTAATCCGTATCTTGGAACACATGATCAAAAGCAACCTTATTTTTCATTTACGTTTATATGCGAGGACAACCCAGGGTTTGCGCCGTATATTGGGAAAAATAGTGGTGCTACTAACTATGACGGTTATGCGTTCTTGACAAATACATTTAATACTGCCCATAATGGTATTGATTTTTATGCTCCATGGCTTGGTAAAGTCCCTATACACAGTTTCATATATGGGCAGATAGTCCACCATGGTAATCAAGGAGATAAAGATTTTGGGGTTTATTTAATTATTCGAAGTATGGCAAATAAAAATCACTTCTATCTGCTTGGGCATTTACACGAAGACCTTCCCCTTCCAGATGGATCGTATATCACACCTGGGGAGACTGTGGCGTATGCTTCAAATACAGGAAATTGTTGGACAGGAGGGCATCCGGTAGATCAACAAGAAAGAATTGATGGAAAGGGTACCCATTTGCATTTGCAACTAATTATAGCTGAAAAAATTGGTGACATAATAAGCAATGGCAACCCTTATAACATCAGGGATAGAACTTATAACCCATTTATTCATAGGATAAAGCATTCTTTATAATAGAATGTTTAATATATTAAGGAGGACAAAAGGATGAAAAAACAAATAATCACTATTATTTTGTTGTTGTCTCTCGTAGTAGTTTCTTTTTGCCAAGATAATTACTATGCGAATAGGGATGAGGTATTATATGAAGATTACAGTCCTATGTATGGACAGGTTGGAATGATTAATGAGGGAGACCCCGTTTTTATTGTAGAAGGCGGCATTGAGCGTGATGTCAGTCCTTCTGGAGATATCGTTTATAGAATAATATTGCAAACAGAAGATGGAAAGGTAGGGTGGCTTGCCCTTGATGCTGTTTCTGTTGTTGATTCTAAGATTTTACCTAATGAAATAACCAACAGTGAATGGACACTCAGCTATTACCTTGATGTTTTGAATAGCGGAAATCGGGAAACCCTGTTTACATATGAACCATTCTGGCGTGATAATTATTATAAATATAAGGATATGAACGCCATGTATCCCGGAGATGAAAAAATCTGGTATGAAAGTGCAGAATATCCTACTGTTTTTGATTTTAAGACTATTTATAACGTAATACGTGATCTTTCTAATGGAAATTTTTATGAATTAATTAATGGGAAAATATCTGAGAGTAACGGAATGTTTTCTTGTACGATTGTTTGTACTCACAAACGGGTTTCGCTTGGAGGAACAGGTTTAGAAAGACATTTCCCCTTAAATGAGAAAGGCACTATGGCATTAAGACTTGACGGCGACTATTTGGATGTTTATATAAATGATAATAAGATGTTTACGCTGATTAAACTTAGTGAAGATATGAGAACTCAATATAGAAGCCTCATGAGTAATAATACCTGTGATTTAACCCGTATTGTCTGGCCACGCCGTGCAAATGGTAGTATGGATTATCCGCCTCCCGCCAATCATGCTGTTGACTCCTCTTCTCTGGATGCCAACATTACCACTACCGATGGGCTTACTCAAGGTAACAAAGGTTTACAGCCCCTGCCGTTGTGGGCATTAGTTGCGATTATCAGTGGGGCGGTTGTGGTGGCTGGCGGCGTGGTGCTGTTTATTGTAAAGCGAAAAAAGTAACGGTAAGCGTATGAACCAGAAGAGGGGGTAGCGTATTCCGCACCTAGGTTAGATTTAACGTGAATCATTGCGTCCTATTGACAAAAATTTAAGGAAAACATAAGTTGTAATTACAGACAAAAATAATTATGAGGAGAGTACATGGATATTCAATCGAAGCCTTTGTTAGCGCGTGTTAATGAATTAAAAAATGAAGATTTACCTTTCTTGAATACTTTAGAAAAGATTTTTGCTGAATATGGTAGTTCAATACCGGCAAAACTGGAAGAAAAATTAAGGATTTGCAATAGTTATGATGATATAAAGAAAGCAATCGAAGAGTACAGTGAAGACAACGATAATGACAATAAAAAAGGTAAAAAGACAAATACAACTCCTCGAATACAGACAAAAAAAGCTGTAAAAGTTAAAAAACCAACGCAGACAAAAAAAGTTGTAACAACGAAGAAACCAGCAAATACTAAAAAGGCTGTAACAGCTAAGAAACTAATACAGGCTAAAAAACCTGTAAAAGTTAAGAAGCCAACACAGACTAAAAAGACTGTAAAAACTAAGAAAGTGACAAAAAGTAAAGCAAGGTAATAGAAAACCATATTTGGTTGTTCCCGAAACGGCGTAGCCGTTTCGGGGGAGAGCGGTAACAGCTACCGTTACAATAACAATGGAGAAAATAGAATGGACTTAGCACACTATATTATCGAATTGAAGAAGTCGCTGACGCAGATTAAAGAAAATAAAAATAATGTTGAGGCGGTTATGGAAGTTATACAATCTTTACCAAAAATCCTCCTTGAAAAAATCCCTGGACTACAAGAAGCTATTAACAATAAAAATATAGAAGAGATTATTAATATATTAACGAGATATATTTTAGTATTAGATAAAAAAAATGAAGTAAAAAGGGATGATAATACACAAGAACAAACCACATCATACCATAGATAATTATGTAAAATATGTCTGTTTGTTCACGAAACGGCGTAGCCGTTTCGGGGAGATAGCGGTAACAGCTACCGTAACATTAACAAGAAAGCCTAAAAATATAATAGAGTTAGAATTCTAAAATATTTATAATCAAAAATGTTGACAAAAGAATGCATAAATATTATATTTACAGAGTGTAAAGTCAAACATAAGAATTAAACAAGAGGTGAATTATGAATAAAATTGTTGATCAGTTAAGTGCTTTATTAAGTATTGCCAAAGCTCTTAATAAACTGGGTATTTCTGTTTTAGATGTTGTAAAAGAAATATTTGAGATTAACGGAGAAATGTTACCCCAAGAATTAACTATTGCTAGTAAAAATTGTGCTAATTTTGAACAAATTATTATAGTTATTGAGGATTATATTAAAAAGTTTAAAGAAATATATAATAAAAATACAGAAGAGACAAAAAAGAATAACCAAGAAAACTAAAGTTAAAGAAAAATAATAAAAAACTTTGCCTGTTTGTTCCCGAAACAGCGGTAGCCGTTTCGAAGGATAACTATAACGACTACAATTACATGAAAAAAGGGTTAATTTCTAGCATGAAAGTATTGACATCAAAGACCCACTTTCCTATGGTATATATAGATTTTAAAAAGGAGATATGATATGACAATTGCTTTCTTAGAAAAACTTATAGAGATATTTAAGACGATTAAAAAATCAGGGAAGAATTATAAGAATCAAATAGAAGAAATTCTCAATAATAATACCAATGGAATCCCAATAGCATTGAAAATTAAGATAAGCAAGTGTGCAAGTATTGATGATATAATAATGCTTCTTGAAAATGAGATAAATATAATAAAAAACAAAAAGTCAAGAAAACCATAAAGATAGTAATAGCTTATGTCATATTTGTTCCCGAAACGGCGTAGCCGTTTCGTGGGATAGCGGTTTTCGGTGGCAGTATGGGGTTAGACTTTGGGGGCTTCGGCGAGGTTGGTGGTGTAACTGGGGAGATATGTGCGGCGCATTGTCCATGTGGGATTGAGGGTTTGGGCTTGTAAACCCGTCGCTAGTTTTAGAGTGCCTCTGCCGCATCGGGTGTTGATTTCGCCAAAGGTGCGCATTAGGGGGTCTTGTCGGGGACTGCGAGAGACGCTTTCAAATAAATCTAGTTGGGGGGCGTTCTCATTCTATAGGGCGTTAAGGGCGATCATTACTTTGCGGTATTTGTAGTGGGGTGGTATATCCAATTTAAGAGGGTGGTGGCTTTTATCTTGTTTATGGCTTGTAGACCGTTCAATTTCTGTATTATTTATTGTGAGTACGCCAATATCACTATAGCCCCTATAAACATAGGATATGGGGCAATTTTAGTATCACTTTTGAGTACCCGATGAAATAATCCTTTGTTTTTTTCTTGACGGCTACAGAGAAGCAGAATATACTACTATATAGATTATAACATTCCACAAGCAGGTAAACAGATGATATTCAACCTAAACGAAGAGATAGACAGACTCCGCCGAGAGCACCCCGAAGTAAGAGCCGGACGCGACTGGACGCCGCACTATCTTGAAATGCAAGAGTCCGACAGAGGCTTTCCCCGTTACGGGACAGTGGTAGACAACAAAGACCCCAAGTGCATGGGGCGAATAAGAGTAGCCGCCGATACGATAGCTCCCGGAGTAATAACCCCTTGGATACCCGTAATAGCGTTAGGAGCGACAAAGAACACCGGCTGGTGGCAGTTACCCGACATAGGGACACAAGTCCTGATGGCGTTCGTAGGCAAAGGACACTCAAGACCCGTAGTATTAGGCTGTATATACGATCGCAAACACCTCCCCCCGAAACACAGTACAGAAAAGAAAAGCGACAGCAAACTATACCAGACAAAAGCGCACCGCATGGAGTTCATAGATGAAGAAGGCAAAGAAAGCATAATACTCAGTAGTGCGAAAGGACAGATGAGAGTAGTGTTAAGTAAAGACAAAGGAATAGAGATAGTAAACGAGCTTGGAGACATAAAGATAAATTGCCGGAAGCTGAAGATAGAAGGCGGCAAAGGAATAAACATAGAAGGAAAGAAAAGCGTAAGCATACACAGCGACGAGAAAGCGGGAATAAAAGCGAAGAAGGGAATACAGGTAGAATGCGGGAAAGAAGTAAAGCTAAAAGGGAACAACATAAAGCTGGAAGCGAGCAAGGGAATAACGACTGAAGGGAAACAGCTTGCGGCGGAAGGAGACAAAGTAACAGGCTTTGACGTACACCAGATGGTAGTGCCTTCCGGGAACGGGACAGCCGTAGTGCCTTTACCGCACCCGTTTCTGGGAAAGTTAGCTGACAAGCTGTCAAAGGACGTGAAGATAAAAGGGCACAACGCGGCGGTAAAAGGAAGCGTAGCGAAGCACGATGATCCCGTGCACAACCAGCTACCCGGAACGATAAAGTTCCAGCAGAACCCTAAGAAGGAAGGAGAAGTAACAGGGGGTACTGGAAGTAAAGTAAAAATAAACGGCAAGGAAGTTGCGGTAATAGGGAGTACGGTAACGACATGCAACGATATAGGAGCGAGGGAGAACAGCGTAATAATAGCACCGGGTATGAGCATGCCTATGCCCGTGATAATAAACCCTAAGAACACTGAGGAGTACAATCTCCAAAGGGAGAAAGAGCAGACAAAGAGCCCTGAGTTTACGAACGCGAAGTGGGTAAAGACGAGCGTTAAGGAAGGGGAAAAAGCAGAACTGAGTGCGCAGGTAAAGGACATAGCCGACGGTAACATGGTAACGTTTCAGGTATGGAAGGAGGGGCAGAATCCGGCGGCAAGCATAGCGCAGGGGCAGACAACGGCGACAGTGGAAGGCGGGACGGCTAAGGGAGAATGGGCGTACGTTCCGCATGGGAAAGACGAGATACCGCCTGATAATGATCCCAAGTATTTTTTTACAGCGCACAGCGCGTGGTGTCCGATGAAACAAAGCGGCAACATGACTGTGGAGCTACAAAGACCTGAGTTAAAAGAAGCTAAATGGTTTGATAAAGACGAGGCAGAGACGGACAATGGGCTTGTAGGAGAGAAGTTGAAACTGAGCGTAAGCTGTAACGCCGACACGGCAGAGGGGGCAGGAGTAACGTTCAAGGTATACGATGAGGGAGCTGATCCAAAAAGGGACAAACCCGTGTATGAGGCTGGTGGAGAGAACATTAACGGGAAGGCAGAAGCTGAGTGGGAGTATCATTACGAGCACGACCCTGAGAACCCGCTTAAGGAGAAGCCCAAATATTTCTTTACGGTGAACAGCCCAAGGTGCAAGGAAGTAAAGAGTGAGAATGTGGAGATAGGGATGGTAATAGACATACCCGTATGCAATGAATTTGGAGAATGTTTTGCGGAACTGGAATACACCCTTACAGGGGTAGACGGGACAGAGGAGAATGGCAAAACGACCGGTGACGGGAGAATACAGAGCGAGACGCTGTTACCCGGGGATTACGAGATCAGTTTTAACTGGGAAGAATATCGATGGCCTGATAGCGAGGTGGAAATAATCGAGTTGCAGGATGTGCAGGAACAATACGAGGTACAGCACGTCAATAGCGCAGATATGTCTCCAATAGCCTGCAAGGCAGGGGAACAGTATTTGCTGATAGTCAATAGTATTACAGACGATGTTTCACTTTAGAAATATGGAACAAAGATAATGTTATAATATTAGGTATTAAGGAGATATGTTAGATAATGTTATTTCGTTTGCCAGAAGGTTGGAGAAACGCAGAAGACGCATACAATAAAATAGAAGCCCGAGGCGGTACAGAATATCCAAGAGGCGGACAATACCCCATCGGTGTAAACGGTTGCTGGCACAGCGGCGTACATATCCATGATAATCAAACAAATAATTCTGTTAGTCCGCTGGTAAAGGGAACTATTGTGGCGTGCCGCCTTACCGATTCGTTTGCCGCCATACCGCGGCTTATAAATATTACGAATGAAGAAAGGGAAAGTCTGAGCATCCTTGAACAGTTTTTGTATAAAAGAAACAACGGGGGGAAAACATATACGTTAAAGTATAGACAGTTTGATGATAATAAGATGAATGAACTGGAAGAAGAGGTCAGACATGTACTGGGAGAAGCTTATAAGCCTGGTAGTATAAGGAACTGGTTTAAAGAAGAAGGCCGCGTCTACGAACCAATAGAAAAAGTGAGTACTGAATATGTTTTACTGAGACATGAAGTAAATTTTCTCGAGCACAATGTTCCAGGAGAAACCATAAATTTTTTTACTCTGTATATGGGTATATTCACACATATTACCGAACTTAAACAATACTATGAAGACTTTCATGAAGTAAGGGCAAGCGCTCCCGTAATTGTCAGAATACCGGTATTTCAAAAATGGAAATTCCGCCTAAATTATGGAAGAACACCACCGATAAAGCGTTGTAAAAAATACAACACTTTTAAGGTTTTTGAATACAGTACCTGTTCTTTTGAATTGCACGATAATGATATAACACAATATAACTGTACATTTACCAATGACAAAGAGAAGGAAGGAGCAAAACAAGTAGGAGTTGATTCTATAGAGCCAACAAGCGCACAGGAGTATAAAACAAACAAAGACAGAGTTCAAGCATTCAAAATACCTCAAAGCGGGACGATCCCAAGTATAAACACGGCGATCATAAGAATAAACCGTAATTTTCTTTTAGTCAAGCCATGGGAAAATAATAACGACTTCTATAAAGTTATTGTATATAACTCAGATTGTCATAGTTATAATTCTGATCTATGCGGATGGGTTTGTAACATGACAGAAGGACAGAAGGATACTCTGGATCCTCTGGGGTCAGACCAACTTGTTTATACTTTTGGCCAGTGCAGAGAGATGCCTTCTGACCATTTTTTTATAACAAGAGAGGTTTATAATAATAAAGCTAGATGGTGGGATGTTACCATACATGATATAGTGTCATGGACATGGGGACAGTTAATTGTTATTAAAAAACAGGCTTCAGAAACTCGCTATTCTTTTTATTATAGGGAAAGAGAAATAGAACAAATGTCGGTTGACGATTTATATTTTCATATGCTGTCTAATAAAAAAATTAATAATACATTATTTGAACGTGATATAACATTCAATGTTCTTCGTATTTACGAATGGAAACCCGTTGAGAACTTTGGTCCAAGGGATTATGCGGATGCTTGACCTAGCTTTGTAAACAGAAGAGAAAACATTGCAATTCCGCCTGAATTTGTAATCGGTAATGAAAAATTTTCCTTTTGTCGTTTTTTGTATCCCGAAGGAAGAGGTGAGCATAATGCCCTAATACACAAAAATTATTTAACGCCAACCAATGGCTCAGGTTATATAAAGCTCGGAGCTACTTTTCTTACTGACAGTATAGAAGGTTGTATCCTGTATGAGACTTATAAGGGAACCCATCCGGGAAACGCAAAGGACTATCTTGGAGTACAAGAAGATCAAGATGAAATATCTAATGAAGAACAAGGAAATAAAAAATCCAAACAATTTGAAATGACCAACCCATATTCCCTGCTTAAAAACTTTGCAGGCAATATGGATTATGGGATAATGTACAATGACAGTAATAACGTTCCCATCTACGGTTCTTTATTCATTGACAGCGGCGTAACAGTAGAAGCAAAAATAGAGTATAAAGATGCGTTTAAAAACAGGGATGACATAATAACGCCGTCTGGCGAGAAAGTAGACCTGAGCGACATTCTTGGGTATCCTGCTTCCATTCCCAGGGAAAGTGAGCCTTTTTATGATCTTGTCCTTTTTTTTACCAATAATAATTTTCTTACAGAACAGAGGTGGAATGAACATCCTAAGACGGAATGCTATATAAAACCGGAAAATTTTTCATTACTGTATGATATAGGAGAGGGCTATCGTAGCAGACTGCGCGAAATTGACCGTACTGTAGATTGTACAAGGTACGAATTAACTCTTAATGCGAGAGATGTCCCTAACGTCTTAGCCGAAATAATATGCGATGATGATCTTAAACTGGAAATGGAGATCGGGAGACCAATCAGTAAGATAACCTTGCGTGTTTCTGGAAGAGAAAATAGCTATTATTATGGGTTTAACATAGGCAGTAAAATCTACTACATAAGCGGGAATGCCGAAGTACCTGATGGCGTTGAAAAAAGAAATTACCTAAATTGGGAGCGATTCTTTACCATTATGGGGGAAAGCGGTACGGTCAATAGTATTCTATGCAACCACGACCTGATAGTACGAGCAATAATGAATGGAAGCTTAAGCTTTGAGGATCTGCTGAGAGTATATCTGCTCAGCGACTTTGAAGGCAAGAAAAAGAGAAAAAAACTGCGTACTCTTGTCTGTGAACACCATTTAGAGTGGAACAAGGCATTGTACAATAACGATTATTTTAGAAGGAAAAGGATTTTTGGAGAACGGCGGCTCCATCTGAATGCTGTGATGGGAAAGCTGGATTTGTGGACAAACCCCAGAGAAGGAGAAACTAATATAGCTGAACTACCCAAAGGACAAGTATGGTTTGCGCATCCTGTATATTTTATCAATCACCTTGACAGAGCCGGATTACTGGACAGGACGTTTAATCCGTACTTTGGGAAAGAATTTCCAGAGGTCCGTCAATGGTCTTCTGGAGGGATAATATGCGAACAATTTATTTTCCAGGGAAAAGTGTATGACAATCCCGGTTTTGCTCCCCGTTGGGAAGTCCACAGCGAAAGGTTTGAGGGTGATGTCTTTGATGGATACGCTGTGCCAACAGGATTTTTTAACCAAGAGTACTATAACACCAGAACAAAAAAGACATATAAACATGAAGGCGTAGATTTTAGGGGTAGTCGCCCTGAAAGTGAGATAATTTCCTTTATTTATGGCAAAGTTATTAATGCCGGCTGGCTCAATAAAAGTAATAATACTCCATCTGGATATGGAAGAGTTCTTATAGTTGCCAATACACGAGGTACAGGTATTTACCTGCTTGCACATTTAAGCGGTTTTGCAAACGGTGTTCAAAAAGGCTCAATTATTGAACCACATGATGTGGTAGCTTATCCCGGTAGAAGCGGCTATGGTGAAGAAACCACATGGGCTCCACACCTTCATGTTAGCTATTATCATGTGCCATATTTTGCAAGTAAAGATAGAAATGGTGATGAAAATGAATATGTTGTAGAGAGAGGTGATAAATTAGTATTAGGGAGTGAATTATCTGATGACAATTGGAGGAACCCTTTCAAACATGATGAAAAACGACAATAAAATAACGACTCTCTCTTTTTTAGGCATCCTAATTTCCGGTATTTTGTTTGCACAAGAATCATTAACCTGTGTTGCCCAAAAAGACAGTCTGTCTTATACTTGGAGAAGTACAAGAGGATATATTTTATGAAAGCTAACAACAGAATAACAACTTTATTTTCTTTAGGCATTCTGATTTCAGGTATTTTGTCTGCGCAGGAATCATTAACTTATGTTGCCGAAAGAGCTACTACGGCTCATAATTGGGGAAGTAGAGAAACTATTGAAATCCATGCGGGCGTTCATATTACTGCGAATGGAATAGTTGGTCACTTTCAAACATTCCGAGATTCAGGTGAATACCATCTATTGATATTTTATGATGAATCAAATATTGAATATAGGACTCTTGCCAGAGACTTTCGTCCAATAAATACCGAAGATACTTTTGGTAATGATATATTTATTGATTATCCTATGGATCATGAAGCTACAACAGGTAATCAATCATTTGGACATTTTATAGGTATTGGCGACGTTAACGAGATGTGGGTTCCAGCTTATTATTGTGATGTTTTGATGGAGGAAAACCGTAACAAGCTTATTGAAATACATCCAGGTTTGAAATCCTTAAACAATGATACGTTCCAACCATTTTATTGGTATGAAACCACCCAAGCGGACATTCAGAATGGAAGGACAATGTTTTACAATGCCGTTATAAAATTAGGCAGAGAAACTCATTTTGCCGTAAAAAATATTATTAAAACAGGGTATGGTTACAGAGTAGATTGTATTGAATCAACTCTTGAAGGTAGACATTCTTACAGCAGTTTCACGGAAAGCCAATTTTGGAGTAGGTATAAACCGGGAGACGCAATGACGTTATATTTGTACCTTGACGGTGATTACTTGGATATTTATGTTGATGGCAGAGATATACTCTTGGGAAGATTTGTAAAAGTAAGGCGTGAGTTTATCAGGCAATATCAAAGCCTTATAAAAACAAACACTTGTGATTTATCAAGAGTGCAGTTGCCCCGTCGCGCGGACGGCAGTACAGACTACTCTCTTCCCGCCCCTAGTACCATTGAGGAAGCGCCTCCTCTGAATACCGATAATGCCGCCGCCGAAATAAGCCAAACGGACGAATTTATTCAAAGCGGCAAATCTTCACAATCACTTCCATTGTGGGTGTTAATTGCTATTATAGGCGGTGTGGTTGTGCTGGCTGGCGGCGTAGTGCTGTTTATCGTGAAGTGGATAAGGTAATGGGGCGCCCAAAAAACCAGAAGAGGAGCTAGGGGGAACCGAAAAAACAATAAAAACGCCCCACATAATATATGTGTTTCCCTTCATAAATATAAAAATCTAACTTATGCAAAACATGCAGGCGAACGGGATAGAATATCCCGAGAACATAAAGCCCGGCTCCCTTGTGGAACTGCCGCCATTATATTAACAGGCGGAGAATATGAGTGAAAGCAAACATTTAACGCCGGTATGGATAATCTACGCAGACGGCAGGCGGCTTGACACGGAGTACGAAGGGGCGCTACGCAGTATAACGGTAACCGACAAATTAAACGGGGCGTCCGAGTTCTCGATAATCTTTGACACGACTGAAGTAAAAGTGCGTGAAATAGGGCTATTGTCGTTCGGTAGCGAGATGTTGATACACATGGGATATAAGGACGACATAATTGAGAACCCCAAAAAAGTTCATAAACCGCTAAGATCGGGGCTTGGCGTTTGTTTCGATTTTTACAAACCAGCCGTTTCTAGCTATTAAAATTCCGTTAGAAAGGTGCTGGGGAGAGGATTTTGCGGAATAATTGTCTGTGAAAAATTGAGTATTATTAAATATTAGCCTTGACGAGCAGATAGAATTATGCTTAAATTTTATATCGCGGAGGGGTATATGGAGATTCTTACCGAAGATGAACTTTTATCAGCAGTAGATAATATAACTTTTATTGAGGATGGCAGGAAAGAATCCTGTGAAGGTATTAAATATGACTTCACACTTCACAAAATGGCTCTGACTGCGGGATTAGGGTTGCCCTGTGATATTGAACAATCCAAAGAAAATGCAGTAATAAAACCTGGTGAAATCGCCTTTGTAATGACAGAAGAAGCTTTAAATCTGCCCAGTAATATTTATTGCCAGTTAAGCACTAAGCGCAAATTAAGCTTGGAAGGTATCGTTCTTTTAGGCGGGTTAATAATAGACCCTAACTACAAGGGGAAATTAATCTTCGGCTTATGTAATTTATCTTCCCGAAATTATCCTCTTTTACCGGGGAAAAAATTAGTAGCTGGGGTATTTTACAGAGTTAATAAAGAATCAGATAAAGTACCCAAGCCCATCAACGATTTCCCCGAAGACCTTAGCAAAATATTGGTTAATACCAAGCCGAATTCCATAAGCGCCATTAGTAGCACCATTGAAGAGTTAAAGGCGGAAATACAAAACATTAGAACCCAACTCACACATGATGATCGTTGGAAGAAAGAATTCCAAGCCGGCTTAACGGATATACAACTGCTTGTAAAGGAAATGGGTCAAAAGCTTGGCACAGAGATTGAAACAAGACAAAAAGAAACCCATGAATTGGGAAGAGAACAAGCCGAATTGATTAAAATGGTTACCCCAATGGCAGAAGATCAGAGAAAATATAAGAATGTCAAGAACATAGTGCTGAGTATAGTATCAGCCATTATAGGTGTGATTGGTACTCTTCTTGTCGCACACTTTATAAACTGATTGAATAAGAGTTTGGTATAATCATGTTCGTTACGAAAAATAATATTCTTGAAATATTAAAGTTATTTCCATCTTGAGATAGCAATCGTTTGAAATTCTTCTACTTTCCATTTTTTGGATTCTTTCACCATAACAACATCACACCATATATGATGTCCAACTATTTTTCCAGCAAATGTCTCGGGAAATTTTATTTTCTTTGGTTTCAGACCCAGTTCCTTAGCAATTAATATAGGAAAACGCCAATCTTTTTCAATTATTGATTGAATCGTCATTTTTTGTATATATGCACAAATTTTTTTCTTTATGTCAACAGCTTGACTTGTCTCAAATCTAAAATTAATAATTGAGTATACTTCATTAATTATTTCATTCGTTATTGCTGGAAAAATTTTAATCTCTGTATTTAAATAAGATTTAATATTTTTTACTTCATTATCACTAATTAAATCATTAAATTCGACTAATGCCCAAAAGTTAGCTCTGTCAATATTTTCACTTATTGGAATAATATATTCCACCTTATACCTGTGGGTTAATAAATACTCACATTCAAAAGAATATATGTTATTAGAAAATAGATTTTTTCGTTTTTTAGAGAGCATTTCATCCCAAATAATATTAATATTCTTTTCCTCAATGTGTTTTAAATGTTGTAAAAATATACGAACATATGATAATCTTTTAATAAATTTTTGTTGTGTTCCTTCTGATTTTTGATCTCGAATTATTTTTTTTTCATCTGGAGAATAATAGGTTCTTATTGCATAAAATAAACTTAGTATGGAAATCCCAAAAACGATTACATTAAATATTGAAATTGCGTAAATATTACTAAAAATGATGTCCCTCATAATTCTCCTTATTATTAGGGTTAGTATAAAGTATTTAATAAAATATATCAATATACATTCCTTGAATAATATGATTTTAAATATATTTGAGCTAAAATTGGTGACAGGTATCAATTTTGAAAAAATTGATAAACGGAATAAAGCAAAAGGACAGGCGATATAGGCAACAAAAGAGTTTATCCATTTCTTTAAAATAGCACAGGGTTCTAAGACTAAATTAGAAACCCATCTGCTACTCTGCGTAGGAACCTGATATTTTAGCAATACGGATATTTAAAATACAATGATTTTATTTCAGAAAACAGGAAAAATGCTGACGGTACTTATTAGTTTGTAGTAATACTGTTATTTCAATAACACACAAAAGAAAGATACTCTGCGCAGACTAGTCTGTCAACACCTGTTTGAGTGGAACAAAGCCCTGTACGATGATGGATTTGTGGAAAGCCTGAAACAGAATTTCTCAATGTCCGGGGAATGTCTGACCAATTTGGTAGACAAAATGGAAAGACAAGACCTGTGGGCAAACTCCAAAGAAGGAGAAACCACTATAGCTGAATTGCCAAAAGAACAAGTATGGTTTGCCCATCCTGTGTATTCTATATAATCATCTTGATAAAGTCGGGTCACTGGACAGAATGTTTAATCCGTATCTTGGGGAAGGTCATAAGACAAAAGAAGTTGTAATATTTGGATGCCCTGATAATCCATGTTTAGACCTCTTAGAACGCTCAGGGGGCATTTGGGTCGGATTTCTAACCAATAAAAAGAAAGAATTATACTACCAATAATCCGCAATCTCCCTATCCAATTCTTTTTCAATATGCTATGATCAGACATACTAAGAGTGAGAAGGAATAAATGTTTGATAAACGTCTTATACACATGATAAATAGAGGAAGATGTTTTATCCTTATAGGCTCAGGACCATCTTGTGAGTTGGGTTACCCATCGTGGGAAAAACTTGCTAAATTGACCTATGAGAAAATCAAACAGATGGATAAAATTTCAGATATCAATTCGTATGAAAAATATCTAAAAAAACACCAATATCCTGAACTATTTAGCCTAGCGGAACATGATCTTGGCGGCGACCGTATTGCCCTTATTAATTTGATTAAACCACTGTTACAACCAACCGTTAAGAACCACGGTGTCCTTTATGAATTAATCAGCAAGTGGCCTTTTGCCTGTTATCTAACTACTAACTATGATGACGAGATTGCAACTCATCTTTCAAAGTTAAAAGAGCATTATACTGTCGTGCGAAACCGTAAGGAAGATTTCTCGTATTTACGTGATGGGGCCAGTTATATAATCCAAAAGCTTCATTCTGATTTGAATCACCCGGATGAAGTCATTCTAACATCGAATGATTATAAACGACTTTTTGCAGAAAGTTCTGGTGAGTATTTCCGTGTTAAACTACGCCAGGCTTTTGAAATGTTTGATGTCTTTATAGTAGGTCATAGCCTATCTGATCCTAATATTGAATATGTGTTACAAATTGCAAAGGAAACCGCAAGCCCACAACACCCTATCTTTATGGTAGCTGCGGATTTTTCTAAGGCAGATGAACAGGAATACTTTAAAATGTATAATATCGTTCTTGTTCCATATTCAAACAATGATAAGACTCATTCAGAATTGCGACAGATGTTCAAGAGCGCTGATAGATTTATTGTGCCAAGATATCGTCACAGAGAAAGACCAGAAATACCAGTGGTACCGAAAGAAGAGGCTGAAGCGGCTATCGCTTTATTCCTTTATAGGCATCTTCAAGGTGTAGAGGCAATTGATTATATTTGTCCGCTTATACTTTCAGGACTCTTTTCAGCAGGTGAAAAAGGTATTTCAAAGGGAAACATAATTTCCTTACATACATTGAAAATCATAAAGCAAGCACAAACAAATACACAAGAAGCTATTATAGAAGCTATTGAACATCTTAAGCAACAGAGCATGGTGGAGGATATTAATGGATATATTAAAATAACCACTGTTGGATGTGAAAAAGTTTTAGAGTATCAATCGATTCGTGAAACAGAAAAAGACCAAGCGTATGGTCAATTCCATATTGTTCTCAGGAATAATTATGAAAAATTAACAAATACACAATTTGAGACTTGCCGGAACTTAGCCGAAGAGGCGATAATGACAAGTTTTTCAAATCGCGGATTGACTATATCAAATCAGATTTATTCTGGTCGATCGGCAGGTCCTGGAGAACTGTCAGATGTGTTTGGGTATGTCTCAGATAAAGCTGTCATAGTAAGTGATATGGAACTACGTGCTACGTTTATGGAAGCGATGTACCAGTTTCTTATTGAACCAAATCCTCCGCAAAGGAAGTATCTTGCTTCTGTATCACAAGGGTACTTTTTATATCATCTTCTTGGAATTGATCCAAGTTGTCGCCAGATGAGACGAGATGTTTTCAAAAAAACATTTTGGATTTGCGATTCAAGTATTATCCTTCCTCTCGTTGCTATCGGGTGCCATAACCATGAATACGCAGTTGAGCTTTTCAAAATGCTTTCTGATGCGAACGCATTATTTTTCACAACAAAAAACCTGCTTCAAGAGGCATGGGATCATTTCGATTGGGCTGAACAATTTATGAAAAATAATGACGCAGAATCCCCGGAATTTCTACGTGCTGCATTGGTCAAAGGTACTTATAAACAAAATCTCTTCCTTGATGGATATGTGCGGCTAAGTGCCGATGGAATAGTTGGTTCATTCAATGATTATCTCGATATTATCTTCCCAAATGGGAAAATTTCTCTATCTTCATTTACTAATATTATCACTAAAGCTGGTATGCGTTTTGTTAACATTTCGGATATAAAAGGTTTTTCGCAAGATGATTGGGGAGAGATTGAGAAAGCCAAATCAAACATCCAGAGTGAACGTGAGAAACGAGGATTGTACCGCTCCGCTCTTCAAGTTGAATCTGAAGCAGAAGTTTGGATTCTTGTAAAGAATCTTATGAATAAGAAATATCAGTTTTGTGATCTGGATAACCTTGAAAGAGTTTATTTTGTTTCACAGAGCCGAATTATGGATTATGTATTTCAACCGGAAAATATTACAACATGGGCACCTGATGCTTTGTATAGATACTTATCTGCTTTACCGGGGAATGAACTGAATTCTGACTTACTTCAACAATCTATGCTCCAAGAGTATTATTATGCAGGAATTTCGTTTATTGACAATGATCGATATTGTAGATTTTTTGGTTCTCATATTGATTCTGCTAAGTTGTCATTTGAGAGGGAGAAGATAAAATACACTAATGAATTGAAAGAAGCATATACAAAAAATATTGATGATGACTTCGCAAAAACACCCGATTTGGAGAAACCGTTCTTTGTTGCACAAATGGGTTGGCGATTGGCTGAAGAAGCCAAAAAACGTGAAGAATCGGCAAGAAGGGATGCCTTTGAAGCAGAGGCAAAGGCTAAGAAACTAGAGTCTGAAAAGAATAAAGCATGGAAAACTAGGGATAAAGAAAGACAGGAACAAGAATTAGCAGAATTGCGAAATATGCAGGATCTAAAGCATATGCGTAAACGGCAGAGACAAGCCAAAAAACGAAAAAAGAAAAAGAAATAGTATGCTAGATGTCGGATTTAGAAAATTGGAGCACTAGAAAGATTTCGGTATGTCTCGTTAGTCTCCAATCACTCAAAATACTTAAAGAATAAATTCAAAAATGTTTCAATAATCCCCAGACAATACGCAATGGGAAGTCCCCTCCCCCATGGGAATCATATCCGACAGAGAGGGATCGACTCCCTCTGGTTCCAGAGTAGCCGGGTAAGACCGGAAATCATTAATCTTTCACTTTTAATTCTATATGCCGATAATACTAGTATAATACCATGCCCAAAGATATAAACAGTGAAGAATATGACGCTGGAACTAAATTAAAACTTGACATTTTATCGGATTATGTTGATGAATGGCTTCAAGTTGTCATTAACAATTTTCCCGGAACGATCTATCTTTACGATTTTTTTGCAGGATCGGGTACTGATTCCGAAGGGTCTCCCGGTAGTCCGATTATAATGCTAAATAACCTAATAAAAAATTGTTCCAAAATAACTAATAAAAACAAGAAAATAGAGATTGTCTTTAATGACATAGACAAGAGTAAAATAGAAAAGTTAAAAACAAAATGCCAAAGTCTTATTGAGGAATGTGCAAAAAGTAAACATTGTCATCTTGATTCAAAAAATCATTGTCCAAATCTAACCTTGAATTTTCATTCTATAGATTTCAAGATACTGTTTTACGATGAATGTGAAAAGATACATAGAATTAGTAATCCTTATTGTTTTATGTTTATCGATCAATATGGTATTAAAGGAGTTAATATTGATGTCTTTAAAAAACTATCTTCCCTTGTCCGTACAGATGTTTTATTTTTTACCGCAACCGCACACGCAGTGCGTTTTTCAAAAAATACAGATTTCAAGAAATATCTCTCTTTTGATGATGATTTTGAATGGGCTGAAAAAACACATAGAGAACTTTGCAATCATTATGCATCGTTTATACCTGCCGAATCCAGTTTTCATGTAGCGCCATTTTCTATCAAAAAAAATGATACTGGGATGATATACGGATTGATATTCGGCTCAAATCATTTGTATGGCATAGAAAAATTCCTAAGTGTAGCATGGAAGAAAGATAAGCATACAGGTGAAGCAAACTATGATATTGACGATGATGATATCAGACCTGATGACCTAACTCTTTTTGATGACCTCTATAAACCGAAAAAGTTGGATCGGTTCAAAAAGAATTTAATGGAACATTTGTATGATGAAAGGACTAACAAAGAAATCTATGAATTTACTGTGTTAAACGGATTTCTTCCAACGCATACAAACCAAATATTAAAAGATATGGAAAAAGATAAAAAACTAATTATTCGTACTGTTGATGAGAATGCCCGAAAGGGAGCTTATTATATTAACCATAATGATGATGAAAGGATAAGGATTAAATATGAATACCACAAAGATTGAGTGGACAGATTCCACTTGGAACCCAGTAACAGGCTGTACCAAAGTATCCGCCGGTTGCGCACACTGCTACGCAGAGAGGATGGCAAGCCGATTGAAAGCTATGAACATTCAAAAGTACAAGAATGGGTTTTCTTTGTCATTGCATCCGGAAAGCCTTGACGAACCTTATTCATGGAAGAAACCCCGAATGGTGTTTGTAAATTCAATGAGTGATTTATTCCATAAGGATATTGATTTAAGCTATTTAAAAAAAGTGTTTAATGTCATGAATGAAAACCCCCAACATTGTTTTCAGGTTTTAACAAAACGGGGAGATGTTCTTGAAAAATATCACTCCATACTGAAATGGACTCCCAATATATGGATGGGTGTTACGATCGAATCAAAAGACCATATAGGGCGCATAAAGCAGTTGGCAAAAACCGATGCCGTCGTAAAATTTCTTTCTTGCGAACCATTATTGACCCCACTTGGTAGACTGTCACTGTCCAAAATAGACTGGGTTATTGTTGGGGGGGAGTCCGGACCGGGCGCACGCCCAATGAAAAAAGAATGGGTTGAAGATATACACCGCCAGTGCCTTGATGCCAAAGTGCCCTTTTTCTTTAAGCAGTGGGGCGGTACTCGGAAAAAGCTAGCTGGAAGATTGTTGAATGGTAGGGTTTATTCACAAATGCCAAAAAAATTGAATGGCTAGAGGAAGATCAAGCATTCGCATTGAGACTGTAAAATTTTTGACTTGTTAACAAAGTGATTTTTGATAAATTGCTTTCCAAAAGTCTTGGAAAACAGAAATCTTATTGGTAAATTTTAACATAAAATAGGCTTTTAGACAACTTTTATCATAAAAAAATCATTGTTTTTTATGCTCCAATTTCAAGCTCAAATTCATGCCTTTACCCTTCATTTCCCCGGACATAATTACAACCGTCATCTGAACCTTCCCTATGATGGCAATCCTTAAAGAAAACACTATTGAATTTATCCCCCAATTACAGGTTACTTATAATAGCTCAGAGAACCCACAGATACACCTGCTTCTCTTCTCTTGACAAGCGGAATTAACAGTGTAACACTGAATCTATCACGATGACGTTATCAAATATGGAGGACTAAATTATGAGCGAGATACAGGACAGCGGAGACAAGATAGAAATACTCATTCGAGCACGCTATCCATTAATCTATGTGGTGTCCTTCGAGGAAGGGCGGGTAGGCAAGCGGCTGGAGTCCATAGCGGAGGAAAGGAAGAAACAGCTTTTCAACTGGACAATCACCAATGGTCTGGAACTGCCCGACGGCTCTTGGATAACGGAGTTAAAAGACCCGATCAAGGTTTTGGAATATATACTGCAAAGCGATACCAACGCTTTGTTTGTGCTACACGATTATCACCATTATTTGAATGATCCTGTTGTGGTGCGTAAACAACGGGATTTAGCCCATGCCTTAAAAATAACGAGGAAGAACATCATTTTCCTCTCCCCGGTGCTGAAAGTTCCTACAGAACTGGAAAAAGAAATTGCGGTAATAGACTACAGACTGCCCGGCAAAGAAGAACTGACGGAGATAATCAAGCGGATAACACAGAGCCTTGACGATGCCGGGAAGTTGGAAGTTTTGAAATCCGCTGAAAAGCTGGAAAAGATAGCGGAGGCGGCTCTTGGGCTTACCGCCGAGGAAGCTGAAAACGTCTTTGCCAAGAGCCTTGTGGAAAAAGGGCAGTTTGACATAACGATAGTGCTGTCCGAGAAGGAGCAGATAATCCGAAAATCGGGAGTATTGGAATATTACCATGCCAACGAAAAGATGCAGGAAGTAGGCGGTCTTGAGGAACTAAAAAACTGGCTTGTAAAACGCGGAAAAGCGTTTACGCCCAAAGCGCGCGAGTTTGGTCTACCTGAGCCGCGCGGAATACTGTTGCTTGGTATTCCAGGATGCGGAAAAAGCCTTACGGCGAAGGCAATAGCGGGGATGTGGCAATTACCGCTTTTGAAACTGGACGTGGGAAAAGTTTTTTCCAGCTATGTAGGTAGTAGCGAAGAGAACGTGCGGAGAGCTATACAGACTGCGGAGTCGATAGCGCCGTGCATACTGTGGCTTGACGAAATGGAAAAAGGGTTTTCGGGTCTAGGCTCTTCCGGGATGACCGATGGCGGGACAACGGCGCGGGTATTCGGAACATTTTTGACATGGCTGCAGGAAAAAAAGAGCGCGGTATTTGTAGTGGCAACGAGCAACAACGTAAGCCAACTCCCACCTGAACTGTTGCGCAAAGGGCGTTTTGACGAGATATTCTATGTGGACTTGCCGACCAAAGAAGAACGCAAGGAGATATTGAAAATACATCTTGAGAAGCGGAAACGAGGACAGGAAGGTTTTGACATTGAAAAAATTGGGCGGGAAACACACGGGTTTTCCGGCTCCGAGATAGAAGAGGTTATAGTGTCCGGGCTGTATGATGCATTCAACCGTGACGAGGAATTGAAGCAGGAACATCTTGAGCAGGTGATAAAGACGATGATACCACTGTCTCAAACTATGGAAGAGCAGATTCGGGGAATACGGGACTGGGCGAAACTGAGAGCACGGCGTGCGAGTAACGTCCACTGGGAAGAAGAAGGCGGAGCGATACGGCAGTTGGAGATGTAGAGGGAAAAGGTGAGAATACACCGAACGCTTGCTGTATCGCGGGCTAACGGACCAGGCATCAGGTTTGTGCTGTGGGTTCAGGGGTGTTCCCGCAGGTGTCCCGATTGCTTTAATCCTAACACTCATGATCCAAACGGCGGCTATGAAACAGCAGTTTCAGAAATAATCAAACAGATAACATTGAATGAAGTTGAGGGCATTACGGTGTCAGGCGGGGAGCCTTTTGAACAGGCGGAAGAACTGCTGGCATTGCTGGAAGAAACCGGCAAGATCGGACTGCATCGGTTAGTATACACCGGATATACCTGTGAGACGCTACAATCGCGGGAATGTTGTGTAACCCGAAAATGCCTTGCGGAAATAGATATGCTTATTGACGGAGCTTATGAAAAAGATTTACCGCCGTATATGCCATGGACAGGTTCGGGGAACCAGAGGGTGATACAATTAGAGGGCGGAAAGATACGGAAGATTTACGAAAAAAACGAAATTGACCCTGCCGCAAACGCCGGTGGTGAGATAGTAATTGACCGAAACGGCGGTATCTTGGCGACCGGAATAATTGATAGTAGAATTTTTTCAGAAACTAAAGTTTCCGAACAACTCTAATGACAAAAAAGATTGAAAATACCAATAAATTTTTCTTGACAGCTACAGAGAAGCAGAATATACTACTATAAGTATAATATTATACAAGCAGGTAAACAGATGATATTCAACCTAAACGAAGAGATAGACAGACTCCGCCGAGAGCACCCCGAAGTGAGAGCGGGACGCGACTGGACACCACACTATCTTGAAATGCAAGAGACCGACAGAGGTTTCCCCCGTTACGGGACAGTGGTAGACAACAAAGACCCCAAGTGCATGGGACGAATAAGAGTAGCCGCCGACACAATAGCTCCCGGAGTAATAACCCCTTGGATACCCGTAATAGCGCTGGGAGCTACAAAGAACACCGGCTGGTGGCAGTTACCCGACATAGGAACGCAAGTCCTGATGGCGTTCGTAGGCAAAGGACACTCAAGACCCGTGGTATTAGGCTGTATATACGACAGAAAACACCTCCCCCCGAAACACAGTACAGAAAAGAAAAGCGACAGCAAACTATACCAGACAAAAGCGCACCGCATGGAGTTCATAGACGAAGAAGGCAAGGAAAGCATAATACTCAGCAGTGCGAAAGGACAGATGAGAGTAGTGTTAAGTAAAGACAAAGGAATAGAGATAGTAAACGAACTGGGAGACATAAAGATAAATTGCCGGAAGCTAAAGATAGAAGGCGGAAAAGGAATAAACATAGAAGGAAAGAAAAGCGTAAGCATACACAGTGACGACAAAGCGGGAATAAAAGCGAAAAGCGGAATACAGATAGAATGCGGGAAAGAAGTAAAACTGAAAGGGAACAACATAAAGCTTGAAGCGAGCAAGGGAATAACGACGGAAGGGAAACAACTAGCGGCGGAAGGCGACAAAGTAACAGGCTTTGACGTACACCAGATGGTAGTGCCTTCCGGGAACGGGACAGCCGTAGTGCCTTTACCGCACCCGTTTCTTGGCAAACTCGCAGACAAACTGTCAAAGGACGTGAAGATAAAAGGACACAACGCGGCGGTGAAAGGGAGCGTAGCGAAGCACGATGATCCCGTACACAACCAGCTTCCTGGAACGATAAAGTTTCAGCAAAACCCTAAGAAGGAAGGGGAAGTAACAGGGGGGACGGGAAGTAAAGTAAAAATAAACGGCAAGGAAGCGGCGGTAATAGGGAGTACGGTAACGACATGCAACGATATAGGAGCGAGGGAGAACAGCGTAATAATAGCGCCCGGGATGAGCATGCCGATGCCCGTGATAATAAACCCGAAGAACACGGAAGAGTACAATCTCCAAAGGGAGAAAGAGCAGACAAAGAGCCCTGAGTTTACGAACGCGAAGTGGGTAAAGACGAGCGTTAAGGAAGGAGAGAAAGCAGAACTGAGTGCGCAGGTAAAGGACATAGCCGACGGTAACATGGTAACGTTTCAGGTATGGAAGGAGGGGCAGAATCCGGCGGCAAGCATAGCGCAAGGGCAGACAACGGCTACCGTGGAAGGCGGGACCGCAAAGGGGGAATGGGCGTACACTCCGCCTAGAAGTGAGGAGATACCGCCTGATAATGATCCTAAGTATTTTTTTACTGCGCACAGCGCGTGGTGTCCGATGAAACAAAGCGGCAACATGACAGTGGAGCTAAAGCGACCTGAGATCAAAGAGGCTAAATGGCTTGACAGTGACGAGGCAGAGACGGACAAGGGGCTTGTAGGAGATGCGTTAAAACTGAGCGTAAGCTGTAACGCCGACACGGCAGAGGGGGCAGGAGTAACGTTCAAGGTATACGATGAGGGAGCTGATCCTAAGAGAGACAAGCCCGTGTATGAGGCTGGTGGAAAGAACGTTAACGGGAAGGCAGAAGCTGAGTGGGAGTATCATTACGAGCACGACCCTGAGAACCCGCTTAAGGAAAAGCCCAAGTATTTCTTTACGGTGAACAGTCCTAGGTGCAAGGAAGTAAAGAGCGGGACTGTGGAGATAAGCGCCATGATAGACGTAGTTGTACAGGACGAAATAACACAGGAGATCATTAAAGACGCCCCATGCGAGCTATTCCGAGACGGCGAAACCTTCCAAGAGGTAACGACAGATGACGATGGGAAGATAACGCTTGAGGACTTGGTTCCCGGCAATTATAGTATTATGCCTAAGCGGAAAGAGGAGGAAGACGATGGAGAATGACGATATGCCGCCCGAAGAACCGGAAAAGCAGATAATCAGGTATACGCCCGATGATCTTGACGAGACAAAATTTAATCTGATACCGGGAAAAGAAGTATTAATGCTGTTTTCCGAAGAAAAATATGATCCGTCATTGTAAGGGGGGGAAATGACTTTTACATTGCCCGAAGGCTGGGATAAGGTTGAAGCCGCTTATAGTAGTATAGAAGGTCGTAAAGGCGGACAATATCCCATAGGGCTAAACCGTTGCTGGCACAGCGGCGTACACAGCCATGGGTACAAACCTGTTAGTCCAATGATAAAAGGGAAAATTGTAGCATGCCGCCTTACCGACTCGTTTGCGGTTATACCACGTTTGGGAGTTATTTCGAAAATTGAATGGGAAGGCTTGAACAGACTTGAACAGTTTTTTTATGAAAAAAAGGATGAGGAAGAAATATATACGTTAAAGTATGAGCAACTTGGTAATGATGAGATAAATCAACTGGAAGAAAAGATCAGGACTGAACTGAGGGGAAATTATGAGGATGATAGCATAAAGAGATGGCTTAGAGAAGAAGGCGGTGTCTACGAACCAATAGAAAAAGTGAGTACCGAATATGTATTGGTAAAGCACGAAGTAAGCTTACCAGAGTATAAAGAGCGGAATGAAAAGCTCAACTTTTTTACTTTGTATATGGGAATATTCACACATGTCGCCGAACTTGAACAGTATTATAAAGACTTTTGTGAAGTAAGGGAACCGATAACTGATAAGATACCGGTATTTCAAAAATGGAAGTTCAGGTTGAATTATAGTGGAAGCGTGCCAGAAAAACTTTATAAAAAATACGATACATTCAATGTTTTTGAATACAGTACTTTTTCTTTTAAATTGTGCGATGATAATATAAGGCAATATAACTGTACATTTACCAATGACAAAAGGGATGGAGGACTAGAAAAATTATGGGTTGATGATATAGAACCAACAAGCGTACAAAAGTATAAAACAAACAAAGACAGGGTTCAAGCGTTCAAAATACCTCAAAACGGTACGGGCTTAGGTATAAATACGGCAACCGTAAAAATTAACAGGAAGTTTCTTTTTGTCGAGCCATGGGATAATACCTACTATAAAGTTATTGTAGATAAGTCAGATTGTGATAGTTATAATTCTAATTTATGCGGTTGGGTTCGTAACATGACAAATGGGCAGAAGACCGCTCTGGAGCCCATGGGGTCAAACCAACTTGTTTATACCATAACCCGGCGCGAAGAGATACCTTCCAACTATTTATTTATGACAAGAGGGGATTATCATAAAGCGAGATGGGGGAATATCTCCGTACAGAATATGCAGGATAGTGCACAGGCAGAGCTGATAGTTATTAAAAATCGGACTTCTGAAACCAGCTATTCTTTTTATTACATAGAAAGAAAACTGGGACAAATAACAGTTGACGATTCAGATTTTCGCAGTCTGACCAAGGGAGGTACCGGTAACAGTTCTTTCAGACATTTAATAAGAGCAGGTGATATCAGTATTTACGAATGGAGAAATGTTGCGAACTTTGGAACGGGAGATTATGCGTATGCTCAGACTAACAATACAACCGGAGGAATCAACACCGCACTGCCGCCCTTTGTAATCAGAAATGAAAATATTTCCTTCTGCCGTTTTTCATATCCGAGCCCAGAGGAAGCAAAGCATCATAATGCCCTGATACTCAAAAGTGATTTATCGCCGAGCGAGGGTTTCGGTTATATAAAGCCTGGAGCCGGTATTTTTGAAAATAAGAAAATAAATGGTTGTATTTTGTATGAAACCTATGTTGCAGGACAAACCCCCGGAAACGCAATGGAATGTCTTGGAGAACAAGAAGCAGGAGGGAAAAAAGTATCGGAGGTATTTGAATCGGACGCTCCTTATGTACTGCTTAGAGGTTCTCGAGACAACAGAATTTATCAAGTAAACTACAAGGGAAACAAGGGCTATGTGTACATTGACGGCGGCATAACTATAGAAGCAAAAATAGAATATGAAGATGTGTTTAAAGACAGAGATAACATAATAAAGCCTGACAAGGAAGTAGGGCAGTCCGATATTCTGGGATATCCCGCCCCCATACCCAGAGAAAGAGACCCATTTTGCGATATTGCCCTGTTTTTTACAGGTAATGACAATGAGTTTTTTTCAGACCGGCATTGGGCAGATTGTCCTAAAACCCAATCTTTTATAAAACCGCTGAATTTCAATGGTTTGTATAGTAATGGAAGTACAGCAACTTCAAAAAAGTATTATTTTTCCGCTGAAACGGTATTTGCTTATATCAAAGAAGAAGAAGCGTACAAGCTTCAATTGAAAAGCGTACATATTCATATAAACAAAAGTTGTCTTGACGGGACACCCGAAGACAATAAAAAGATAAAAATTAAATCAATACCGGATGATGGACAGGGGCAATACTGTTATTTCAATGAAACGCAGATATGGGAAAACATAGAGAAAAACTCGCTGGAAGTCAGGGAATTTGCGAAATACTTTAATTCTATAAGACCATTATTGCGAGAAAGGGAATTAACCTGCATTAGTGCTGATATTAAAAAACATCATCCCCAGTACCCCCTCCTTGAAATTGACCTGAGCGATATTCCTAACACTGCCCCCCTAATACTGTATACAAAAATCAACGAAAACGGGAACTATTTAGATTTGACAGGCAACACAGCAACTGTTAAAAGTAGTGTAACTAACCCCAGCAACGCATTAACTTTGTATGAAGAAAATCCGTCTGATGTCTACATGCTGGTTGATCTTAACCTGGACAAAAATAGAGGACTCAAGCCGGAGCGTGAAATTGGGAACTTCATCAGGAAGGTTCAGCCGAATGATTCGGGCATACCGCCAGAGACATATTATGAATTCAAGATAGACCAAAAAAGCTATTATGTGCCTGAAAGAGACGGCAAACCGTCAGGACTTGAGCCAAAAAACTATCTTGATTTTCCGCAGTTTTTCAGCATATTGGAGGGCTCCGAATCCGATGACAACATAGTATGCGACTATACAAAAATAGTTGAAAAAATAACGGACAAAGAGCTTGATTTTAAGGAGCTGATGGATTTGTACAGGAGCAGTACAGATGAAAACCTTGAAAGGAGGGAGAAGCTACACAGACTGGTCTGCCAACACCCCTTTGAGTGGAACAAAGCCCTGTACGATGATGGATTTGTGAATAGACTGAAGCAGAATTTTTCACTGACGGGGGAACGTCTGACCAATTTGGTAGACAAAATGGAAAAGCAAGACCTGTGGGCAAACCCCAAAGAAGGAGAAGCTACTATAGATGAACTGCCCAAAGGACAAGTATGGTTTGCGCATCCTGTGTATTTTATCAACCATCTTGACAAAGCCGGGTTATTGGACAGAACGTTTAATCCGTATGAAAACAAAGAATTTACAAGTGTCCGTCAATGGACTATTGAGAGAATATGCGAACGATTTATTTTCCCCGGTAAAGTATATGACAATCCCGGTTTTGCTCCCCGTTGGGAAGCACACAACGATGGTTTTGAAGGGAATGTCTTTGATGGATACGCTGTACCAACAGGATTTTTTAACCAACAGTACTACAACACCACTAAGAAAGAGACATATCGACATGAAGGCGTAGATTTTAGAGGGTCTTCGGGAAAAGAAGTAGTTTCCTTTATTTATGGCAAAGTTATTAATGCCGGCTGGCTCGGTGGTGGAAATGATACTTACGGAAGAGTTCTTATAGTTGCCAATACACGGGATGAAGGTATTTATATGCTTGCACATTTAAGTAGAATTGCAAACGGTATTCAAAGAGGCTCAATTATTGAGCCTAATGACGTGGTAGCCTATGTCGGTGGAAGTGGGAATGATTATCAAGAAAATAGATGGGTTTCACACCTTCATATTAGTTATTATTGTGGGACATATGATGTAATTAAAGATAGCGAGGGTGGTGAAAATCAATATGTTGTAGAGAACAATAGAAAATTAGTATTACGCGACGAACTATTTCCTGAAAAAAGGAGGAACCCTTTCAAGCATGATGAAGTACTACGATAGAATAGCAATTTTATCTTTTTTTGGTATTCTGACTTTGAGTATTTTATTTGCACAACAATCGGTAACTTATGCTACCCAAAAAGATATTATAGCTTATAATTGGAGAAGTTAAGGAGGATATATTTTATGAAAAATAACAGAAGAATAACAATTTTATCTTTTTTAGGCATTATGATTTCCGGTATTTTGTTTGCACAGGAGTCATTAACCTATGTTGCCGAAAGTGATACTACGGCTTATAATTGGGGAGGTGATAAAACTATTGTTTCTCATATCGGCGATCGTATTACTATAAATGGAAAAGTTGCTCACAATGTATTGTCCAGAGACTTAAATGGATACCATCTATTAATCTTTTATCAAGAATCAGATATTGAATATAGGGTTCTTGCCAAAGATTTTCTTCCATTAAACACAGAGGATACTTTTAGTAACGATATATTTATTGATTATCCTATGGATCATGAGGGTTCAGAAGACAGACAAGTAATAGGACCAGCCATAGATATTGGCGATGTTAACGAGATGTGGGTTCCAGCTTATTATTGTGATGTTTTGATTGGGAAAAGACGTAACAGACTTATTGAAATACATCGAGGTGTGAATTCCTTAAATGATACTCCAAATGGACAGCCAATTTATTGGTATGACAGTACCCAAGCGGATATACAGAATGGAAGGGCAATGTTTTATAATGCCGTTATAAAGTTAGGAGTACGTACTCATTTTGCGGTAAAAAATATTATAAAGACAGAGTATGGTTACAGAGTAGATTGTATTGAAACAATTTTTGATGGCAGATCTTCTTACAGTAGTTTCACGGGAAGCGAATTTTGGAACAGGTATAAACCGGGAGACGCAATGACGTTATATCTGTATCTTGATGGCGATTATTTGGACATTTGGGTTGACGGCAGAAGTATCTTCTTGGGAAGATTTGTAAAAGTAGGGCGTGAGTTTATCAGGCAGTATCAAAGCCTTATAAAAACAAACACTTGTGATTTATCAAGAGTGCAGTTGCCCCGTCGTGCGGACGGCAGTACGGATTACTCTCTTCCCGCCCCTAGTCTCATTGAGGAAGCCCCTCCTCTGAATACCGATAATGCCGCCGCTGGAGTAAACCAAGCAGACGATTTTATTCAAAGCGGCAAATCTTCACAATCACTTCCATTGTGGGCGTTAATTGCTATTATCGGTGGTGCGGTTGTGTTGGCTGGCGGCATAGTGCTGTTTATTGTGAAGCGAAAAAAGTAACGGAAAGCATATGAACCAGAAGAGGAGGTAGCGTAATCCAGCACTCCCTCATATATAACTCAGAAAACGCACATATAGTTCCTGTTTATCATTAGAACTGGCTCAGTTTACTTAAAGAAGCCTTGACGAGCAGGTAGAATTATGCTTAAATTTTATATTGCGAGGAGGGGTATATGGAAATTCTTACCGAAAATGAACTTTTATCGGCAGTAGAGAATAGGACTTTTATTGAGAATGGTAGAAAAGAATCCTGTGAAGGCATTAAATATGATTTCACACTTAGCAAAATGGCTCTGACTGTAGAACGGGGGCGACCTCGTGATATAGAACAAACTACAGAAAACGCAGATATAAAGCCCGGTGAAATTGCCTTTGTAATGACAGAAGAATCTTTGAATCTGCCCGGTAATATTTATTGCCAGTTAAGTACCAAGCGTAAATTAAGCTTGGATGGCATAATTATTTTAGGCGAGTTAATCATAGCCCCTAACTACAAAGGGAAATTACTTTTTGGTTTATATAATTTATCTTCACGTGATTACCCTCTTTTAACGGGGAAAAAATTGGTAGCGGGGGTCTTTTACAAACTTGATAAAAAATCTGATAAAATACCTGAGCCTATCAATGATTTTCCTGCTGACCTTATTAGAGCAGTAATTGACACCAAGCCAAACTCTATAAGCGCTGTCATTACCACAATTAGCAATATAAAAAAAGCCCTTGATGAACTAAGAACAGAGATGCAGGAAATAAAGAAAAATCTTAATCGTGATACTCAATGGGAAACGGATTTTCAAGGCAAATGGATAAATATAACGGATCTTGTAATGAAAATTGGTGAAAAGCTTGACTCGGAGATAGAGGCAAGGAGAAAAGAAAATACAGATTTAAAGAATGAAAGTCTGGAATTAAGAAGCGAACATATTAAGTTGAAAGATATGGTTATGCCTCTGTCCAAGATGGAAAAACGCTCTCAGTTTATCAAAGGCTCCTTGATAACCTTGGCAATAACTGTTGTAGCCGGAGTTATTGTCTTTCTTATTACGTACTTTATCAAGTGATAGAGTTGGTATTATACGAGATTTACCCCATTGCCGGAAATATATTATTTTAAGCCCCAATATTCCAAGTTAAATTTTAGGTATGAAAATCAGTATTGAAAAACCCAAAAAAGCCCCGTAAACTGTCCGTATTAGGGTTTTTTGGCGATTTTTACAAATTAATCGTTTCAAACCGCGAAAATTCCGCTTAAAAGGGGTGTTTTTTAAGGGGGTTAAGAAGGCTTTTTTTGAAAAAGTTAACTAAGAGGGGGATTGAGATGAAAAAATAAAGGAAATTAAGTTTATTATATTGTTGACAGTTTGGATAAAGAGGTATAAATTTAAAATATGAGCTTTTTTATAGGTTGTAGCTTTAAGATGGTGTCTTTTTATTATCTAAGTAGGAGTGATTGTTAAAGGTTTTATATTATGGAAGCAAGAGATTTTATCTATCATTTTACTGATATTTTATTTTCAGAAATAGTAAAAGAGACTATTCTTATAGAAAATTGGGAAGAATCTGATTTTGACTATCGGTATACTGAATTTGCTGATATTTTTAAAAAAATGAAAGAGAGTTGTTTGGATTCCGTACGTTCTGATGACGAAATTTTCTTAATGTTAAGGAATTCCAGAAAGACGGCAATAAAGAATTTCAATGAAGAAATGAGGAAAAACTTTATTGAAGAATTTAAGAGGGATGGGACAAATCCTGCTGTATTTGATCAAATGCTTTCAGCCGATATATTAAAGGAGGATGCCGTAAATGCTCAAAGCTTGGAATTATTTCGGCAGTTTGAAGCGAAAACATTCACTAAAAAACCAAAAAAACGGGGTATAACATGGGACAAGAGACAATAAGATCGCATCTCTTAAAACTGTACAATGTCGTTTCGGGGTCTTCCTTAACATGTGAGGAAATCGTCCAAAACAGAAAGCTAAATACTGGTATTTCATTAATGCATCATACTGAACTAAGCGGTTTAGTCGCCTCGGGTTCTCGTGTATCTGTTGAGAAATATGGAACTTTGGGAGATAAACTTGACTACGGAACAACAAGAACTACTTGATAAGACAGCGTCCGCTCTTTTTGTATATGTAGACAATATTTTCCTTATAAAAGGTGTATTCGACACAATCGGTCATGGTTTGGGTATTGCTTCTCCATACCTAAACTTCAGAGATGCATTGTTTCATTACAATAAGATGTACGATGCTACAAAGAGCAACGATTATATGACCGTATTACAACAAGAGGCTTGTATAGATGAACATCTAAATAGGGGTATAAAAGATTTTTCTATTAACTTGTGTTCTAATTATTTTGTGCCGGTTATTCACAGTATGATGCTGAATAAAGCACGGTGTATTACTGATGATGTTTTCCAGAGTTTAAGGCAAATATACCACGAATTTAAAAATATTGTAGCTGAAATACGGCTTGGCGGACAGGCTCTTTTGCATTTCGACAGCGCAGATGTAAATTGGCTTCCAAGAATAATAGATGTGGTACAAGAATTTAATAATTTGCTGGGAGGAAAAAACACTCAGCTTAGGGCATTATATATAAATACTATAAATGAATTATCCAAAGATGAATGATTATTATTTTATTTTTCTGTCGATGAAGTCTGGGCAACCACGTTTTGCAATGAGATATAGTGGCTTAAGAAACAAATGGCTCAGTAAATGGGCGTTTTTTCGCATGAATGGACGGTAGCCCAATGGGATATGTTTCCCGGCTATAACCGAGGACTGCCGGAAACAGCGCAAGGGGTAATGCCTTAGCTTAAAACTTTTAGAATATCCCTGTTTTTTCACTTGACGACCGGAATAATCGACAGTAGAGTATAAGAAGGGCATAGAGCGAATGAGCCGGAATATACTCGGTAAAGGTTGGGCGTTTCCCATTTCTCCCGATGTCAAAGGAAATATTAAATTTTCTCAATATGAAAAGAGTATAGAGGAATCCATCAGGATAATCCTGAATACTACCCCAGGTGAGCGGTTAATGCATCCTGATTTTGGGTGTATGATTAATGAGATGGTATTTGCCCCTAACCGTCCACAGTCCATTACCCAGGCGGAACACTATGTGCGTGAAGCGATAATACGGTGGGAGCCTAGGGTAATCTTGAAGGAAGTCAGAGGCGACCCTGATCCTGACAATGAGACGGTGGTTAATATTAAAATCCATTATGAGGTACGGTCGGTTAATACATTTTTTAACATGGTGTACCCATTTTATTTAGAGCGAGGCGAAATTGATTCCAAAAAGCAACTTGGATGACCGGACTTTTGACGATATAGTCGCTGAGGCTATTCGTTTAATTCCCCGGTACTGTCCTGATTGGACCAACCATAACACGACCGATCCCGGTATTACTCTGGTAGAGTTATTTGCATGGATGACGGAAATGACTTTATACCGTCTTAATCAAGTTCCGGAAAAGATATATATGTCGCTTCTTGAACT
Organism: Treponema sp.; assembly: GCA_031254315.1. Lineage (GTDB taxonomy): Bacteria > Spirochaetota > Spirochaetia > Treponematales > Breznakiellaceae > WQXQ01. Next base: position 49,522 of record JAIRUQ010000028.1, read on the forward strand.
CATGGGGCTTTCCCTAATTCCTCCCCAAAGCGCACGGGCGGTTATCCGCTTTTTCCCGGTAGAAGGCTACAAAAAGTCAATCATGGTTAAGGGCGGAACTCAGATAGCGGCTATTGTCGGGAATGACGATGCCCGTATATTTGAAACCGAGCAGGATGTTTCCGTCAATAACGCGAGGCTTGAAGCCTGCATAAACCGCACAGGTGAAAAATGGATCGATTATTGCGAGAACAGTGAACTAAAGCAGTTCAAGCTTTTTGAAACAGGTAACTATGTTGAACATAATCTTTACCTTGTTTCGCCTTCTTTTGCCTATCTTGATTCGGAACACACGATACAGATTTCTTTTGTTACGGGAACGGAAATTACATCGGTAAAAGATGAACTTATCAATTTTCTCTATTGGGAGTATTGGGATGGGCGTTCATGGATACATATCTCCCCTCAAAGGGCATTTGAGAAAAAACGGAAGAAAGACAATGTTATTTACTTTTCAGGACCGATCCCTATTGAGGCTTGTTCTGTAAACGGCAAGGAAGGTTTTTATCTACGTGCGTCGTTGTCGCGTGTACCGGAACGTCAAAGCGCCTTACAGATACAGGATATTGAACTTCAAACCCATTTTGGAGGTTCCGGTTTTATGCCTGATTTGTGTGTAACGAATCCGGGACAGCAATATCTGCCGGTTGATATAAACAACACCTTCAGAATTTTTTCGGAAAATCCGTCTTATAACGAAGCTTTTTATCTTGCCGCCGACAATGTTTTTTCCCGTCCGGGCAATAAAGTAACTCTTGTTTTTACTTTTAGCGAAATTTATGTGACTGGAAATGAAAATGAGGACGTACGGTTTTCCTATGAATATTGGGATGGGGACGGTTGGAAAAAACTTGGTGAAAGCCCTCGCTCTGCTTCTGAGGCAAATCCACACGGGTTTAAGGACGGAACATTTGCCTTCAAGCAATCAGGAGAAGTTCAGTTTACCGTTCCCAAGGGTTTTATGCCGGTCATTGTCAATAACGAGGAGCATTATTGGCTGAGGATACGGCTTGTTACCAAAGATTTTTCTCTCGGCGGAAATTATGTCCAAAATGAAGGCGGTAATTGGATATGGCAATTTTATTCAAAAGTACATTCGCCGCTGTTTAGCAAAATACGGATAACTTATAATATGGGTGTTCAGCGTCCTCTTGAGTTGTTTTCTCATAGCAATTTTATCTGGAATGACCTTGGTCCTGTTCTTAGGGAACACGAAGGAGAGGATGAGAAAACAAGTTTTGCTATTTTTGATATTTTTCAGGATGTATTGCCCGCATTATACTTGGGTTTTTCCGCTCCCTTTTCAAAAGGGAACGCCTCAATTTATGTAAAGATAAATGACGATCGTTCTCCAAGACCCAAGGCGGAGCGGTTTTCTTTTTTTAATGTCGGCTTACTGCCTCGACCTTCCGAAAAACGCCTGATCGATTTGCTTTGGGAGTATTGGGACGGAGAAAAATGGTCGGAGTTATCTGTCAATGATTATTCCGATTCGTTTCATGAATCAGGGTTTATAGAATTTGTAACCCCTGCGGACATGACAGTAAAGAATGAATTTTCAAAAAACCTCTATTGGCTTCGTTTGCGGCTTTTATCGGGCGGTTTTGAGACCCAGCCGGCGATAATGGCTATTTTCAGCAATGCGGTTTACGCTAGGAATAAAACCAGTTATCAGAATGAAATAGCTGGTTCAGGGACAGGCGCTCCTGCCCAGACTGTTTCGCCTGCCCACGGACCTATCTTGCCCGGCATAGAGGTTTATGTTGATGAAGGATCAATTCCTCCGTCCAACGAACTGGATATGATGACAGCCGAAGGAATAAAAGAACCTTATCAGATAGACGGCGAATCTGTTTGGGTTCGTTATAAAGAGGTTGATAATTTTTACAGTTCAACGCCGTTTTCCCGGCATTTTGTAGTGGATTACAGGGAACAAAGAATCCATTTTGGAGATGGTCAGAGGGGTATTAATCCGCCCCGGCGTAAGTTTAATATCCGCATCGGATCATACGGTACCGGCGGAGGGGCGGCAGGCAATGTGGCGGCAGGAACCCTGCGGACGCTTACTCAAAGTATTGCTTTTATAGCCGGTTGTGATAATCCTTTTCCCGCCGAGGGTGGCGCGGACATGGAGACTGTAAATAATCTTAAATCCAGAGCGGCAGGAGTATTTAAAAGCCTCCAAAGGGCGGTTACCGCCGAAGATTTTCATTGGCTTTCACGGGAAGCGTCCGCATCTGTTGGCAGGGCATGGTGTCTGAAAGATAAGAATAAACAGGGAGAAATTGTCATAATTATTATTCCGGTAATACCGTCAGGTGAAACTGTAGCCTTTAAATTGATTCCTTCACGGGAATTATTACGTAGGGTTACCTCATATCTGGATGAAAGGAAACTGGTTGGAACGAAAATCCGTGTACAAGGACCTGTTTACCGTAGTTTTAGCGTCAGGCTAACGTTGGTATTTCGCAGTGATATATTGGATATTGAACGCTTGAAAAAGACAATAGAGACCACTTTGCGCTCTTTTTGCCACGCCCTAACCGGTGGGGATGGCTCAGGATGGGAATTCGGAAAAACCGTTACCACAGGCGCGGTTTTAAAGCAGTTAGAAAAAGTTCAAGGAATCCTTTCTGTTGATGAAGTCCGGCTTTACGATGTGGATACCGGAATAACTGTGGAAAAACTGGTTGTCAAAAACGATGAAATCCCTTATTTGGATGAGGTGCAAATTGAAAACCGGAGAGTGGCAGAGTGAATCAATCGGCTATATTAATGGCGGCTTATGAGGCGACATACAAGAATTTATCGGAACTGGGCGAAAAGAACGAGTTATTTAAGGTTAGTAACGGCTCTATGGAGTCGCCAAAAGACGGGCAACAGACGATTGTGTATTTAGGCGTTTCTGATCTATGCCAGCTCTACTCTGATAAAAACGGTCAAAAAGTAGAAATGGATGAAATAATTTTTGAAGTTCCGGCACGAGTTGGTTGCATATTCTCCCTGACAATTACTTCAGATGCTTATCCTTCGCTTCTTGAGACAGCAGGACAGATCATACAGTATTTCAAGGATAATAATACTATTCTATTGGAAGATTATAAATGGCATGGAGAAAATGAAGGTAAAATCTTCATAGAACCCGTTACCCGCAAGTCGGAACCACAGTGTAAGCCCCCTCCCCATGATTTTCCTGTAATTAGTCTGGAATATATGCTGGAAGTTGGTATTAATTCGCTGAAAGGTACACCATTCAAGAGAGTCGAGAAAAAGATAATTAAGGGCAACATTATTGATCAATAATTTCAATTTTTTTAAATTTCAGCTTGATTAATTTTTTGAAGTATGATATTCTATTTAGGTAGGGGGCTATGAAAATGCCAAATTATCAAACGCCAGGCGTTTATGTTGAAGAAGTTGAAAGCGGTTCAAAACCCATTGAAGCGGGATCCACCAATATTGTGGGTTTCCTTGGCGTAGCTGAAAAAGGTCCGGTTAATGAAGCAGTATTGGTAACAAACTGGACTCAATATACAAAAATATTCGGCGGTATGCACACTGAAGGCTGGTTAGGGCATGGTGTTTATCAGTTTTTTCAAAACGGCGGAACAAAAGCATATATCAACAACTTGAAAGAGCTCCCTCAGAAACCGGAAAAGGACGAGAAAGCTGAAAAAGCGGACGAAACTTTAAAAGAACCTGTGAAGATTGAAAACCCCAAAGATATTGCAAAGCTTATTATTGGCAATGATGAAGGAGTGGGTAAAAAATCGGGGCTTTATCTATTTGATACGGTTCCTGAAATTGCATTGGTCTGCGCTCCAGGTGTAACTGAGCCTGCGGCTCAAGACGCTATTCTAACCCACTGTGAAAAAAACCGCTTTCGTTTTGCGATACTTGATTCCCCTGAAGAATTGGAAAAGGGTATTGATACGATGCCCATGCCGCGAGATTCTATTATGGGCGCATATTACTTTCCTTGGATCGAAATGTATGATACGGCGGCGGATCAAAATGTATATGCCCCGCCGTCCGGAGGCATGGCAGGTGTGTACAGCAGGGTTGATTCTACTCGCGGTGTGCATAAAGCGCCGGCTAACGAGATTTTTAGAACAGCTTTAGGTCTAAAGTACGGTCTGACTGATGCGGAGCAGGAACTTTTAAATCCTAAAGGAATAAATTGTATACGTGAATTTGCGGGGAGGGGTATTCGTGTTTGGGGCGCCCGAACCATAAGCTCCAATCCCGAATGGCGCTATATAAATGTCCGGCGCTTGTTTTGCATGGTTGAGCAAGCCATACAGAACGGGACTAACTGGGTTGTTTTTGAACCTAACACAAGAGATTTATGGAAAAAAATAACCAGAAACATTACCTCTTTTTTGTTGAATATTTGGCGTGGCGGCGCTTTGTTTGGCGACACGCCGGAAGAAGCTTTTTATGTACGGTGCGATGATGAACTAAATCCACCGGAGAGTATTGATGCCGGGTATGTGGTGGTAGAATTGGGAATTGCCCCGGCAAAACCAGCGGAATTCGTAGTCTTTAGGGTCTCTCAAAAGACCTTGGGCGAAGAATAAATTTTTTATGGCTGCGGCCTAAGGAGTGATGTATGGCAGATTATACCCCGACTACCAAAACGTATTTTAAGGTTGAGGTTGATGGCGTCGATTTTGGAAACTTTGTATCGGTTTCCGGTCTTGGCGCGAACGCCGAGGTTTCCGATGACATGGGTGGTATGGATAAAACCCCTCGTAAAGTTGTTGGAAAAGTAAAGTATGATACGATAAAATTGGTTCGTAATGCTGACCCTCGTGACAAGGTGCTCAAAGAGTGGTGGAAAACCGTTGAGCGGGGCAATCCGGAACAAAAATCCGTATCTATAGTTTTTATGGATCGATCCGGTGTTTCTGAAATGCAACGCCGGAACTTGTTCAATGCGGTTCCTTGCGGATGGACTATCTCTGATTTGAGTAGTACTGATAATGGCGTTATTACCGAGACTATTTCATTGGTTTACGAAAACGCCGAGTGGGCATAAACCCGATTAAGTTTGACATGGCTTCGACAAGAAAAACTATAACAATTTTTTTATTGACGCTTTTTTTCTTGTCGAAGCCGGTTACTCTTTTTGCGACCGGCATGTTGCAGAAGCCGCCCGAAGCGAAAGCTGTTTCGGAAATTCAGGAGCGGTACAACGCATTGACAGCGCCCGGTATAATTATGTTACCAATAACCGGGGCATCGGCAGTAGCCCATGATTTTCTTGTTGAACTTGAGAATGAATTAAATAAACAATTAGTAATAGATGGAAAGCTTAAACCCGTAAAAATGCAAAATTGGTTGTTAGCGACATTTACGAACAAGGCAGATAATCCTTTTGCAATAATAAATGCCATTAGGGCGGAACAATATAATCTTCCATTACAGTATATTGGAAAACCCGTTGTCTTTAGGGATGGTAGCCAGTACTACTTCGCCTTATATGTATATCCATTGGCAACATACTATCCATTAATTATCTTTCGTCAATTGGCTTCTTTGAATACGGTAGATGATATGATTGCATCCTGTATTGAGGAATTGCATGTGCGGCTGTCACAGCCGGTTTCACGAGACAGCCGTAAGCGTGTTGTTATGGATGATTTCAAACTGGAGTTTTTTAGGCTGGCGGAACATTCAAGCGGAGAATTTGATTTTATTGCCGCTCCGTTTATTGAGAAACGAGATACGACATTGAGGGAAGGCGATGATTTTTTCAGCCGGGCTATGGGATATATATTGGCATCAACAAATTTATTTCAAATATTTCAGGTAGGGGACTTCAAAGAATACAGTAATGCGGTTATCAGTGCCAATTCAACTCTGGTAGATTACCGGATACAAGGGCGAATACAATTCACCGAACAAGTATGTGTTCTGTATGTAGATGTTTTTGATGTACGCTCCGGTGTTGGAATAATTTCTTTACGGCATCCGTTGTTATCGTACTCATTTGTCGAGGTATGGAACGCATACCGGCAGATTTCTGTGCAAATTATTGCAAAGTTATTTAATCAGGAGAGTTACGGCGTAATTTCAACGCTTACCTCGCCTGGTCGGGGTTTTTTTGCAAATAATATGTTTGTAGGATGGGGTACATTGGAAAACTTTGTTCTTGTGCAGGGATCGCATATTATTTCTACCGGATCATCCTACCGAATATCAGACGCAAGAAATACAGTAAACTCCTATTATATTATTCTGGATAATCAAAGTACAGTGTATACCGATAGAGAAGGTAGGCGTATATGGAATCTATTAAACAAATGATACGAATTCGAAGTATCATAATCATATCGGCATTTCTTTTAATGATTTTTTCATGCAAAACCTCAAATGATCAGCTTGTTTTGCAGGAGATAACACCTATTCCCCGATCGGTTGCCCGTCAGGTTGTTACAGAGTATGAACCTGTATATTCGACTTTGCGGATAATTGAAGTTTCCGAGGTAAACGGAGTTCAAAAATATTTCTTGGTTAGGCTGGGAACAGACAGGACCGGTATCAGTGTAGGAGTTACAGGTGAGATTGGCGAGGATGCAACATTTCAGCGTGTTATTGGTAGTTTTAAGATTATTGAACTGCATAGTGGTTTCTTTAGATGTGAAGTAACGGAACTGGCGTATCGTATTGGAGCTAACGCTCATGCGAGGGTGCAAATCGGGGAAAAAGTAAAAGACGCATCCTCTCCGTAAGATATAAGGAGTTTTCATGTCCCATATAGCAAAGATTGATACAAAAATCAAGGATTTGGCATATCTAAAAAAGGCATTGGAGACCCTTAATATTCAATTTGTGGAAGCCAAGGAAGGGGAAACGCTGACTCTGAAAGGATACGGAAAAAACGAGGTGATTACCGGCTGTATAATGGAAATAAAGACCGGAAGTTCATACAGTATCGGTATACGAAAAAAAGAAAAAGGGTATGAAGTTGCCGCCGACTGGTGGGCAATAGAAACATTTACCGGGCAAAAACAGGAAGATATAATGAACAGGATAACAAAGCAATATGCTTACGAAACTATTATGGACAAAATTAAAGGCATGGGCTACAGCGTTATTCAAGAAGAGCAGGATGTCAAAGAAAACCTGCGCATTACTGTTAGACGATGGGATTAATGAGGTTTACTAGTGAGTTTTTATGGCAGATCAAACCGCGTTCTCGTTGAGCAAACTCTGGAAAAGGGGGCGATAGTTGACTGCCAAATTGCGGAATGTGATCTGTCCAATCTGCCGGTTAAAGGCGTTCAATGGGAACACGCCGACATTCGCGATCTCCATGCCAACGACATTATTTTTCAAAATACGCGCTTGGGGAAAAGCAATTTTTTCCGTTCCAGTTTTATGCGGGCTTCTTTTGACAAAGTTATTTTAGATTTAATGATATTTGACGGTTTGACATTAATCAAAAGCCGTTGGTGTGATACATGGGCGACGGACACCGTAATGAAAAACCTATGCCTGCAACGTTCTGTTTTTTCCGGAGCACGTTTTGTTACTTCTTCCCTACTGGATTTTGAAGCGCTGGATATGCGGGTGGATAATTGTATATTTGCCCATAGTATGTTCGGCGTCAATTACGGGAGTGGAATGAACGGTTTTTCCGGCGCCGTTATTAGCAATTGTATATTTTACCATTGCCGCTTTGAAGGGTATCCTCTAAGGGGCGCAAAAATAGTTTCCTGCGTTTTTGTTTATTGCTCCGGCGAAATTGGCGATGAGATTGAATGTTCCAATGTTACGGGTATCGGGTTAAGAGGTAAAGCACGTTACAAGCCGTTGCAAAAAATGAATGATGCGCGCCGTTTGCTGGAACGCTGTACGCAAGGAGGAGCATGATGGCAGGCATGAAAATTGAAGAGATCAGGTCTGCCCTCGAAGAAGCGTCGCAAGAAACGCTTGCCGATGCTCTGGCAATAGTTTTGACAGAGGGCAAAAGCCCTTCGCAGGCAATAGCGGGAATGGATAAACCGGAACTGGCAAATTTTGCTCAGGCGGTCATGTATCTAAAGAAGAACTACGATTTTGAGGAATTGGGTTATTTAACCACAGAAGCCGACTTGGTGTATGTGAATGCCGGAGACAGGCGTATTCTTTTAACGGACAGAATGAACACGCTGTCCGGTAGTGAAGGGAATTCTCCCGGTAGCCAGATAAAGGAGACCGGAGATCATGAGAAAACTAACCCATCCTCAGCGGGCGGGCGGTTTTCTAATCTTGAAATATAAGGGGTTGTTATATGACTATTCGGACATCGTTTAGATTTACATTGCCCAAAGGAACCGGAGTGAAAGTAGAACCCGGGCGCAAAGTAAGCGGGAAGATGCGGCTTATCCAGATTAAGGATTTACTGATAATTGAACGGGATTCAGGGGTACAGAAGGGAAGCGGAGATTTTTATGTGGTTTTGTTAAGCAAGACCATAGAGGAACTTGGTCAGGAAAGCATGGTAACCCGTAAAACCATAGAAAAATTAAGCCCGGTAGATTTCGCATTTCTTGTGGATTTTATGCACGAGATAAACCACCAAGTGATAAAGCAGTTGCAGATAACCTGTAGCTCGTGCGGGCATAAATACAAAGGGGCGTTTGCACAACTGGGGGAAGCATAAGCCGCCTTCGGGAAGAAGTCTACCGGGAGGCGGCTGATCTGGCGTATTATTTTCACTGGCAAAGAGGGGATATTTTGGGAATGAATATGAGGGAACGGCGGTTGTGGCTTTCCCAAATTAAGCGTATTCATTCTGAGCAGAAACGGGCAAGAGACCGGGAAGCGGCAGAGCAGGTAGAATATTATGCAAACCTGCGAGCACAGGAGGGACAATGATAAAGGAACTATCGTGGTATTTAGAGAGCGGCAGGTTCAGCGGCGTGGCGGAAGAACTGGAAGGAAGCTTAAGAAAGTATGAAGAAGCGAAAAAGGCTGGAGGGGAGGGGGATAACTTAAACTCCCTCCGCGAGGACGCCCGCGCACTGTTCGAGGATCACAGCGTTCGCTCAGGGTTAAGGGGTGGAGAAGCCGCGTATATCAATATAGACGCAGAGTTTTTCATCGGCAATACGCTGGACGAAAACGCGATGAACAGTTTTATCAAGAACATAATAAAAGGGCATTGTTACCAGAAAGTAATGTGGACATATATGGGGACGACAGGGCTTTTTACGGCGATAAGCAAATCCGAGATGGCAAAAGCGGGGCTAAGGTATGAAGATTATCTGCCTCTGGAATATAAGAAGAACTGTCCCGCCCAAAAGCCGCTGGAGGAAACAGCCGGAAAGGACACGCAGATATTTTATCAGTACGGTGACGGCACGGTAAGTACGGAGTATGTACCCGAAAAGGCGAAACTTAAGTTTAACATGCTTGAAGATACCAGCGGGGTAGACTGGAAAGCAGGCTATGATCCCAATGGGGGTGTAAAGAAAGCCGGGTGGCACGGTGATTATGACCACAATGGAAACTGGGTCAGGGTAAATGAGCAAGGGTCAGGAAACCTGCCTGTAAACCATGACGGTATGGTAACGCTTGAGCTGATACGGGACGGGGACAGCGCAATATTGTACGATCCCGGAATGTTGCTTTTAGCGTCACCGTTGCTACTGTATACGACCGAGAGCGGGGAGCCGTACGGAGAACTATCAATGGACAGGGAACGGACGGTCAAAGAAATAGACGAGTCCCTCAAAAAAATGGGAGTAACGGGGATAAAAGCGGTAGGCGGCATAGAGGCTGACAAGCCCGAACTGCTTGCGGCTTACCGGGAGATATTGGGGTCCAATGCACTGCCGGAATTACAGGCGATGGAAGGTAAAAAAGCGCTGGCGGTAAGGGAAGCGCGTGAGCAGGATGCCGCCGCGTCCGTCGCGGAAGGCGCGGGCATAAAGCTGGAAAAGAAACTGCGCGTTGCCGGACGGCACGGCGGAAGTAGTGCGTCCGTTTTAGCCGCAGTCGCAGACGGGAGTGTTATGTCGCCGCTGTCGCCGAGAAAGACGACAGACGGACTTGCGCTGGGTTTAAGCGAAGAAGAGACTGTCGAACTGAGCGCGGCGACGGTGAAAGCGGAGTATGAAGAATTATATGACGCGGCGTTAAGCAACATGTACGCTTCATGGTCTTATTACGCTGGTGCGGCAAGCCGTCTTGGGTTTGCGGAACTGGTGCGCGGATATTTGGAAGGAACGGAGGGCGACAAGACTTCCGAGGCGATAACGGCACAGACTACGCTGGGAGAGATAATCAACGGAAGCGGGGAAGCGGAGAAGGACGGCGTTTCACTCTACTCAAGCGGCATACCGGGAGTATTCAGCGAGCCTGAGACGGTTGATTTTTGCGATGAAGCCGCAAAAGAGCGTTACGTACAGAGCCTTGAGCGCAAACGTATCCTGCCCAAAGGCGGCGCTGTTGCCGCGCTGTCCGCGCTGAAAGCCATGCCCGAAGGGAATACGGAGCAGAAAGCCGAATTGAACCGGAGACTGACTCGCGCATTTGGGGAGTACAAAGCGATATCGATGAGTACGGGAATGCCCATTGGAGAGATAATATCTGCGGCTAAGGGAGAGAACGCCTCGGCGATGGGAAGGAAGGTGTACTACGAACTACCCGTTCCCGCGCTGATAACTTCTGCGGCAAAAGAGAACAGGCAGAAGCGGGAAGTGCGGCTTGAAGAAGCGGCTGACAACGGTAACGAAGTCATTGTAATAGGGGGCGTAAACGGACCCGCGCTGGACGAAGTATTACTGACCCGCGAAACGTTGAAAAACGATTATGCGTTTAGTGAAGAAGAAGCGGACAAAGCCCAAAGCTTTCTGCACGGCATAAGGCTTCCGCTTGAAAACCCTGTAGTCCCGCCGTTTCTGCTGGAGACGATAAAGAGAGACAAGATAAACACAGCAGGAGCATTGCGGAAAAGCATATTGCAATCGCTTTCCGGAAATGAAAACGTTTCATATAACCTCGCAGGCAGTGAGGGATTGCGGGCGTACGCTGAAAGCGGTCGCTCCAAAGTTTCCAAAAACGAAGTGCAGACGCTGTTGCAGGAAGAATTGAAAAAGAGCGCGTACAGAACAGCTCCTTCCGGTTCTGTGGAGAAGGTTAAAATGAAATACCGCGACGGCGGCGCTATAGTGCCGTTTGTCCGTAACAGCCCCAAAGGATTTCCTGAAAGAATACATCTCGCAATGCCGGGCGGTCATGCATTGGGTGCGTATGAAGGCGGTACAGTAAGAATACCTTCTGCGGAAACGATGTATCATACGTTTGCGGAAGATAATGCTTTTGAACACACAACGGCAAGCGGTAGCTTTTCAACAGGAATACCCACAGAAGCAGACGTTGAAGACACGCCTTTAAGTGACGTGGCTGATTATCAGGTAACGGAAGGTTCAAAACCTGTCGTATCGTTTCCCAAGAAGACAGCCATGAACGCGGAACTTGAGCGGCTGAGGAAGATAGAGGCGAACTATGAGAAGGACAAGGCGTCTTTAGCCCGTCAAAAACAACCGGTACTTGCCCGTAGCGAAAGCCATGATGTAGGACATGCCAGGGGCGCGTCAGAAATTAGACAACCCAAACAATTTCTTTGGGATTTATCCGACAAGGTTGTTGACAGACTGAAAAGAAAGGCAGGGTCGTAATATGCCGCCTAATATACTACCTTCACTTCCTAATTATAAATTATCGATTCACAGTCTCCGGAACACAATAAGTGATTTTGACACAGTTTATTCAATGATTGAAAATGCAATAACAGCAAATATTGTTATTGTTAACGGACGGCGAATGGGACCGTCATATTCTCGACCAAGTGAACAATACACAGACTACCAAAGACGGGAAAGAAGTGTTGAACGCCCGTCAGAAAAAGACCGTGTATTCCCGCTTGAAACGGTAGAACTTCAGCGGTTTAATACTGCCCATGGTACGGATTTAAATGAGGCTATGATCCATACCGGAGCGTTTGCGGATGAATATGCTCGCTCGTTTAATGCGCTGGCATTGGCAATAGGATACGACATCTTTTTCAGAAACAATGCGTTTAATACCGGCAGTGAAGATGGCAGAAAAACGCTGGCGCATGAATTAACCCATGTGGCGCAGTATGAGGAAGGGCGGATAAACAGCAATAATTCCGTAAAGGAGCTTGAAGCGGAGGCGGATGCCAGTGCAGGGCAGGAAGAATATGACGATGATCCGTATTTTATGATTGAGATGGACAATAAAATATATAAGTTAAATAAGTCCGAGACAGACATGATGGCTGAACAATTAGCCGAGTACATAGAGCGCAAGGTTTATGAACAGCGGCTATTAATGGATGAGGAACGTTATTTAAGATTTCTTGTGGAGTACAGAGAAATGCTGGAGGGAATGGATGGCATATTTGACACGCTCTGAAGCAACAGATAAGATCATCGGCGTATTAAAGGCATTTAATAATTTTTTGCAAAATAACAGGAATTATTTCCCTGAGAATGGAGACATATTGAGAAAAGCCGCTGAAAATAAAAGAATAGTAAACAACGAGACATT
>JAIRUQ010000091.1 GCA_031254315.1 Treponema sp.
CAGGCTTCGGGTGCTGCCGTTCCTGTCGGTTTTTATAAAAACGCATTTCGTATGAAGCGCGTAACAAACTTTAGGAGAAGATAATATGGCAGCCACAAAAGAAGAAATTTTAGAAGCGATTGCGTCCATGACAGTTCTGGAAGTTTCCGAACTGGTTAAAATGATGGAAGAGAAATTCGGCGTTTCTGCCGCCGCTCCTGTAGCGGTAGCGGCAGTTGGAGCCGCAGGCGGCGGAGCGGCGGCTCCCGCGTCTGAAGAGAAAACAGAGTTTACTGTTATTCTCAAAGCGTTTGACGAAGCCAAAAAGATTGCCGTTATTAAAGAAGTCCGCGGCGTTACAGGTCTTGGTCTTAAAGAGGCAAAAGACCTTGTCGAAGGAGCGCCCAAACCGCTTAAGGAAGGCGTTTCCAAGGACGAAGCAGGCAAAATCAAGGAGCTTGTTACCGCGGCAGGCGGTACTGTTGAGATACAGTAAGCGTTTTGCGAAGAACACAGTGAAGTTTTCTCTTGCATAACCGTAAAAATTGTGTTTTTGCGGTTATGCGGCGGCAGTTAAGGGGTAAAAACCGCCTTAACTGCCAATAATTATTGCTTAAATAGTAAAGAATAGTGTATATTTAATGACAGGAAGGGGAGAACGATGACCAAGATGAAGACGACCGACAAGCGCACATACATTGGAAGCGACATTCAGGATGTGATGGATCTGCCGGATCTTATCGATATTCAGATTAATTCCTATGAGCGGTTTTTACAAAGAGAAAGGGTAAACAAAGGCGAAAAGCCGGCGTTACAGGGACTTCAGGAGGTGTTTGAAACCACCTTCCCCATAAAAAGTCCCAATGAGGACATGAGGCTTGAATACGAATACTACTCCTTCGATGAAGATAATATAAGAGTTACGGAACTTGAATGTAAGCAAAAAGGGCTTACATATTCGGTTCCTCTTAAAGCGCGCGTAAACTTGGCGTTTCAGCAGACAGGTGAAATCCGCCAGAAAGATATTTACATGGGCGACATTCCCCTAATGACAGAAAGGGGTACTTTCATAATCAACGGAGCTGAGAGGGTAGTAGTCTCTCAGATACACCGCTCTCCCGGCGTAATCTTCACCCACGAGAAGGGAATATTCTCATCACGCATTATTCCCTACAGGGGCAGTTGGCTTGAGTTTGAAGTCGATCAAAAGCGCGAATTAATTTACGCGAAGGTTGATAGAAAGAAAAGAATTCTTGGAACGATTTTCCTTCGCGCTCTTGGATTTTCCAGCAGAGAAGAAATTATAAGCGCCTTCTATACAACCGAAACTCTCAAGATCAAGGATGACCGTGAAACCAGAGAAAGTATTTCCGGCGTAGTTTTGGCGCAGTCTATTTTTATTAAAGACGAAACATCCCCCAAAGGAGAGGAAAAACTTCTTTATCGCGCAGGAGAGAAACTCCATACGCACAATGTTGATGAACTCTTAAAGAACGGCATTAAATCAATTTGTTATATTAATTTTGAAGACAAAGATTCTCTCAATTCAACAATGCTTCTTAATTGTTTTGAACGTGAAGATATTAAATTTGTTAGAGAAGGATCGGGCGGCGAGCCGACAAAAGAAGACGCGTTAATCGCAGTTTATTCTGTGTTACAGCCGGGCGAGACTCTTACGGTCGATCAGGCGGAGAAAGACCTTTTAGGAATGTTCTTCTCTGACCGCCGCTATGATCTTGGCAAAGTAGGACGCTACAAACTGAATAAAAAATTCAAACTCGATCTTCCTGTTAATAAATTTACTCTCGCAACTGATGACATTATCGCCACCATGAAACATCTGATCAAAATTTATGTAGACGATGAATCTCTTGATGATATTGATCATCTTGGAAACAGGCGCATACGTTCTGTCGGCGAATTGATGGCAAATCAAATGAAAACCGCTTTTAGCAGAATGGAGCGGATTGCCAAAGAGAGGATGAGCTTAAAAGAAACCGATACAATTAAGCCGCAGGAATTAATTTCCATTAAGCCGATTGTCGCGTCTATCAAAGAATTTTTCGGGTCGAGTCAGCTTTCACAGTTTATGGATCAGGTAAATCCGCTTGCGGAGCTTACACACAAAAGAAGGCTTAACGCTCTTGGTCCCGGCGGTCTTTCACGCGACCGTGCAGGTTTTGAAGTGCGCGAAATTCATTACACCCATTACGGCAGAATGTGCCCCATTGAAACGCCGGAAGGACCGAACATCGGTCTTATTGTCTCGCTTGCGAATTACACCCGTGTCAATGAATACGGTTTTTTGGAAACGCCTTACAGAAAAGTACACAAGGGTATCGCGTCAAAGGATGTCGAGTACCTTTCAGCAATGGACGAAGATCGCCATTATATCGCGCAGGCTTCGGCGAAAATTAACAACAACGGCTCGTTTGCTGACGCTCAGGTTTCCTGCCGCCATCAGGGCGATTATATAACACGAGCCCCCGAAGAAATTCAATACATGGACGTATCTCCCAAACAGATAATTTCAGTTTCCGCTTCGCTTATTCCCTTCCTTGAACACGACGATGCTAACCGCGCGCTCATGGGTTCTAACATGCAACGTCAGGCAGTGCCGCTTGTTTTCCCGGAAACTCCGCGAGTAGGGACAGGAATGGAAGGAAAGTGCGCCTACGATTCAGGCGTACTTGTTAAAGCGAGAAGGGGCGGAACAGTTCTTCGCGTAACGTCCCAGGAAGTTATCGTAAAGCCTGATCGTGCGGGGTCCGTAAAACCCGCGGCTCAGGTAACGCTTGATGAAAACGGAAATGATGTTTATCAGCTTGTAAAGTTTCAGAGGACAAATCAGGACACTTGTTACAACCAGCGTCCAATCGTAAAACTTGGAGAGAAAATAACTTCCGGTCAGGTAATCGCGGATGGTCCTGCGACACAGAACGGCGAGCTCGCCCTTGGCAGAAATATTCTTGTAGGTTTTATGCCGTGGAACGGTTACAACTATGAAGACTCGATCCTTATCTCTCAGCGTGTTGTAAAAGACGATATGTTTACTTCAATTCATATTAAAGAATTTATTGTTGAAATAAGAGAGACAAAACTTGGACCGGAAAAAATAACACGCGACATTCCGAACACTTCCGAAAAAAGCCTTGATAATCTTGATAACGAAGGCATTATCCGTGTCGGCGCGAAAGTGCGCTCCGGCGACATTTTGGTTGGAAAAGTTACGCCAAAGAGCGAAACCGAAACTACGCCTGAGTTTAAACTTTTAAATTCAATCTTTGGCGAGAAGGCAAAAGAAGTGCGTGACACTTCTCTTAAAGTTCCGCACGGCATTGACGGCACTGTTATTGACATTCAGCGGCTTAAGCGGACAGAACATGACAGCTTAAGTCCCGGAGTTGATGAAGTGGTTAAGGTGTTAATCGCCACCAAGCGTAAACTTCGCGAAGGCGACAAAATGGCAGGACGACACGGCAACAAGGGCGTAGTCGCACGTATTCTCCCTGAAGAGGATATGCCGTTCATGGAAGACGGAACGCCGCTTGATATTTGTCTTACGCCGCTCGGCGTTCCTTCCCGTATGAATATCGGTCAGCTCCTTGAAACTGAATTGGGCTGGGCAGGTTCAACGCTGGACGAATGGTATTCATCTCCTGTTTTTCAGTCCCCTTCGTCTGAGCAAATAGAAGAAAAATTGAAGGAAGCGGGACTGCCCATAACCAGCAAGACTTTCTTGAAGGATGGCAGAACCGGCATTGAATTTGTAAATCCGATTTTCTGCGGAATAATTTACTTCCTTAAACTGCACCACCTTGTTGATGACAAGATGCACGCACGCTCTACAGGTCCCTACTCGCTTGTTACACAACAGCCGCTTGGCGGAAAAGCGCAGTTTGGCGGTCAGAGGTTAGGTGAAATGGAAGTGTGGGCGCTGGAAGCGTACGGGGCGGCAAATACATTGCAGGAACTTTTAACAATCAAATCGGACGATATGACCGGTCGTTCCAAGATTTATGAAGCAATTGTAAAAGGCGAGCCTTCTACAACGGCGGGCATTCCCGAATCGTTTAACGTACTGGTTCAGGAATTGCGCGGTCTTGCGTTGGATATGTCGATATTCGATGTAAAAGGAAAACAAATACCGCTTACCGAAAAAGATGAAGAATTGATAACCAAATCGGGAAGTAATTTCTAATAGGGGAAAAAGATGCGGGATATTCAGGATTTTGATTCGATAATGATACGGCTTGCCTCACCGGACATGATCCGGTCGTGGTCTTATGGCGAAGTAAAAAAACCGGAGACGATTAACTACCGGACGCTTAGACCGGAGAAGGAAGGTCTTTTCTGCGAACGCATCTTTGGCACTACCAAAGAATGGGAATGTTACTGCGGAAAATTCAAATCGATCCGTTATAAGGGAGTAATTTGCGACCGTTGCGGCGTTGAAGTTACACACTTTAAGGTTCGCCGTGAGAGGATGGGTCATATTGAATTAGCGGCTCCTGTGTCGCACATTTGGTACTATCGCTCTGTCCCAAGCAGAATGGGACTTCTTCTCGATCTTCCCACAAGCCAATTAAGATCAGTTCTCTACTATGAAAAATATATTGTAATGGATGGCGGCGATACCACCTTAAAGAAAGGTCAGCTTCTTTCTGAAGAAGAATTTTACGAAGCTCAGGAGCGTTACGGCGGCGGCTTTACCGCAGGCATGGGCGCGGAAGCGATCAGCGTTCTTTTGGAAAACCTCGACCTTGATCAAATGGCGGCGGACTTGCGCCAGAAAATGATCGACAAAGGCGCGAAGACCGACAAGCGTCTTCTTAAACGAATTGAAATCGTAGAAAATTTCCGTAATTCAAATAACAAACCTCAGTGGATGATCCTCAATGTGATCCCTGTAATTCCGCCTGAACTGCGCCCAATGGTTCAGCTTGACGGCGGACGTTTTGCGACAAGCGATCTTAACGATCTCTACCGCAGGGTGATTAACAGAAATAACCGTCTTAAAAGATTGCAGGCGCTTAACGCTCCTGACATCATTATCCGCAATGAAAAGCGTATGTTGCAGGAAGCGGTTGATGCGTTATTCGACAATTCAAAGAAAAAGAAAGTGGTAAAAGGTTCATCGAACAGACCGCTTAAATCAATCAGCGATATGCTCAAAGGAAAGCAGGGGCGTTTCCGCCAAAACCTTCTTGGAAAGCGTGTTGACTATTCGGGACGCTCTGTTATTACAGTCGGACCCGATCTTAGAATGTGGCAGTGCGGTATTCCCACAAAAATGGCGCTTGAGTTATTTAAGCCATTTATAATGAAGAAACTTGTAGACAAAGATGTTGTTTTCAATATTAAAAAAGCAAAAATGCTTGTTGAACAGGAAACGCCTGAAGTTTTTGCGATTTTAGACGAAGTTGTAAAAGAGCATCCGGTGCTTCTTAACCGCGCGCCGACTCTGCACAGGCTTGGTATTCAGGCGTTTGAACCTGTGCTTGTTGAAGGAAAAGCGATTAAACTTCATCCGCTTGTCTGTCACGCTTTTAACGCTGACTTTGACGGCGACCAGATGGCAGTCCATGTTCCGCTAACGCAAGCGGCTCAAATGGAGTGCTGGACGCTGATGCTCTCCGCGAGAAATCTTCTTAATCCTGCTAACGGAAAGACAATTGTGTTTCCGTCTCAGGACATGGTTTTGGGCATCAACTTCCTTACAAGAATAAAACCAAACGCGAAACGTCCCGGTTCGGAAAAAGCTGAAACAAGGGACAAGATACCGCATTATTCGTCTCCCGAAGAAGTTCTTATGGCGGTGGAAAGAAAATCTCTTGATTGGGAAGCCGCTATCCGCCTAAAACCGCCAAAACTTCCGCTGTGGGACAGAGTCGGCAATTTTACTGAGCCTGACAAGGACGGTACGATTGTTACTTCGGCGGGAAGGCTTGTTTTTAACGAGGAACTTCCTGAAGACCTTCCGTTTATCAATTATGAACTTAAAGACAAAGAGTTGCGCGCTCTTGTTGAGTATGTGTTCAAGGATAAAGGCTCATGGACAACTGTGCAGATGCTGGACGCTATTAAATCAACGGGTTACCGTTACTCGACAGTTTTTGGCGCTACTATCGGCGTAGACGATGTTGTCATTCCAAAAGAAAAAACGGATATGATCGACAAGGCAAACAAAGAAGTCGAGTCAATTCAGAAACAGTGGCGGCAAGGTCATATCACCAGCGAAGAGCGTTACAATCAGGTTGTTCAAGTTTGGACAAAAACAAATGATGCTCTTACCGTTAAAACAATGGAAACTCTCGAATCTGACAGAGACGGTTTTAACTCAATCTGGATGATGGCGAACTCAGGCGCGCGCGGAAGCCGTAACCAGATACGCCAGCTTGCAGGTATGCGCGGTCTTATGACCAAACCTTCCGGCGACATTATCGAGTTGCCCATCCGTTCAAACTTTAAAGAAGGTCTTTCGGTTATTGAGTTCTTTATTTCAACTAACGGCGCGCGCAAAGGTCTTGCCGACACCGCTCTTAAAACAGCGGAAGCCGGTTATCTTACCCGCCGCCTTGTTGACATCGCGCAGGACATGGTTGTAAACGAGGATGATTGCGGAACCATTAACGGTATTTCCTATTCCGCTATTAAACAGGGAGAAGAAATTGTCGATCCGTTGAAAGATCGCTTAGTCGGCAGATTTACCCTTGAGCGCGTCAAGCATCCTATTACAGGCGAGCTTATTGTTGACGTGAACGAAGAAATTACAGAAGAAATCGCCGAAGCTATTGAAGCCTCGCAGGTTGAGACAGTGCGGATTAGAACGGTACTTACCTGTGAAGCGAAGTACGGCGTTTGCAGAAAATGTTACGGACGCAATCTTGCCACGAACCGCATTGTGGATATTGGAGAAGCGGTTGGAACAATCGCCGCCCAGTCTATCGGACAGCCGGGAACTCAGCTTACAATGCGTACCTTCCACATCGGCGGCGTTTCGACAAAGGTCAGCGAAGAAAGTCGCATAACGTTGAAATATCCTGTGTACATAAGAGATGTAATCGGAACTCACATAAAACTTGACAACGGTCATCTGCTCTTTACAAGGCGCGGTCATGCGGTTGTAAACAAGATAATGAAAGAGTTCAAACTTGAACGCAGTGATAAACTGCTCGCTGTGGACGGAAAGAGAGTTAACCGCGGCGATGTTATCATAAAACGCGGCGGAGAGGAGATTGTTTCTCCTGAAATCGCGTACGCCCTTGTTCTGAAAAATAATGACACGGAGAGCCTGTATCTTATCGGGCAGGAGCAAAAAATTGAAATCAGAAACGGCTCTGATTTTAATGTGCAAAAAGGTTCTGTTGTCGAAACCGGCGAACCTATTGCGTCATTTGATCCGTTCTCCGACCCGATTATCGCAGAGGCAAGTGGAACAGTTAAGTACGAAGACATTATTCTTGGTTCAACGCTTAAAGAAGAAATGGACGAAGACACCGGAAATGTTGAAAAGCGCATATCAGAGTATCAGCAAGAAAGCAAACAGCCGCGTATATTCATTGTTGATGACAATGAAAACGAGGTTGCCTCTTACTTCCTCCCATCAGGAGCGTATATACAGGTTGATGAAGGGGAAAAAATCCGCGCGGGTCGTACAATCGCAAAGACATTAAAAGAATCCGCAAAAGCGATGGACATCACTTCCGGTCTTCCGCGCGTCAGCGAACTTTTTGAAGCGCGCAAGCCAAAAAGTCCTGCGGTTCTCGCGCAAGTTTCCGGTACTGTTTATTTCCGCGGCATTGCTAAAGGTAAGCGTAAAGTTGCCGTAGTAGACGATTTCGGCAGAGAGTTTACGCATCTTATTCCAACGAGTAAACGGCTTTTGGTACGCGACGGTGATACGGTAGAATCAGGCGAACTGCTCTGTATGGGCGCTATAAATCCGCATGATTTCCTTTACATATTGGGCGAAGGAAAATTACAGCGTTATCTTATGGATGAAATCCAAAACGTTTACCGTCTGCAGGGCGTTTCGATAAATGACAAACATATCGGTGTAATTATACGGCAGATGATGCGCAAAGTAGAAATCCGTTTTGTAGGCGACACCAAGTTTATCTACGGTTCGTCTGTTGACAAGTACCGTTTCCATGAAGAAAACGCCCGTGTAATTGCCGAAGGCGGACAGCCCGCTATCGCTCAGCCAATGTTTCAGGGAATTACCAAAGCGTCTCTCAATATCGATTCGTTCCTTTCAGCGGCGAGCTTTCAGGAGACAACGAGAGTTCTTACAAACGCGGCGATTGCCGGTTCAACAGATTATCTGCGCGGCTTAAAAGAAAACATTATAATCGGTCATCCAATTCCTGCAGGTACAGGCATGAAGCGTTACCGCAACATCAAACTCTTTGATGATGAGAGTCAGGACTTGGACGAGTATATGCAGGAAATCCTTGAAAAGCGCAAACAGGAAGCAATGGCGGCTAATGTTGAAGTTGCTCAAGAAGACTACACCACAGTTGAAGAAACCGACGACTAAGGAGTAGGTGGGCTATTAAAGAGATAATATAATTGATCTAACTTTGGAGGTCTTTATGAAAAAGATTGCTTTTTTTGTAATTATTGTCAATATAGGTCTTTTATCTATTTCTTCATGTGCGACGAACTCAGGTAGCAATCCACTTGTTACAGGACTGTCTACCCATTATATAGAATTTATGGGTTTATCAAAATTGGAACTTGAGAAAATAATAAATTCTGAACCTATTCGTGTTGTTGATGAAATGAATACTTATCAAATAAACCCGGGAAACAATGATGCAACAAATGCTATTACATTTTTTATTGATCCTATAAAAGGCGTATATAGAATTGTTACTATGCATGAGTACAGTAATATATGGATAAGAGATAAATTAAATGAATATACAAGAGTCTTTGGAGAACCGGTTATTAGAGATGGTAATTACGCTTTCATAGCAAAAGAGAATGAAAATAATGCAATAATTGTTTTTGTTACTTCCGGTATATTTGCAGACAAACAATATGGTATAATTGGTACAATGGTATTAGAATACTAGATAATTATTTAATGGTATATTTATGTCGCCTTGAAGTCGGCTAGGGTTACTCATGGCTAGATCAGTCGCTACGCTTACTCTCCCGCAACGCCTTATTATCTGCACTAAACTTAGTTTACAGTCAGAGAGTTATATACCATTTTCGTGCTGAATATGGTGAAGATAATGAAAAAGACAGTTGACAATGTACCATAAACATGATACATTATTTTATATGGACGGAAATTCCTGTGTCATTTATATTGGGGCAGTATATACGCTGGAATGGTATTATGACAAAAATGGAAATAGTGGCGGATATGATTATTTTTTGAAGGCAACTCGGCAACAGAAGCGTAAATTTTTAGTTTTGGCTAAAAAGAATGAGCGATTTTGGGAAAATATTTGACAAGACAAAATTCAGGAATGAAGGGGATGGTATATTCGCATTTAAGCCCCAGCCTGACAGGTATTTGTCTTTTTTCACTGATGATAAAAAAGTAATTGTTACAAATGGGTTTGTAAAAAAGACGGACAAATTGCCCAGATCAGAAAAAGATTTGGCTGTAAGATTAAGGCAGGACTATTTTGAAAGAAAACAAGGAGGCAGAGGCTAATGGAAACGACATTTGACAAATTTATAACCAATGACCCCAAAGAAAAGGAATTGTTCAACAAGGAATACAACGATTTTCTTTTATCGGAATTTGTTCTGGAAAAAATGGAAGAGGATAATGTTTCTGTAAGGATGCTGGCAAAAAAGGCCGGGGTTTCACCAACAGTTATACAAAAAATACGAAGCAAAAATGCGGAAAGAATAAATTACAGGACATTCTCCAATGTATTAAATTCATTGGGGTATAGGATAAATATTGAAAAAATATAAAAAGAAAAATTTGTGGAAAAGCACGAAAACGGCATAACAGGGCGGTATATTTACTCAGCCAGTAGGCGGCTAGGCTGGATGTTATGTACAGCAGGAATATAATTTATATGAGAATAAAATATATATTTTGTTTATTTTTTGTTACAACTCTCAATAATGCTTATGCTGAAACATTTGACGAATATATTGATCGTGCGATAATGTATTTGCGTGAGGATAGGTACCATGAAGCACTCGCACCCATCAATGAGGCGATACGGCTAAATCCCAATAGCGCACGGGCATATTGGTACATGGGGATTATTTATTTTCATTTTGATGATGTGAATGCATCATTGGAATATCTTCATCATGCGGTTGAACTGGAAAGCGACTATGCTGATGCATATATTACACTGGGCAATGTTTACGCCCATATCAGAGAGTATGGCAGGGCACTTGAAAATTTCAATTTGGCAATATACCATGACCCTGAAGATGACTGGTATTATGCTTCCAGGGCTTATCTCTTTGGAGTTATGGAAGATTATGAAAGGGCAATACTTGATTATAGCGAGGCAATACGGCTTAATAGTGAAAGTGCCGAATACTTTAACAATAGAGGGTTATTATATTTTGCACTGAAACGAGACAATGAAGCGCTGGCTGATTATAACAGAGCTATACAAATAGATACTAATGATTTCGCTTTACATTTTAATAGGGCGGCTCCTCTCATCAATTTAGGAAGATACCATGAAGCATTAATAGATATTAACATTGCGATATTGCTAAATCCTCACCATAGACAGGCATACCAACTTCGCGCAAATGTTTTCCAACAGCTTGCGAGGACGACTGAAAATTTCCGGCAACAGAATGATTTTCTACAGTGGGCGCAAGAGGATTTAAGAACCGCGGCAACTCTGGAATAGGCGTTATTTTAAAGACTCAGATAGAGTTCTCAGGGGTTAGCTTCTATAATAATTACTACTAATTCAGGAGGGTTAAATATTCGGGGAAGTCTTGGATTGATTGAAAGTCCCCTGCTTATAATGTGTGTCAAATTTTCATGTGTATAAAGTCCGCCGGCATATTTGGGAAAAAAACCCTGATTGGGCGCAAATAATCCGTTAATAAAGAGGAATCTGACTTGCCCTCCATGCGTATGTCCTGATAAAACTAAATCAAATGAAAATCTTTTATAATTTTCGATCAATTCAGGACGATGCGCTATTAGTATTTTAAATAACTGTATTTCATCTAACTCCCTGAATGCGTTTTCCATACTGTCATTTTGATTATAAGTCGTCTCATAAAATCTTTTATCCGGGTCTTCTATTCCGGCAATAATTATTTCATTATTATTTATCTCAATTATTGTATAACTGTCCGATAAAATAGTTACTTCATAAAGCGCAAGCTCGTCCATTATTGCCTGTATATTATTACTCCAATATTCATGATTTCCCGTAACATAATAAATAGGAGCGATACCGGAAATTCCCGCCAATAGCAACTGAGTTCCGGTCATTGGAACTTCATCATCAAAAATATCGCCGGATAATACTATTAAATCGGGATTAATGTTCTTTATTTTATCAATCAGTATAGTTTGATCTTTTCCGTGAATTGTGCTGTGCAGATCGGAGATTAAAACAATTTTTATACTGCTTTGAGCATTTAATAATGGGGTCTCTATATTATAGGTTTGTGTAGATATTGAATTACATGAGGCTATTATAGAAACGAAAACAACTATTAACAGAACAGACATTATAAATTGTGTTTTTGATATTTTCATACGTTTATTATTATATCGGCTTACAGAATGGTGTCAACTGGCTATGCCGTTGAGACTGGCGGCATGTATACAACCAGAGCACTTTTGACGGCTACTCTCCAACCGCTGTCTTTGAAGAATAATAGCTCATCCTCCGTAATATTGCCTTAATAATAGCAATGCGCTCTCTTGTTTTTTATTTATAAAATTATTAAATTGAGTATATGGTAACGCAGTTGTCCCCCTACCATTTGGGCAAAGCGCGTGGAGCATATAATTCTTTTAATGTTTTTAATGCGATTTCATGGAATTTGCTGGTAGGAATAATAATAACTCTTTTCGCTCTCCGACTTGGCGCTTCGTCAACATACATCGGGCTTATGGGCGCAACTTTTTACATCGCGCTACTTTTACTTCCACTTGGCAAGGTATTGGCGCGGCGTTTTTCTATAATAGGTATTTTTAGTTTTACATGGATAGTCCGATCAATCTGTATGATATTGGCTGTTGCTTCTCCGTTTGTTTTTTACGCCGGTTACAGAAATATAGCCTTATTGCTGGTCATGCTTGGAGTTCTCTTTTTCCAGCTTTTCCGCGGCGTTGGAATGATTGGTAATAATCCTGTTCTAAGCCTTTTGGCAAGCGGTCCTGACAGAGGCAGTTACATGACGCAAATCCAAATCATCAACAGTTCAATAGGAATGTTTGGAAGTTTTTTGATAGCGATGGTTCTTGGTATGGAACCGCCAATTTTTATTTTTTCAATTTTATTGGGGCTTGGTGTAATTTCAGGGGTCATTAGCGGAAGTATAATCAGAAAAGTTCCCGAACCTGCGCTTGAAGAAGATAGCCAAAAGATGAAAATTTCCGATATTTTCAAAGAAGCGCTTTCGCAGGACGCGCTAAAACATTTTATGTTTATTCTTTTTCTTGTTGTTCTTGTGTCAGGTGTTACGCGAACATTTGTCGTTGTTTATGCGCGCGAAGTATTTGCCCATAATGACGGATTAATCTCTCTTTATTCGGTGTTTGGCGGACTTGGCTATTTAATGGCAGGGATGATAGTAAAGTTTCTGGTTGACAGGCTCGGCGCAAAGCCGCTTTTCCTTGTCTGCGTTATACTTGGAATTGTTAGTCTAATTCCTGTTATCTTTTTTCCGCACGGAGCTGTAGAAAATGTTACGGGTACAATCCTTTTTATGGTGTTTTTGTTTTTTATGCTGAACTTTGGCTTTCTTGGCTCGGAAGGAATTGCGCAGACTTATTTTCTCGCACTGGTTCCGCCGGGGAAAATACTGGACATGGGAATTCTTTACTTCTTTATATTTGGCATTGCCGGAGCCGGAGGTTCATTTCTTTCGGGACTTCTTCTTGACTTCTTGGGTTTAGCAGGGCTATCTCCGTTTGTTTCTTTTAAAATACTTTTTGCCATTATGATGGTGTTAGCTGTTATCGCTGTTGCAACGCAGAAGAAAATGAAGTCTTTGGGTTCTCTTCCGTTAAGGGGCGCGCTTGAAGTTATTTTTTCTGTAAGAGACCTTCGCGCTATTAGTCTATTGGATAAACTGAATAAAGCGCAGGATTTATCCGAGGAGAACCGCCTGCTTCTTGAGTTACACGACACTCCTTCCCATCTTGCAATTGACGGACTTTTAGCGCGCGCCCGCTCTCCTAAACTGGCTACCCGGCAGGAGGCGATCAGGGCATTAGAAAAATTGCACCGTCTGAGCAAAAATGCGGAAACCGCGCTTATCGACGATGTTGCGAATCATCCGTTTACCACCGCTTATATTTCGGCGCGCACTTTGGGGAACCACAATTGTTTAGACGCAGTGCCAATACTTAGGGAATCCGCATACTCAGATGATTATATGCTTGCAGGAGAGACATTTGTCGCGCTTGCAAAAATGAAGGACGAAACTTTCCGCCCGGAGATAGAAAAAATCATTCAAAACTCGCAAAACCCAAGATTGATGATTCTAGGCGCGGAAGCTTTGGGAGTTTACCACAATGGAGAGTCTATTCCAGTGTTATTTGACATTTTGCGTGAGAAAGTTCAGCCGCCGTATCTAAGGGACGAGATTATGCTGGCGATTACCGCGATTCTTGATACGCAAAAAAAGTTTTACAAGATTTTAGCTCGCTATTCTGCGGACAATTCCCTTGCGTTTCCTTTGGCTATGGACGAAGCGGATTCAACTTTAGAATTTGTAAGTACTGCTCTGAGTAAAAAGAAAATACCTTATGAAAGTTTAGTAGGTATGAAGTCTCTTGCCGAAAGATTTAAAGATGCGGCAGAAAACTACGCTAGAAAAAAAGACGGCGCGGAATTATCACGCATTGTAATAGAAATGCCGGACGAATATTCAAGAGTTGGAAGCGCTATAAAGCTTGTCCTTTCCGAGGCGTTACTCGATGAGGATTTAAACGCTTATGATTGTATGCGTTTGTTAATAATACATTGGGCGGCTCAGGAATTACGCATCTGGGTTGCGATGGTAAGGTGATTATGAGCGATAAACCGGATGCCGCAGGACAGATTGGAACTGAGCCTATCGGTAAATTACTGCTAAAATTTTCTATTCCCGCGATAACAGGGATGGTGGTTAACGCTCTTTACAATATTATAGATCGCATCTTTGTCGGGCAGGGCGTGAATGAACTTGCCCTCGGCGGACTTTCCCTCGTGCTCCCTATAATGACGATTGGTATGGCGTTTGCGATGCTCTTTGGAATAGGAGCGGCAAATATGATCTCAATGCGGCTTGGGCAAAAACGGCTCAAGGAAGCCGAGAACGCTCTTAACCACTGTTTCTTTTTGTTGACAGGCATAGGTCTTTTGATGCTGGTGTTAGGGCTTATTTTCCTTGACCCGCTTTTTTCGCTTGTAGGGAACAAGGGGGACAGTGAGTCCCTCAGTTACGCGAAAGATTATTTTCGCATAACACTCTACGGCTCTGTTTTCTTTATGGTGAGCTTTGGACTGTCTCACTGTACAAGGGCGCAGGGGTTTCCTGCCGTTACCATGATTGGAATGATACTTGGCGCGGTTCTTAATATCATTTTAGACCCAATTTTTATTTTTGGATTAAAGTGGGGAGTTGAAGGTGCGGCATGGGCGACTGTCATTTCCCAGTTTGCTTCAACTGTTTATATACTAAGATTTGTTTTAAGCAAAAAAGCGGTAGTTAAGCTCTCGCCCCGTATTTTCAAGCCGGATTTTTCCGTTATTATGCAGATCATGGCTTTTGGTTCTGCTCAGTTTTTACTGCAATTCTTAATGTCTGCTGTTCAACTGCTGAACAATAAAAGCGCGGGCTGGTACGGAGAGGCGGCTTTGGGTGTGGCAAACGGCGGCGATATCGCTCTTTCGGGAATGGGTATTATCGGACCAATCTTAATGATGATACTTATGCCTGTCTTTGGAATTAATCAGGGCGCACAGCCGATATTGGGTTATAATTACGGCGCGAAATTGTACCGCCGTGTGTTACGCGCATATTTAGGTGCAATTGGCGCGGCTACGATAATCTGCGTTACAGGCTTTGCGATAGTTCAGATTTTTGCTGTTCAACTGGTAAGTGTATTTGCGCCCGATGGAAGCGATGCTCTGATGTACTTTACACCAAGGGCAATGCGGATAATGCTTCTGCTGTTGCCGCTTGCCGGCTTTCAGATTGTATCAACCAACCTCTTTGTTGTTACAGGACGTCCCAAAATATCAATTTTTCTCTCTATGTTGCGGCAGTGTATCGCCCTTATCCCCTGTATTCTCATTTTTGGCAATATTTGGGGTCTTTGGGGCGTGGTTTCTGCGGCTCCTGTCGCCGACGGTTTCTCCTTTATAATTACCGGTATTTTGATTTTCTTTGAATTGAGGAAACTTAACCGCCACTTGACGGAATGACATAGTTTTTATAAACTTTATATATGGGTTCCGGCAGAGGATTTTTTTCCTCAATTGTTGTTAAAATAGTCGCGGTTTTTACTGTGCTCCTCGTGATTCTGATAGGCGTAGGACTTGGTTTATCTTTGGCTATGACCGCGAATATTAAAAATCAGGAAAACTTTTTTGAATTCTCGCCTGCGTTGCCGACAAAACTTTTGGATATTAACGGCACGCTCATTACCGAATTCTCGTCTGATGAAAAGCGGGAACTTGTTTCTTTAAGTGAATTGCCAAGGCATTTAGTCTACGCCGTCATTGCGCGTGAAGATGCGGATTTTTACAATCACCGGGGCTTTAGTGTCAAAGGGACATTTCGCGCCGTTGCCGGACGGTTTATTGGCAAAGACTGGGGCGGCGGTTCTACAATTACCCAGCAGGTAGCCGGAACGCTTTACTGTGACCGTACCGACCGTTCAGTAAAGCGAAAAATAAAAGAGTTATGGTGGTCTTTACAGCTTGAACGGCGTTTTACAAAAAACGAAATTCTGGAAATTTATATGAACCAGATGCCGATGGGTCCTGGAACTTACGGAGTTGAGACAGCAAGCAGATATTTCTTTAAGCACAGTTCAAGAGAGGTAACCCTTGCAGAAGCCGCGGTATTGTCAGTTTTGCTTTCCGCTCCAAGCCGTTTTGATCCGTTAAGAAATCCCGATCTTGCAATGAACCGTCAGCATTATGTACTGGAGCGAATGATAAAACTAGGGTATGCCGATGCGGATGAGGCTGAAAGATCGTATGAAGAATATTGGGCTAACTTTGACTGGACAAGACCTGCTATTTCAGCGTATTACAACCGCGAAGACAAGGCTCCTTGGTTCAGCGAATATGTACGCCGTGAACTGGATAATATGTTGTACGGTTCGATGGATTATTACCGCGATGGTTATGTCGTATATACAACTCTCAATCTTGCCCATCAGGAAGCGGCGGAAAAGTTTTTTGCCGAAGGACTGGCAAAAGGTAACAGGGAATATGCCGCTACAAACAGGATGGGCAATTCTCAGGCTGAACGAGTTTATGTGCCTATCGTAGATTTATTGACATTAGCTTTTAATTTAACGGATATTCGTATGGTTGCGTCAGAACAAAGCCAAGTGAGAGCCGTTTCACGTTACACAAGAAATGTTAATCCCGTTGCAGATATGATGGCTTTGATGTTTGGTCTTCCCGAACTTAAAACTATAACCGGAAAAGGTTTCGATCAGCTTCGAGAAAACACCGAACAAAATCAGGTAGAGGGTGCGCTTATTTCAATTGAAAATGATACCGGATATATTACCGCTATTGTCGGCGGTTCAAAATATGATGAGTCAAACCAGCTTATACGCGCAACCCAGTCCAATGTTCAGCCCGGTTCCGCGTACAAGCCGCTTTATTATTCCGCCGCGATAGACAGCCGTCTGGTTACACCTGCGACCATGATTTACGATATGCCGATGGCGTTTCACAATGAAGACGGCACTCCTTATGTTCCGTCTAACTACGGCGGAGCGTGGAGAGGCTCTATTTTACTTTATGGCGCACTCGCGCTTTCGCTGAATATACCGTCATTAAAAGTTCTTGAAACAATCGGCTTTGATGCCGCGATTAGCAGATCCGCTTTGCTTTTGGACGTTGATGATTCCAGAATCAGAAGCACTTTTCCTAGAGTTTTTCCTTTAGGTTTGGGCATTATTGCCACTTCGCCGTTAAAGATGGCAAGAGCGTTTTCTATTTTTGCAAATAACGGGCGCGTTGTTACCCCAATTGCTATTCGTACTGTTGAAGATCGTAACGGCAGAGTTATTCTTGATGTTGAAAGAGATACGCGCCAAAGCCAGCGGCGGCTTGCGAACAATGGTCAGCTTATCACTCCTCAGAACGCCTATATAATGACAAGAATGTTGGAGTTTGGCGTAACGGGTGGTACTCTCTTTTATGGAAGTGAGGGGGGGGCGAAGTTTACCTATAGGGACAGTGCAGGCAATCAATTTAGGATGCCTGTTGCCGGAAAATCGGGAACTACACAAAACTGGTCGGACGCATGGTCGGTAGGGTACAGTCCCTATTATACATCAGCCGTATGGTACGGTTTTGACAAGCCCGGTAATTCTTTGGGTATTTCTCAATCAGGCGCGGCGCTTGCGGTTCCTGTTTGGGCTGATTATATGCGTGAGATTCACAGAGGTCTTCCGCAAAGAGGCTTTTCAAGACCGGGCGGCGTAGTAGACGCTACTGTTTGCAGAAAGTCCGGTCTCTTGCCGACTGATGCCTGTACTGACGGGAGAGTTACACTTCCGTTCCTTGCGGGAACAGTACCCGCAAGATACTGCGACATCCACGTAGAGGGAGGCAGACCAAATTATCAGCCGGGTCTTCCAACAAACTCAGACATATGGTCGGGCGGCTTCGATACTAATATCTTTGATGATATGATGCCTACACTACCAGAAGGTTTTTCACTTGATTTACCGGCAAGCCCACCGGAAAATCCACCGCAAAGAGGAAATACCAGAACGCCAGCGAGAAACAATAGAAATAACCGTAATTCCACAGATGATACTCCACAGTCAAATAATACTCCGGGCGGTAATACTCCGGCTGTAATACCTGATACTTCCAGACCTGCTCAAAGAGAGGAAGATGAAGAAGGCGCAGGTAATGATTATTTACCGTCATGGGATCAGCTTAATTAAGATACTTGACATAACCCTCGGTTTTAATTAGTTTAGAGATAGGCGCCGTACCCAAGCGGTAAGGGAGCGGTCTGCAAAACCGTTATGCATCAGTTCGATTCTGATCGGCGCCTTTAATTTTATGGATGACTCACGTTCATATTATCTTCTTCTATTTATTTCTTTGGCTGTTCTGTTGGGGCTTAATTTGTTCTTTTCTTTGTGCGAAACAAGTTTTTCAGCGTTAAGCAGGATAAAACTTAAAAATATCGCGGCTGGAAACAAGAATAAACGCAGAGCGTCGCGGGCGCGTCTTGTTCTTAAAATGCTTGAATCATACGACAAACTCCTTTCCTCAATATTGATAGGAAATACTATCGTCAATATTACCGCCTCCGCTCTTGCGGCAGTGCTTTTTTTCAATTTATTTGGCGCAAAAGGAGTTGGTATCGCAACTATGGGATTAACGCTGATTGTGCTTCTCTTCTGCGAAATTTCTCCCAAAACGCTTGCGAAGGAATCCCCTGAACTTACAGCTATCAGGGTTTCTCCCTTTATGCGTTTTTTTATCATTATCTTTTCTCCGTTCAGCTACCTTACCGGAGCATGGAAAAAAGTTATCGTTAAAATATTTCCTGTAAAAGCGGACAGGACGATGACAGAAGATGAGCTTTTAACATTTGTAGAAGAAGTCAGGCAGG
Source organism: Treponema sp. (assembly GCA_031254315.1). Lineage (GTDB taxonomy): Bacteria > Spirochaetota > Spirochaetia > Treponematales > Breznakiellaceae > WQXQ01. The sequence goes on from JAIRUQ010000091.1 coordinate 18,997, forward strand.
ACGGCGGGATAAATATTCATGAAGAGCAGATGATCCGTCAGGCAATTGATTTTGACGACCTTATAGTTTCGGAAATTTACACGCCGCGCATTGATGTAGCGGCAGTTTCAGAAGCCTCAACTATAGAAGAAATCGACCGTGTGTTTATCGAAACCGGTTTTTCGCGGCTTCCCATTTTTCAGGATTCAATTGATAACATAAAAGGTGTTATTTTGTTAAAAGATTTTTATCATAAAGTGATGAAAGGTTTGAAAACTCTGCCGGAGATTATTAATCCTGTAGTCTTTATTACAAAGACGATAAAAATAGCGAAGCTTTTAAAGACATTGCAGGCAAAACAGTCGCACCTTGCGGTAATTGTAGATGAACACGGCGGCACTTTGGGAATTGTAACAATAGAAGATATTGTAGAAGAGTTGATAGGTGAAATATGGGACGAACACGATGAAAAAGTTGAACCTGTCAAGAAAGACAACAGCGGAGGTTTTACCGTACTTGGCAGTGTAAACTTTGGCGATATGCTGAAAGCAATAGCGGTAAACGGAATTGATGAAGATAAAATCCCAAACACCACTGTAGCGAATTGGATTATGGAAAACCTTGGCAGATTGCCGCATAACGGCGAAATTTTGACATGGCAATATTTAACAATAAAAGTGTTAAAAGTTATAAAACAAAGAGTTATGGAAGTTAAAATTAACATAGATTTAACTAAAAAAGAAGAAAAGACAGATTCATCAGAAGGAGAGGGTTTATGAAAAGGAAGATGTGCTTTTTACTTATTGCGTTTTTATTAGCCGGGAATCTTTTTGCGACGGCGATTCAGGAGAGGGATTCCGCAAGGAGAAGCGGAGAAATAGTTCCTAATACAGGAGAGCGAAGCGCCGATCTTATTCTGCTTCACACAAACGATTTCCACGGCGCTTTATTGCCCAATAACGGGCAAGGTGGTCTTGCAGAACTGTCCGCATTTATAAAGTCTGTAAAAGCCTCTAATGCCAATGTTCTTCTGGTTGATGCCGGTGATTTTAACACAGGCAGTGCGCTTTCTAACATGTTTAATGCGGAGCCTGTCATTCGCGGATTTAACATCATGGGATATGATGCTGTAACTTTTGGAAACCACGAGTTTGACGGAACTCTGGAAACACTTAATGCGCAAATTGCAATGGCGGAATTTCCCTTTGTTTCATCAAACATTATGCTCCCAAACGGCTCGTACCTTGGCGGTAACAGATATATTGTAAAACGGTACGGTAATTTTTCGGTGGGAATATTCGGGATTACAACCCTGCGCACGCGAAGTATCGCAAGTCCCGATGACTCGCTCGTGTTTTTGGATGAATTAGAGGCGGCGCGTGAGACAGTTGACATTTTGCGTAACACAGAAAGAGTTGATATTGTCATTGCTCTTACTCACATGGGAAATATAATAGAAACAACTGATCATATAACGTCTATAAGACTTGCGAAACGGATTGAAGGAATCGATATTATTGTTGATGGTCATTCTCATTCTCTTTTTACTGAGCCAAGAAGAGCAGGGGATAGCTGGGTTGTTACCGCAAATGAAATGGGAAAATATCTGGGGTATGGAAAGTTGTACATACAGAACGGAAGGCTTGTTGATTTCTCATGGCTGGCAGTACCAATTGGACCTAATGCACCGCCCTCTTTTGATCCCGTGCCTGATGTCACTGAAATTACGGCAATGTTAGCTCCTTATATCGAAAGAGGAAATGCCGTCTTAAAAGAAGTAATCGGAATAGCGTCTGATACATTTGTATTCGGAAACCGTCTAACCCGCTATCAAGAGACCGCGCTTGGTAATTTAATTACAGACGCTAATGTCTGGTTCTTAAGGAATGTAAGCAACATGGAGATTGATTTTGCTTTTCATAACGGCGGCAATATGCGTGCTGAACTTCCTGCAGGACCAATTACACAGGAACGAATCTTAACAATACTCCCATTTGAAAACTATCTGCATGTTGTATCAATGACCGGATCGCAGTTAATTGAGTTATTCGATTTTATCGCGACAATTTCGCAGGGAAACGGAGGCTTCCCTCAATTCTCCAGCGATGTGCGCCTTACAATCGATAAAACAACCGGAAACGGAATAATAAGGGATTTAACTATTGGTGGCGAACCTGTTGATCCGCAGAGGATATACCGTCTTTGTACCAACGATTATATTCTTGGCGGCGGCGATGATTACGCGCCAATGCTAAACGCGACAGATCGTTTTAACACTTCGCTTTTGCTCTCGTATGCTGTAAATGAATACATAAGAGCGAATGGAGCGGTTAGCCCTGTTGTTGACGGAAGGATGACCATAGTAGGCGGAGTAACGCCGTAAATTTGGAATCACGATTGACAAACCTCGAAATGTATGGTATTCTTTTCTGAAATATCGGCGATAAGGAGAAATATATGCGTAAATTTTTTTCCATCCAATGCGTTTTGTTGATTTTATCCCTCGCGTTCGCATCTTGCGCAAGCAACGCTCAATCAGCGAGTAGGGAAGCGTCTTCTGCGGAAGATTCCGAGCATAGAAGGGCAGGAGAACAAAATGAGTCCGATAGCCGGATGATAACATATTCGGTAAATCTTCGTCTGTCCGTTGAAAATGTTGAAGAGACAAAAAGAACAATCACAGAGCAAGTTGGGAATTTTGACGGATATATTACAAGAGAGACGGGCAACTATATTACAGCAAGAATCCCGGCGCAAAACATGGATAGTTTTCTTGTAGTAGCGAGAGAGAACGGAAAAATTGAAAGTGAGACAAGGACAGGAGCCGATATTACAGAGCAATACCGCGATAATGTTATAAGATTGGAAAGTTTAAAAAATATCAGAGAGAGGTACTTGCTGTTGCTTCAAAGAGCGAATAATGTCGCAGAAATGATAAGTATCGAAAGAGAACTTGAGCGCATAAATACACAAATCGAATTATTGGAAGGGAAAATAAAGTACGCTGAAATGAGCGTAGCGTATTCAGATATAACAGTAAGTTGTTTTGAAAGAGCAAAACCGGGTCCGCTTGGCTGGGTCTTTTACGGATTGTTTCTTGGACTAAAATGGCTTTTTGTATGGTGAGGGGTAACTTCTAAAGATTTCAGTTTTTAGAAGTTACCTGTTTTTCCGTTTTTGCTTTTATGTTTCTTTGGCTTTTTTTTCTTTCTTTACAGTGGCTAATGTGCGTACTATATAAATTACAAATGGAATCATGAATAATAAAGCAATAATTAACGATGTTGTGTTTACCACTTTTATAGCGCTTGTTTGTAAGCCATTTGTTATCGAAGAAATTGTTAGAATGTCGTTTTCATCCGTAAACTGGTTTATTTTTTTTGCGGAAGAATCTGTGACAGTAAGTTTTTTTCCTAAATTTTTCATTCCAGAATCAACTGCCAAATCATAGATCATTTTATTAATTCCAAGTTCCTTATGTGTTGGTAAAAGTGATTTTAAACTGCTAATAGCATCATTGATTTTTGAAATATCATTATTCATCCCTTTTAAGTCAATTCCGCTTTTTACCAATGCATTATTTGGGTATTTATCTTTGACAGATTGTTCCAGCTCACTAAATTTTTCTTTTACAATTAATTTTACACCGGAATTTGCGCTAGCTATCCCAAAGAATATGAGCGTAAATAAAAGAAAAATTATTACCGTTATAACATAACCGGGTTTCCTTTTATTATCAGGATAATGCTTAATTACAAGTATATTGTAAATAAGACCGAGACCGATGCCCAAAATGGCAAATATTACTGCCCAAATAACGCTAAACATACAACACCTCCTAAAGAATAAGAATTGTCTCATCAATTCTTATAAATATTAACCTTCTATTTAGCCTTCAGCATAAATAGTTGTTCCGATAAAATCTTCACCGTTAAGAATCTTTTTTAAGTTTTCAAGATTTTTTCCGGCGGCGCAAATCACTTTTAAAGCTATTTTCTGCGCATGGCGGCTTGCCACAGGATCAAATGGAACATTTTTTCCGGGAACCCACTCATCACCGACCATGGAACGAAAATCTGTCCACGTGATTTTATCGATGGGGCGGGCGTTGGGGTCTGTCTTTGGATCCGCAGTGTAAACCTTTTCGATATTTGAAAGGTTAATTAAAAGGTTCGCACCAAAACGCTCCGCTAACAAGACCGCGTCGTAATCCGTAGAAAAGCCCGGTTTCCAGCCGGCGGCTACAAGCACATGCCCCGTGAGAGGCGAAACCTCAGCGGGGTTTGTTACAACATCCTGACTGCACAGCTCTCCCATTGTCGCTTTTATTAATTGGGCGTTCAGTCTTGTCGCCATTATTCCAATCCAGTCGGCTTCTTCGTCTTTAACGCCGCCGGCTGATATTTCACGGTAGGCGTTCTGCCAAAGACGTGCGGGTCCGCCGCCGCCTACAACAAAAATAAAGCGTCTTTCAGGATCGGCTTCTATAAATGAGCGAATAAGTTTTACAAAACTTTTGAGGAACTCTACATCGACATTGCTAGGGGCGACAATTGAGCCACCCAACGAAATGACTGTTACCATATATCCATATCGTAACATATTTGTTATTTTATGTCAACTATTTTTCAACGTTTTTTATAAAAATAGAACATGGGTCCAATTAAGCGAAATAGACTTATTGATACAATTATTTTTTTATCATAATATTTTACATATTATATTTCTTCACTTAACGGGAAATATTCTTTAAATTTATTTATATAATATTCATTTTTACTTTTAAATAACAAACAACCGCTATCAAATGGAACCATTTCTACTTCTGCTAATGTAATTTGTGTATCATTTTTATTTCCCCAGTGATTGTAACCCTCCGATTTTGGTAATTCATATTCCATTATTTTCTCAAAGGATATATTTTGACTAAAACCTGAAAAAACAGCCCAAATAAATTGTATTTCATGTGCTTCTATTATTTCATATAATCTTTTCCCATTTATCCATATATTATCATTTTCAAACTCAATAATTTCTTTGGGATAATGATTACATTCATAATCATTTATTAACCAATTAAATTTTATAAAATCATCTTTAAAAGGTTTCATTATTATATCCATAAATGTATAATAATCGACCCCTTTACTTAATTCCAATATTTTCATAAAAACACTTCCTGTATTACTAGAATTCATCTCACTTTACACTATAATTTTAACTATGCCAAGTCTATTTTATAAAATTGTTTTATTTGAAAGTCTGGTTTAATAGCCATGAGCTCTGCTCCACAGAGGCTCATTCCAACTAGTGGCGAAGCCGCTTAATATAAATCTTTGAGCATTTTTGTCCGTATTGCACATAACTCTAATTACATATAATACCGGCATCCAAGCTGTTCCCATCAGAACGACGATACCTTGCTAATTTACGGCGAGAGAACGTTATTGTACATATATTCCGCTGATTATAATATCTCCCCAGAGGCTTGAATACGATTCAAGTCCGCCTACGGCTTCTTCCCAGATATTTTGCAGTGAATATGCCTGAGGGCGAGAAACAAGTCTGCCGCGATTCTCCATCTGTTTAAGGGCTATTTCGCCTCTGGAGAAAATTATACGCTGGTTGTCTGTACTGCCAAAATAATAATTTGTGTTATCCATATTGTCATCCCGCGGATTCATTTCAATATCAACCGCTCCCGCGCCCATAGCCGGATCAACAGGAATCCAGCCAAAACCGTCTATCCAGAATTCAGACCAGTAGTGGCGAAGCGTCTGACCACTGCGATCGATTAACACTCCGGCTGACGGAACACAAGGTACACCTGCGGCGCGAGCCATTGTGGTGTAGAGTAGGGCGACAGTGTAGGGATCGGCACGTTTTCTTTCCATCGCAGTAACAAGATTTGTTGCTAAAGGCGGCGTGTTTGTTATCTGCATATTTGTTATTATCCAATCATAAATCAACCTTGCTTTTCTATAGGGATTTTGTTCTCTGCCTATTATTGAACTTACTGCCGTCTTTATTCGCTGATCATTACTTGGAATTAATGCCGTGCTTTGAGTGTGCATAACAGAAATCCCTGTCGATGACTGGTTGACAGAAAGCGGGTTTATTCTCGCTTCTACAGCGTATACTTCAACATTATAAGAAAGGTTGATTGATTGGTTCACGCTTGAAATGAGATTGTCCAGCTTAAAAAGACTCACCCCCTGATGATCCTCAATAAAAGGTTCAATACTGCGAGAGACAAGAGTAACATTTCTTTGCGAAGGAGAGGTTACAGGTTTTGGTATCCACAGATAAAGGTTATTTGGTCTTGTCGCATCAAGAACTCTTATATCGACAGAATACGTTATCGTGTAACTGCGCTTATCTTTAAAATTTTTATGACCGGGTTTCCCGCTGACATCAAAAAAAACAGGGCGCGAGATGCCGTAAGGAGTCCTTACTTCAATATTTCCGCTAACAGCGCCATCCGGTAGTCTTATGCGTATTTCGCGTGCGCTCCAGTATTCATAACCGGCTTCAATCTCTGAGACCTCAATAAATTCCGGTTCTCTTACTACATACGGACTGAATGTCGCGTCATAATCCCATGAAAAGAAAACACCGGCGTTTTCCCGTGATGCGCCAAAATTATTTCCGGTGATGATAACAAGCGAACCCGGCGCACCAACTTGGGGAACGACAGAAGCGATCTTGGGTTCAAGTCCCATCTCTTCGCCTTCAATGGGTCTTGGTACGGAAGCGGAGTTTGAAAAAAGAACGCCATTGCTCTTCTTTCCCCTAACATGCACATAGACAAGCCCCGATTCTCCGAATTCGGGAACTCTTACAACGACGAGATTATCTCCCCACACATAGTATGATGAGCTGGTCAGCGATACGCCTGCGATTGATACATAGGACTCGCCGCGTTCTTCGCCAAAATTGCTTCCTGTAAGAGTGATAATTTCTCCCATTCTGCCGATTTTTGGATCAATCGAAGAAACAACCGGAGCTTTGGAACTGCATGAAATAATTAAAATAAAAAGTGTTAACGTTAAAACAAAAACTGTTAATGGTTTTATGCCTGAAAAAATTGTGTTTTTTTGCATTAATTTACGCCGGTTTTTTAAAAGCTCTCTTTTTTTAACGACCATCTTCTGTAACTGCCGCTCTGCGTGGATTTATTGTTAGTATTATTTCTATTGATAAATTTGATGCATCAGACGTACCAAGGGGGACGAAGTAAATAGGTTCGTTAAATTCCATCGGAATTGTTTGAATTGATGTGTAATAACTTATGCCCCTTCCGGGATCTTCAACCCAAATCTGCCCCTGAGCGGCAAGTATGCTTCCCTGACGGCGGATGTAAGGTGTAAATTGCGCCGCTACCACAACATTTGAGCCGACAAGCTGAATAGTTACAGAGTTTCCTGATCTGGTTATTTTTTGAGTAGATTCACTCCATATAACATCCTGCTCATTTTCCAGCACCCTTGCGTTAATATCCAAAACAAGTTCCCATCTTGGTCTTTGTTCTTCTTGTCCTGCCTGATGTTCCTGAGCTCCAAGAATGACGTTTGCCGAAAAGATAAAAATACTTACAATACAAAGAAGACGAGGCACTATGGGTTTCTCCTTGAATAATCGGCGGCTCTGATCATTGCCGGTTCCCCTGATCTTGAAAAGTTTTTGCTTTCCGGCAGGCGTAAAATTATTATTTCTGAATTGTCTATACCTAAAGATTGAAGAACGCCGCTTAAATCTGAGGCGACAGGTATAATGCTGGGTATTTCTTCTTCTTCCGCGATGAAATCTATTTTGTCTAAAGTTTGCGGCTGTTTGGCAAATCCGTTGTTAAGGTTCTGCGGACTGCGAAACCAAAGCACGGCAACAAGCGCGACAATGACTGCCGCCGCCGCCGCCGCAGGCAACGGAACGGAGAGTCTTCTTCGCCATAGAGCGGGATTTCGTCTGTAGCGGTGTTTGTTTGACATATTATCCCAAACTCTGCTTTTTGCCGCTTCAAGCATTTCCTCTTCTGTGTATGTACGCTGTTCTGCAGGTTGATCAACAGTACGTTCCACAAAGGTTCGCCTTTCGTGTGTTTCCTTTTTAAACAATTCATGGAGCCGCTTGTAATTTTCAAGCTTTTCCCTGCACTCGTAACATTCCGCCGAGTGTTTTTCTACTTTTTCTTTCCAAGGCGATGGCAATTCACCGTCTACATAAATTGAAAGAAGCTGAGGATCAGGACACATTTATACCTCCTTGCAAAAACGCGGCAAGCCGCTCACGGGCTCTGAATACCCGTACTTTAACATTTCCTTCGCTAATGCCAAGTACTCTGCCAATTTCTTTATAATCCATTTCAGCGTATTCCTTAAAAATTAATACTATGCGCAAGTTTTCCGGTAGTTTTTCAAGGGCGCTTTTCACTTCTTCACTTGTTTCCTTCTTTACAAGCAAGCCCTCTCCGGTTTCCTCCTGTCTGCGGTCTTCCCTAAAAGCCTTTTGATACGCCTTTCGTTCACGCTCCTTCCGTTTCGCGTAGTTTAACGAAGCGTTTTTCACTACACGAATCAGCCAGTACTTCGCCTCTTCGTGGTTCGGGAAAACCATTTTTCTTTCGTACAAACGAATGAAACTTTCCTGACAAAGATCTTCCGCCGCTTCCCTGCTGTTTGTAATCCGGGAAGCCACCCTGAACAAAATCTGAAATGTCGAATCGTAGAGGCTTTTGAATTCGAGCGTAGAGTACCATCCCCTGACAACTTCACCTTCATTGTCTGCGGTCTTCGCGTCATCTTCCAATTTTCCCTCTATATTATTAAACAAGTTTTTTCCCCAATTGTTACAGGCGTTTCCATGTTGTACCGCCCGGTCCGTCTTCCAATATTATACCCCGATCTTTTAGACTTTGTCTTATATTATCGGCGGCTGTAAAGTCTTTTGCCTTTTTTGCTTCGCTTCTCTTTGCGATAAGTTCTTCTATTTCACGGGAAAGTGCCTCGTCTTCGCCGCCCCCCGCCCCTTTTACAGCGTCTTCAAGCCCCAAGGCGAGAATACTGTCCATGTCGAAAACCGCCGAAAGCGCGTCTTGGGAGACGGGTCCCTCTTTTAAAAGCCCCCAAAGTTCCGCCAATGCCCGCGGCGTGGACAGGTCGTCTTCAATAGCTTTGTTAAATCCTTCTATATAATGGGCTGTGTTTTTGCCGCCCCCCCCCTGTTCGCCGCTTTTTGCCTTTTCCGCCAGAGAGCGAACTTTGTCCGTCAGCGATTTGCGGGAGTTTTTCGCGCCTTGTAAACTTTCCATAGAAAACTGAAGCTGACTGCGGTAGTGTCCGCCAAGCAGGAAGTAGCGATAATCGAGGGGATCGAAGCCTTCATCGATGAGGGTTTGCAGAGTGAGAAAACCGCCCGCCGATTTGGACATTTTTCCCTTGTCCATGACAAGGAATTCGTTGTGGAGCCAATAAGACACCCAAGGTTTTTTCCCGGTGGCGGCTTCGCTCTGAGCGATTTCGTTGGTGTGATGAATCGGGATATGATCGATGCCCCCTGCGTGAATATCGAAATTTTCGCCCAGATATTTCATGCTCATTGCTGAACATTCAATGTGCCAGCCCGGATAGCCGCGTCCCCACGGGCTGTCCCAAACAAGGGCTTGATTTTCAAATTTGCTCTTTGTAAACCAAAGGACAAAATCACCCTGATTGCGCTTGTTTTGATCCTGCTCTGTCCGCGCTCCGGACCTTAGATCGTCCAGTCTCAGTCGGGCAAGTTCGCCGTAAGAAGGAAATTTTGTTATATCAAAATAAAGGTTGCCGCCCGCAAAATAAGTAAAACCATTTTTTTCTATTCTTTCGATAAGAGCGATCATTTCACCGATATGTTCCGTTGCTTTGCAAACCACAGTTGGGCGCGTAATATTCATTCTATCGGTATCGTTAAAAAACGCCTTTGTGTAGAAATCCGCTATTTCAAGAACGCTTTTACCTCGCTCTTCCGCGCTTTTTACCATTTTGTCATCGCCGTCATCCGCGTCATCGGAGAGGTGACCGACATCGGTAATATTCATTACATGGTTTACATCGAAACCTGCTCTGCGCAGAGAACGGACTAAAATGTCGTGAGTTACATAAGCGCGGAGGTTCCCGATATGAGCGTAATTATAAACCGTTGGTCCGCATCCGTAAAAGCCGATTTTGCCTTCTTTTAATGGGGTAAAAAGCTGTTTGTCTCTGCGTAAAGTGTTATAAAAAGTAAATGCCATAGTATAAAGGTAGGGTAAAAAAGAGAAAAAAGCAACTGTCGAGAGGATTCAGATTATTGACTTCTGCTCCATTGTCCGCCATTGTAAACATAAGTTCCGGCTTGTTTTCTGTTAATATGATAAAAACGATCAAAATCAAAGTTAAATACTGCTCCTTCGGAATCTCTTCCCCCTAGTTCTACATTATCGCCAATGGTAATGTTGACCAGTTGCTTGCTAAAAAATGCATAATCGCCAATGAATGTAACACTGCCGGGTATAGTAACGCTGGTTAGTTCATTGCCTTGAAATGCGCCAAAGCTAATAGAAGTAACACCGTCAGGTATGATAACAGAAGTCAGTTGATTTTCGGAAAATGCATGAGTACCAATACGCGTAATACTGTCAGGTAGCGTAACAGATGTCAGTTGGTTACCGGCAAATGTTTCATCGTCTATGAAGACAATACCATTAGGTAACTGAATACCGGTTATTCCCTTGTCGGTAAACGCGCCATCAATGCCTTTAACTGTTTTTCCGCCCAGTTGCCGGGGAATTATAATCTCCGTCCCCCCGTTGCCGTAATATCCGGTAATAACTACCCCGTACTTTGTTTCAACAAATTCAAAATCCGCTTCTCTTTGAAGGGATAGCGCCGAGGGATTATAGGTTCCGGACATTCTGTTATTGCACATATACTCATAGTGCATAAAACGACCAAAAACATCCGGATCAAATAAATTATTATTCGCGTCAAAATCGATATATGGGCGAAACGAAATATTCGCGCCCAGCACAATATCTGTAAGTTGATTTCCGGCAAATACAGTGCTACCTATGGAAACTCTGTCAGGTATAACAATAGAAGTTAGTTTATTGTTGGCAAATGCATGGTAACTTATGTAAACTCCGGCAGGTATTGTAACAGAAGTAAGTTGATTGCGGGCAAATGCATACTCTCTAATGTAAGTAACAGTATCAGGTATGGTAACAGAAGTAAGTTGCTTTCCATAAAATGCCCCATAGCCTATGGCAGTAACTCCGTCAGGGATAACAACTTCTTTTGCTTTGCCTTTGAAGGCGGTAATTGTTCCGTATTCATTGATAATAAATGGTTCTTCGTTTTGTGTGCAAGCTATTACACACAAGGCAATGCAAAACGCCAGAGCAATGATTTTCTTCATTGTTGTATTAGCGCAGTTAATTTTATTTACCCCCTTTTCTATCTTATTAATGGGCAAAAACTGTTTGTTGCGGCGTAAAGTGTTATAAAAAGTAAATGCCATAGTATAAAGGTAGGGTAAAAAAGAGAAAAAAGCAAGAATCAGTGTTAAATATGTTTCTGTTTCATTAGATAAAAATCCCCCTATATATATTGCGCGTATATGTGTGGCGCTTTACTCAGATAAAAAAATTATAAAAATTTTTCATTTTCGAGCAAGCAAAACGGCATGTTCACACCCATATAGGGTAAATCTTTTTTATGGAGTTGTTTATGAAACTTAAATTTAACTTTCTGACTTTTTTGTTTCTGCTGTTGGTTTTCTCAGCCTGCGGCGGAGGGGGAAGCTCTCAGGGGACTTCTCTGAGTGAGAAGCCAAGCTCAAGGGCGCTGTCTGCCCCTGCAGAAGCAGACGATTTGCCTGGGCTTTTACAAACATTGGATGAACTCGCGGAGATCGAAAGAAGCGGTTCATGGTTTCAAGGTTTGGCTTTAACGGAGTCCGGTATTCGGGAAAAAACCGGAGATTACGCAGGGGCGGTAGTAGCGGCTTTTAAAGAACTTGCCTGGGCTTATGGCAGGGGATTGATTCAAAAAGCTGAGCTTGAACAGGGGCTTTTGAATGTGCTTACTGTTGAAGGCGAAGAAACAGTTACTGCCACAGTGAATGCTATTCTCGCATTCATAAACGGACAATGGGAGTCAGCCGCTACAGGACTGAGTTCTCTTTTTAATGAATTGGATGAGCCGGACGGCTTTGGCAGATGGATGCTTCTTGTCTGTCTTCTGGAAAAAAACAAAGAAGACAGACGCGCCTGTGCGGCATATAAAGCTATTCGCGCACGTTATACGCAATTCCCGGAATACTGGTATCGCGGCGCAAAAGCTTTTTCCGGTACAATAGCCGCTGAGTTTGCGGAAAGCTGTATTAACTCAGCAGTGCAGGGACCATTCGCGGAGGACTGCCGAAAAATTCTTGCATCTAATTCAGGTTTAAGAATCGAAGACGGGTTATCAATTAAAACCAAAAGAGAAATTGACGCGATTATTTCCCAGTCTGTAAATTCGGGCAGTCCTCAATTTCTGGATTCTTTATTTCCATTAATCAGTCTCCCGGATAATCCATACACGGTTTATGCAATAGGCGCATTGCGGGCAGTAATTAATGTTCCAAAATTCCGGGACTATTTTAACGGACAAGCCGCCTCTTCTTCCGGGCGTTTAACGGAGCGGCTTTCTTACCTTTGCCGTATATAGCGAGAACGTTATGAGAATAAAAGTTATTGCCTGTATAACAGCTTTACTTCTTTTTGGCTGTGCAAAGTCGCCTGATACAGAAACAATCCGTCTTTATGTGCGCGCTTCACAAGCGTACGAAAACGGACGGTTTACGGAAGCAATGGAAATTTTGCATGGACAAAATAGTTTTGTTCCTGCATTGATACTTCGCGCAAAAGCCGAATATTTTTCCGGTGATTTGTCAGCAGGGGAAAAGTCATGCAGAAGGGCAATAAAACTTAAGCCCTCATCATCGGAAGCGGTTCTGTATCTTGCAAGAATTCTTCGGGAAGGAAACGATTTGACAGGCGCAATGACGGTAACAGAGTCTTTGTTAGCTGACAATCCGCAGGATATTCGCGCCCTGCGGCTTGCGGCAGAGATTGCCTCAGAAACGGGAAAGTTTGATGAAGCGGCGATATTTTTGGACAGAGCCTCAGAATTTTCCGCGGAAAGTGCGATGGTTCTTCTGGATAGGGCAAGGCTTCGTTGGATAGCCGGCAGGGGTGATGAAGCATTGGAAGATTTAAGCCGCGCAAGAGCGATGCTTCCGTGGGATACGCCGCTGTTACGCTCAATTTCTAATCTTGAGAACACAATCAAAAGGGTAATGTAATGCAAAAAATATTAGTTATATTGATTTTATGTTGTTTGCTCTATCCCGTATTATACGCAAACGAAGCCGATTCGTTAACATTTGCGCAAGCGGGACAACTTGCGGTTGCGGCTTCTGCCGATTTAAGGCATGCGCGAACCTCACAATCTCTCATGGAAGGAGCGTGGTCGTGGGGGTTGAGGGCTTATTTTCCAAGAATGGGGATTACTGTTTCAGAAAACGATCGTCTCCAGCAAATTGGAACGGATTCTTTTGTAAAAAATTACGGAATTAGTCTGGAACAACTTGTTTGGGACGGAGGCAGAATATCAATGTCCCGAAAGCTTGAACGCATGGAACTCGATATTGCATCTTCAAGGTTGAACAGAATGGCAGGTGAAATTGCAGAATCGGCAATAGCCGCATATCGTAATGTACTGTCATCCAGGACAATACTCGAAATCAGGAATTCTGCATATGTGGTTCTTGAAGAACAAAGAAGGATTTTAAATGAAGAAGTAAATCTTGGTCTTGCGCTGGCGGTTGATCTTGCAAGTGCGGATATGAATCTTGCCGATGCAAGAATCGACATATATTCCCTTCAACTTGATCTAGCCGAAATGGAAAAACAATTTGCAGAGATTCTTGGTCTTGAATCACTGCCTATTCTGATAGAAAGTGTTGATATTAACCGGCAAATTGTACTTCCTGTAGCCTCGGCGGCGGCGGCTCTTGCGAGAGAACAGAATCCTGATTTGGTTGAAGCGCGTTTTTCAATAACCAAAAAACAAGCGGAACTAAGATATATTTCCAATTCATGGATACCAACCTTGCGGCTTACAGGAAATTTCGGACTTAGCGGTCAGCGTTATCCGCTAACACGGCATAACTGGTCTGTCGGGTTGAGTATTGATTTTTCAACGCCATGGATTCAAAACCAAGTTGGTGTCCAGGCAAGTTGGGAGCCGCCGCATGACAGAGGCGCGATAGTTCAAAACAGTTTAACTCCCTTGCCCGATCCTGCATCATCTTTTAGCAGAGAACAAGCCGCGCTCTCTCTTGCTCTGGAGCAGGAAAAATATATTGTAATTCATGAACGAATCGGAAGAATGGCGGCTACTGCTGTTGAAAAGTGTATTTTTGCCAACCAAAAACTTATTTTGTCTATTGAAGCCGCTACTTTGGGTAATGAACGCTGTCGTATTGAAGAAATCAGGCTAAATCTTGGACATATTACCAGATTAAGACTGATGGAAGTTTTAATCGAACAAACACAAAGAGAAATTGCTGTGGTACAAGCCGCAACTTCCTTACTTGAGGCAGAACGTGAATTGGAACGTTTTCTTGATCTTGAACCGGGAGAACTTGCAGAATTTGCAACAGCTATTTCATCACAAAGGAGAGATTAATGAAAAAAATAATTTATATATTTATTCAGTTAATGATAATTTTAATTTTTGCCTGTGAAAAACAACCGGCTAATATCAACGATGAAACAAAAAGAGTAAGAGGGGCAATCGTGGTTGAACGCGAGAAGCCTGATGAAGTTATCGGGTTTGGCAGTTTGTCGTTCCTTACAAAAGTTGATATTACTTCTTCACAGGAAGCTGTTATCAAAAGAATATACTTCCGCGAAGGTGATTTTGTAAGACGAGGAGCATTGATGCTACAATTGGAAAATCCTCAAATTAATCTTGCAGTTGAACGCGCACAAAACAATTATTCACAGGCTCTTGCCGCACGCAATTTAGCCGACTCGCGTCTGCTGGAAGGAATATTTAATGCCGAGGCGCAACTTCTTGCTCTTGAAAAGGCGGATGCGGAACTTATCCTTGCAAAACGAAGATGGGAAGAAAACAACCGTAAGCATCAAAATCAAGAGACGCTTTTTGAAGCCGGAGGTATACACACAGAGGCAATTTTAGTCAGTCGTTTTAATCTTGACATTGAATGGGAGCAGATTCAGTTAATGGAAAGAGAGCTTGATATTCGGAGGATTGGCTGTCGTGACCAAGACATTGTAAGAGCTGGTATTCGAATTCCATTAGATGAAACTGAGCGAAAAAATACGCTCATTTTTCTTATGACATCCAGCCTTAGATCGGAACTGGAAGCGGCTAACGCAAGGCTTGAAGCAACAGAAAAAGAACTTACATCTGCTAACATTGCTCTTTCGGAACTGACTATATACAGTCCCGCTTCCTGTATTGTAGGAGCGCGTTATTTGGAAGAGGGGGAGCGTGTTAATTCTCAAGATAAAATAATAAGTCTAATTGATACTGCATCGTTATATGCAATGTTTCCGGTGCGTGAAAGAGATGCCCTGCGGATTGAAAAGGGGATGACGGCTTCTGTTCTGGTTGACGGAACCGGGGAGACAAAGAGCGCTGTTGTTGATTTGGTTTATCCGCAGGCGGACAGCCAAAGTTTGAGCTTTCTTGTTAGGGTTTTACTGCAGGATATGGGAGCAGTAGAAACTGCTAAGTTAAAACCAGGTATGTTTGCGCGTGTTACGATAAATCTTGGACCGCCCGGAATTTCTGTTTTTATTCCTGAAACAGCAATTCTTAATAAAAAGAATAACGAGGGTAGTGTTTTTATTATTAACGGTAGTGTCTTAACCGAGAGAAAAATAGTTTTTGGAATTTCACATGGCGAAGAACGTGAAATAACAGCCGGGCTGAATGTCGGTGAATTGGTTGTATTGCGACCGGAGCCGGATTTAAGGGAGGGCAGTAATGTTACGGTTGTTCAATAATCTACCGTTGTTATGTGTCATTATATTTGTCTCATGCGGTTTTATGGATCTCAGACCAATCGGAGTCAGCATAGAGCCGGAAAAAACAGATACTATTTTACATGAACCTTACACCCCTGTAATACTAAAGTTTGATACCGAAATGATAAAAAATGACACCGAAGAAGTTTTGCAGATAAGTTCCGGTTGGGGAACAGTTAGAGGGGATAAATTTTGGAGAGACAACGATCTTTACTTTGTACCAATACAGGGATGGACACCAGGGATACGTTACACTTTGAGTCTAATGGGAACAATACGCTCTGTTGATGGAAGGGATTTGCGTATTGAGCGTTTTGTATCGTTTTATGCAATTAATAGAAATGCCATGCCTCTGTTGGAATGGCATAGCCCCGCTAACGATGAATATATAGGGACGAATGATGTTGTTTTTGAGTTTCATTTTTCTCGTTCTATGGACAGGCTTTCAGTAGAATCTGCGTTTACCATCGAAGGAATTGGAAATAAAAAATTTGAATGGTTAGATGACGATAAGTCACTAAGAATAATTCCTGAAAAAGCTCTTTCTCCATGGACTATGTACAGATGGAATATAAAAGATTCAGCTAAAAGTACTGACGGAGTTCCGCTACCAAGAACTTATTCCGGCTATTTTACAACTGATTTGGATAAATCTCTGCCGCAAGTAACAAGCGTGTTTCCGGTGCTTTTTTCTGATGGTTGTTGGTTTCCGACAGGTTCAGAAATAGAAACAGGTTTACAAAGCGGGCAGGGTGTTGCAGTTGAGTTTAATAAAACCATGGGGGAGAATGTACTTCGCTCATTACGTTTTGAACCGTCTCTTACCGGCAGAACTGAATATTTGTCTGAGAAAAGCATTGTTTATATTTTTACCAAAGACCCTGATCCTGGAACAACATATACTCTTATAGTTTCAGGTGACACAAGAGACAGCGAAGGACTAAAAATAGGCGCTGATTTAAGAATTAATTTTGTTCCCGACATTCCGTATTTAAATATTCTGTCTTTTATTGCAGAGGATAATCATGTTATTCATTATTCTTCTGTAACTAATAATGTTTTAGCGGTAAATGTTGATCCTGGAACAGGCGAATTATTTTTTACCATTCACTTTTCTTTTCCCTTTGGCATTAATGAAAAGCTAAATACACCGCAAAAAATAACACTCACACCGTTTTTCCCAAGATCGATTCCGCCTGTTGCTTTGCAATATGTTAACTGGATTTCCGATGATCGTCTTTATGTTCGCTGGGAAGGACTAAAACCGGGTGATGAAGTCCCTCACTATTATAAACTTACAATTCCCGGAGGCAAAGGCGGAATTAGTTCAAATACAGGTTTTTATATGAAGGAAGATTTTATTCTTTATCTGGAGGCAATCAGATGAAAAATAATTTATACATTTTACTACTAATGGTTAGTATATTTTTATATAATTCCTGCGATATATTAAGACTTTCACAATTTAAGGTTGAGGCATGGACACCTGGCAATGGCTATCATTCTGAACCGGAAAAAATTATCATATCCTTGTCCTTTTCTCACGATCCTGACAGGTCAAGTATAGAAAAGAATTTCTCGCTTACAGGGGAAGGAAATCGTATAAAAGGGAATTTCTTTTGGGAAAATAAAAAATTAATTTTTTCGCCGTTAACTCCGCTGGAAATAAATACAGATTACAATATAAACCTCTCTGCTGACGCTCATGATACAGAAGGTCTTTCTATGGACGAGGCTTTTAATTGTAATTTTACAACAAGACCCGATAATGTTCGCCCCATTTTAATTTCGTGTTCTCCTGCAATGTATGCCGAAGTAAACGATTTAAGAACAAAAATTATGCTGGAATTTTCCGCACCGGTTCCAACAAAAACGTTATATGACAATATTTCCTTTAATCCTTCGATGAGCGGTTTTTGGTTTTTGGAAAATGAAGGTAAACTTGCGGTATTTACCCCAGTTGAACCTTGGATGCAAAAAAGCCGTTACGAGATGCGTCTTTCTTCTTCATTAACAGGGGTTAACGGTATGAACATAGGAAACGAATTCTTAAGCATATTTACAACGGAAACAGATCATGAAATTCCCTATCTGGTAAATTCCTGTCGTATCACAAATAATGATGAATTAATACTCTTAGCTACTGATAAAGGTTATTTAGGAGCCGCAGAATCACCTGTTGAAAATATGGATTGGGAAAAAGATGACAAAATCCTTCTGGTTTTTTCAGAACCTGTAGACAGCGTAACTGTAAAAAATTACTTTAGCGCTGAAGACGGTCCTAGTCTAATTATGGAAACTACTCCGGGATTTAACACAGAATATATCTTTAGATTTGAAAATGCGCCGGTCTATGAAAGCAGATTTACATTGAGAATAAAATCCGGCATAAGAGATAATACCGGAAATGAAAGTAAAGAAGAATATATTTTTAGAGTCTTTGTTAACGGAAAATTTTCAAAGCCGCCTGAACTTTTTGGAATTAGGATTCCAATGTCTCCTGGGAATGAAACAGAACAAAATCCAGAAATTTATACTGTTGATTCTCTTTTTGAAATTATTCCCATAACAAATGAAGATTATCCTTCCGGTGAGAGCGTAAAAACATGGATCGAGTTGTATTTTATCACGGCAGAAAATGTAGAAATAGATTTGTTTTCTATAATGGAATTATTCAGAATAGAAACAACCAATAATGTTATTACTTTTTCTCCGCAACAGGTAAAAAACACAGATTTTACAATTACCGAGCCACATTCTGAATGGGAAAATCTTCAAAGAATTGAAATTAACGGAAATCTGATTAATTCCACTAACTTTGGAATAATAATTTTTCAGATTACTGCCGGATTGCGTGACAGTTTAGGTAACAGAAATGAAAAATCTTTTAGGATTTCACTTACAAAGTAGGATGGTATGAGAGGGTTAATTAATATTTTAGTTCGTCGCCCGGTAACTGTTATCATGATTCTGGCGGCGCAGATTATAGCGGCAATTTTTTCCCTCTTTACTTTACCTATTAACAGGTTGCCGGATTTCTCTGTACCTAGAGTAACTGTAGAAACATTGTACCTCGGTATGGCGGCTAACGAAATAAGAAGCATGGTTACTATTCCTCTGGAAGATGGACTTTCTCCGATAAAAGGGCTTGAAAAGATGAGAAGCGTTTCTAGGGATAACCGTTCTCTTATCAGTCTGGATTTCCGTTGGGGTACTGATCCCATGTCTGCTTCTGTTTTGGTTCGTGAAGCTGTTGACGCAGTTTACCCCGGTCTTCCCGAAGGTGTGCGTAAGCCGCTTGTTACATCGGGTGATTCGGGAAATGAAGCGCATGCGGTAATTGCGGTTAGTTCACTTAACGGAAACGGAGAATTTGCGCGTAAACTTGCCGAATACGAAATGCAAGCCCGCCTTAGAAGAATTGACGGAGTCGGCTCTGTTATTCTTGTTGGCGGAGAGATCGGCGAAGAGCGGCTTTCTCTTGATGTACAACGTCTTGCCGCTCTTGGCTTATCTCCTTCTGACTTTACCAATCTTCTTGCACAGCAAACCGCTGATATTCCCGCCGGAAATGCCCGTGAAGGAAACATGGAACTCGTTGTTGTCAACTCCGGAAAACCTGATTCCACTTATGCTTTTTCACAAATTATTCTTCCTGTAGCCAACGGTACGCTAAGGGTAGAAGATACGGGGGAACTTTATTCTTCCACTGCCCGGCGGGAAAGTATTTTTATCCACGATGGAAAAGAGGCTACAGCTCTGGAAGTATACCGCAGACCCGGCGCTGACCCTCTGCGATTATCAAGAGAAATAAAGAAAACTCTTGATGAAGCGGCTTCTCTCTTTTCCCGTGATGCGCAAATATTGCTTGTAACAGATTCTTCTTCCTCTCTTATAAGCGGTATAACAGGTCTTATAATTTCAGCGGCTCTTGGCGCTGTAGCAGTAGCGGTGGTGCTTTTACTTTTTATCCGTCGTCTTCAACACAGCTTGCTTGCGGCATTTTCAATTTTAATTTCTGTTGCGGCGGGTATTTGCGTTCTTTCTGTTATGGGGAAATCATTGAATAGCATGAGTCTTAGCGGACTTGCTATGGGCATAGGTCTTGTTTCTGACATTAGCGTAATTGTTTTGGATATGCTTCACCGTACTTTTGGGAAAAGGGAAACTGCACCGGAACCGGAAGAGATTGGAAATAAAGCATCCTCTATTGCAGGTTCAAGTATTGCTTCTACATTAACAACAGCCCTTGTTTTTATTCCGATTATCATGCTTCCGGGAGCATTGGGGAGTCTCTTTGGCGATATAGCTATTGCACTTGTAGCCTCTGTAACCGCAGGATGGCTTTATGCTCAATTTTGTCTTCCTTCTCTTTACTTGCTCTTTTTTAATTCTTCATCGGCAACAATTAATTTTAAATTAACAAAAACAGTCTTTACAAACGGCAGCCTTGTAAAAAAATACGCATATTATTTAGGAACACTTCTTCGCCGTCCGACTAAATTTTTTATTATCGCTGTCATGTTAAGCGCTTTGGGCTTCTTTGCGCTTTTTATGAGACCAGTGGTTTTTTTAAACTCTGACGAAGCAGAAGAAGTATGGGTTTCTGTTATCTTCCCCCCCGGTACTCTGTTTGAAATGATGTTAGTTGATACATTTGAATCCTCCAATTATATTTCAGGGCTGCCGTTTGTAAAGACTGTTTATGGAAGAGCAGGAGCTGAAGAAGAAGATGTCGGTAGTAGGGCGGACATTGATTATAGAAGAGAAGAATTTATCCTGCGTTGTGTGCTTGAAAAAGGCATAAAGCCTGAGGACGCAATATCTGAAATTAGTTCCGTTATGGGAAAATACAGTGAACTGCCGTTCTCGGTATATTTTCCCAGAGATAGAACGGAGGTTCTTCTAGGATTATCTACGGAGCGTACTTTTGTTATCAAGGCTAATGACAGGGAAGAACTGCTTGAACGGATAGAAACTGCCAAAACCGCGTTTAGCTCGGCAGAGGTAAATTTTAGACCATTGGGTCAAAGACCTGAACTGCGGCTGTACCCTAATAGGGAAACTTCTGCATACCTCTCAATGCCTGCTACACAAATTGCCGAAACATTATTCATCCTTAATGAAGGAGTTGTTGTAACACAGCTGGAAGTTGAAGGTAACCCGCTTGATGTGCGCGTTATAGGAAAAGTTGCAGATAACGTGAGTTTAGTTCAACAGCTTGAGCAAATACCTCTTAGAACTTCTCAAGGTAAAACCGTTTTCCTTGGCTCTCTTGGCAGAATAGAACAAAGAGAAGCAGATGCGTCTCTTGCGCGGCTGGATAGATCCGATGTCATTTATGTGGATTTCTCTTCCGAAAAAGAAAACCAAAATGTTGCAAAGGACTTTACCGGGCGATTTTCATGGCTTACCGGGGCTGATGAATCAGTCTTTAGCCGCTACCGTAATTCACTCATTCTTTATGTTTTTCTCGTATTAATACTTCTCTACATGACTATGGGCGCTCAATTTGAATCGTTTCTTCTCCCATTAATCCTTATGATGAGCATTCCGCTTTCTCTTGCAGGAGCAGGTCCTGCTCTTCTTATTACCGGCAAAAAAATAGATTCCGGCGCTATTCTTGGACTAACTGCTCTTTTTGGACTCGTTGTAAATAACAGCCTTGTTCTCTTCGAGGTTAGTGAACAAAAAATTCGCGCAGGTCTCTCTGTTGTAGCTTCTGTTTATCGCGGGGCTTGTGAACGCCTGCAGGCGATTTTGATCATAATGATAACGACTATTATCGCTCTTCTTCCGCTTGTTTTTAGCCCGTTGGGTAATTCTCAAAAATCTATGGCTGTGGCAATGCTTGGAGGACTTGCCGCATCAACATTACTTAGTTTGTTTGCAATCCCCCCTGTCCTTATCAGGTATTTAAAATGGAAACTTAAAAGCGAGGGTGTTAAATGAAAGTTTCTGTTTCTCTACTTGAAAGAAAAAAAATGAGTCTCTGTATACTGGCAGGAATATGCGCAGTTTCATTATTTGTCATTATTAATTCAGGTGAAAAAATAAAAGAAAATACAGGAGGTTTTTATGTAGTAAAAATAAAACATTATGGTATTGATGCAATGGAGATGGAAAGAAAAATTACTATTCCGCTTGAAGACGTAATTTTTTCTATTCCCGGCGTTATCTCCGTTCAAAGTACCACGGAAAACAGTCTTTCCAGCGTATTTGTCCGCTTTAGAGCCGGGACAAAAGGACGCTACGAGGCAGTGCGGGATGCGGCGCAAAGGATATACGAAACACTTCCATCATCAGCGCAAAGACCGGAAATTTTGAGTTCTAATAATTCAAGAATTCCTGTATGGTCTGCCGCTGTTATTACAAATAACTCCGGTGATGTAAATGAAGATGTTTTCGCGGCGCAAACGCTGGAAAAGATTGTAAAGCCAAGGCTGGAAAGCCTTGAAGGTGTCGGAGAAGTTATTGTTTCCGGAGTGGGATTAAAAGAAATTTATATAAACCTTGATCAGGAAAAACTTGATATGCTTGGCTTAGAGCCCTCAATAGTTGCTTCAATTTTAGGAATGAACGATTCAATTTTTTCCGGCGGAACGATTATACAGCAAAGCAGAGAAATTATCGTTACTGTAGATGCCCGGTACGACAATCTCAGCTCAGCGCTGATTCCGCTTAAAAACGGAAGACTTATAGAACTTTCAGAAATTGCTCTGATTAGCGAACAGGAACGGGAGCCGGATATACTTTCACGTTTGAATGGTAAGAAAACGGCTAGTATCGCTATAATGGGACGAGACGGCGCTGATTTACGCAGATTATCATCTGATATAAAAAGGGAATTAAATACCCTATCAATGACAGAATTACAAAACAGTTTTGAATTTACAGTGTTATCTGATCTTGGCGCGGAAGAGGCTGTCGCTTATAAATCTGTCTTTAATGCCGCATTGTCGGGCGCTATTATGGTTGCACTAATCAGTTTCTTTCTAAACAGAAAGAACAATTTAAATATTGCCGGTTTTTTCTGCGCGCTTGCGATTCCATTAATATGTCTTATATCAATCGCTGTCCTTTCAATAATTGGAGTCTCACCGGATAGGCTTCTGCTTGCAGGAATCGCTGTTGGAGTGACAACCGCAATTGATGCTGTTATTCTTTGCTCTGAAAAATTACGCAAGTGTAAAGATTACAACTCTGCTAAACATTCTCTGTCTTCATTGACAGCTCCGCTATTGGCTGGAGCGATAACAACCGTAGCCGCTCTTATTCCGCTTTATTTGATTGATGACGGCAGTGTAAAGATCATCGCAAGCGCTATTGCCGTAGTAACAATAACGGCGCTTGTTTTAAGCCTATCTCTATTGCCTCCGCTTCTGCTTTGGGGATTGAAATCCGGTAAAACAAACCGCCCCGTTAAAACACCGGAAATTTTCAAGCAGATAGGACGGCGGCTTTCACATCGTCTATGCAGATCTCTCGCAAGTATTGTTAGTTTTTGTACACGTTATCCGGCTGTTATTTTATTAATTGGATTTATTATTTCTATTTTGGCTATTTTTATGTTATTTGCAAAAGGCGCAGATATTTCAAGTTATGGTTCAGAAGATTCAGTATACGCACAGGTTGAGTTTGATGGAGGAATGTTAGCAGAAGAAGTTGATTTTCTTCTTGCGAATTACAGTACACAGCTTTTAAATAATACAGAAATAATTAATGTAGAAACAGGAGCGCGAACAGGCTCCGCTTCTCTTCTTATTTCGTTTGATCCCAAACAAACACAGGCACACAATGTCAGGGATTTTGCAAAACAAATTTACATACCAGGAGGTTTTATTTTCTTCCACGAAAATTCTGTAAATGAGCGATACTGGGAAATAATTATTTATGGTGAAAAAGAGCAAAAATGCAGAGAACTTGCAGAAGAATTGGCGTACATTTGTATAGATTATCCCATAGTTAGGGATAGAGTGCTTAATTTTAAACAGGGCAGTAAAAAATTGATTTTATTGCCGGATAGGGAAATTTTTGCAGAATCAATGATTGATTTTTACGCCGCCGCTTCCAGAGTCCGGCTGGGAGTGTACGGTCCTGTAGCTTACAAAAGAATTGATTCAAACGGAGAAATAGATGTAAGGGTTAGGACAGGTAGCAATGTTACGCGTCAATCAAGAGAAGGAATTATGAGTCTGCTTGTCAATTCCGGCAACGAAGAGGCTCTTTCTTCATTACGAATTGATTCTCTCATGCAAACCAGAGAAGAAAGAGAGCCTTCTAGTATAAGAAGAAATGATCGCCGCAGGTCTGCATCTATAACAATCTCTACAAAACCAATGGATCCGCGCCGGGTCAAGCAGGAACTTTCCGGCTTATTCAATAAACTTGAATTGCCGCCGGGATACTCTATTGAATTTGATCCGGAAGCTATCAAACAGAGCGAAAGACTATCTGCAACCGTAATTTCGCTTATAATGGCAATAATTTTTTGCTACATGATCATTGCTTCAATAAACGAATCTTTTACTATTCCCTTACTTGTTCTGTCGGCAATTCCTCCTTCTTTGGCAATTCCAGCTTTGTTTTTGGTTATTTCCGGCAGTTCGTATAATTCAGCTATTGCCTGCGCCTTTATTGTTGTAAGCGGAATGACAATTAATGCCGCAATTCTTTGTGTTGACGGCATCCGGCAAAGGATACAAAAAAAAGAAATATCAATTTTAAGTATTTATTTAGCGCTTCGCGGAAAAATGCCTG
The DNA here is from genome assembly GCA_031254315.1 of Treponema sp. GTDB lineage: Bacteria > Spirochaetota > Spirochaetia > Treponematales > Breznakiellaceae > WQXQ01. Next base: position 43,856 of record JAIRUQ010000091.1, read on the forward strand.
CTCTTCTTTCAACTACGGGTACTACCATTGCAGGAGCAATTCCATTCCTTTTCCTTTCAGAAGGAGCAAATATTTTAATTCGAACTTTATCACTGGTAAGCGCTCTTGGAGTAACATGTTCATGTCTTTGTTCAATGACTATAATACCTTCACTTTTATCAATTTCAAAAAATTCTCTTAAAAATTTTCGTATGAAAATTTGTTCCGCTTGAGCGGAATATAAATCTTTTTTTGGAGTAAAAAAATGAGAAATATGTATATTAACAAAATTATAGCAATTTTTTTAACAATGATTTTTATTACCGGATTATTTCCGCCGGTCGTGATTGCTCAGCCTAATCCTTCGTCCCTTGGAGAAGTAAAAGGATTTAACAAAGCTGTTCTTGATAGTCACTTTAGTAAAGCTGACAGAGAAATAAGCCCTGAAAGCTGGCTGGCTGAAGCAAAATTGGGTATAACACAGGCAATATGCGCATGGGAATTAATTGCCGCTGGTTTATACGAGAACCCGCTCCTTTTTGAAGAAGCAAAAAACTATTTAGAAGAATGGACTAACGAAGAGTTGGAAAAACGTTTTTCACAGTGGCTCACCGGACGATTCTTCGGAGACGTAACGACAAATGCAATAATGGAGTTTTCGCAGGTTTTTCGCGAGGCTCAAAGAAATTATTCATGGCATCTTGATGAAGAAGGGAATATTATCTTTGATGCCAATACCGGAGACCCGCTTGTAATACGTCCCAATGAAGAAGGCAGGGAATTTTCCGGCGATTTGTTAATGTGGCGTAACGAAGCGGATAATATTATAAAAACTACAAGTGCGTCATTTAACAATATTATGATCAGTTTGTATCCGGAGCTTTTGGCATATATTCCGGCTGAATTACGCGAAACAATGAGTAAAATAATCAATGAATCCGTAAAAGAAAAAAACAACGCTATTAAGCAGGAATTTGAAAATATTGCCGCCAGGGAAGAAAGAATTTTTACAAACCGAAGAACCAGAGATATTTGGAGCTTGCGTAATAAAAGTGAAAATGAAGCGGCTCGAATATTTACAGAAAGATTAATAGCCGAAACCGAAGAAGCCTGTAAAATCGGAATTGAAGAGTTGAATACCAGAATTGAACAGGCGGCGGCAGGTACTGGCGATCTAGCGTTATTAGGTGAAGAATGGCTACGCTTATACAAAGAGCAATTTGACAGAGGGTTAAAAGCGTGGGAAGAGGCAGAAGAAAGATTTTTCATAAGACGTATTGAATGGGAGCAGGAATCTTTCAAACTTTTATCTGAAGGCGAAGAAATCTGGAGTACAGCTTTTAACAATTTTAAAGAGGAACAGAATAAATGGGAATTAACAGCAAAAGCATTATTCGAAACCGGTGAATCTCTATTTATAGGAATATCAGAAGATTTTGAAAAAAACATTAAAAAGGCAAAAGAAGAATTCATGCTGAATATGGAAATGCGTATCGGTGAAGGAACAACCAGAGTAAAAGCATTGATCGATATGTATCTTATATGCGCCTCGGCGGCTATTTCTTCAATGGAAAATCTTAATTTTTGGTATAACGAATATAATGCTCAGAACAAGGTAAGTCCAGATGATCCGAATTTTTCTGTATGGCTTTCAAATGAATTAAAAAAATCTCGAAGTACAATTCCGTTAGAAATGCAAAAGTCTTTTGATATGTATACTTCATATATAGAAAATGCTCTGTACGCTAGAGATATGATTCTTGCAGATTATGCAGAACTAATCGGAACAGGAGCGTTAAAAGATATTCTTTCTCCTACTGCCTCCAGTGAAGATTTTTATCTGGATGAGTATCAAATTGCCCTTGTAAGAGCAAAAGCGCTTGTCTTGTACTGGGAGCGTAAAACCGCAATTGCCTCAGATGTATCGGTCTATGCCACAGAACTGAGTGCAGGAAGAACAACCGAAGCCGAGGGAATACTGGCATGGGAAAAAGCAATGACAGCTTACAACGAATCTTTGACTGCTTATGAAAGAGAATTAAAAAGCTTAAATGAGATAGGCGAGGATATTAAGAGCCAACAGGAGAGATTAAATAATTTGGCTCTAAGAATGAAAATGGAAGAGGATAAGTTAAACGAAATAAATTATGAATATACTACATATATTTCAATTTCTGCCGCCAGTCTTAAAAATTATTATTTATTGGATTTTAACACAAAATATGAGCGTCTTGTAGAAGACTATAAATCATTAAATAAATCAGGAAGCGACTCTGTTTACAAAGATGTTCTTAGATATGGAATGTTTTGGCAGATGTCAGAGCAGAGAGAATTAATGGAAGAAGCCATGTATATTTTGATAAATGGCGACGGAAATACGCTTATGTCTTTGGCTGAATTGAGAAGTATCGCCCTTGAAAATCCGAATCTTGAAATTGAATTAAGAGTCCGGCTTGCCGCAATAGATTTACTTTATAATAATGACAATGCTGAACTGCGTTTATACGATTCCGCTTATAACAGCGGAGATTGGTATTCAAAAGCAAGGGGTATTGAGCTTTCGAATGAAGAGAAATCCGCTCTTTACGGGAAAAACTTATACTCACAGCTTGTCGAAGATAACAATAAATCTTATCAAATGCTCATTCAAAAACAATCAGAGTTTGAACTATTATCACAGGAAGAAGGATTTGATGATGATATAGATACATTTTTGGCAGAGTATTATTATGAATTCTATTTATGTTTTGGTTTACTAGAAATGTACAAAGAATACGCCTCTATTTGTCCGTTTGTTAAGGATGAAATTTGGCAGAATTCTTATAATTCCCTTTTTACATTATTAAATAATTACGGTCTGGACTCTGAAGCAAATTTCCTGCCGTCTGCTAACAGCATTTGCGAAGTAATTTCAAGAAAGAAGGGAGATTTTGTACAAAACGCGGCTCAATTTCTTTTAGAGTTTGATGAATGTTTTGTTATGATTCCTGAATGGCTGGAAAATGAAATCGAAGATTGGAAAAGTTCAATGATTACATTTATTTCAGCTTATGCTCTTAATGCCGGTATTCAGCCGGGGAGAAGCACGGATGCGCTTCTACTTGAGTATAATCAATTACAGAATTTATTTGCAAATACTTTACCGCGAACTGATGTTGACGAGGATGAAATACAAAGAATAAACAATAGTCTTAATGACATATATAACAAAATGACAGCGCTTATTTATGCATATCAGATTACCGATTCTTGGGAAAATAATATCGCTTTAATGAACGGCGAGAAGCATTGGCGTCAATATCTATCAGAGGAAGATATTACAAACTACGATTCTGCTCTTGCAACGGTTACTACATGGATAGATGGTATATTTACAGATTCTTTGTATTATACAGTTTATTACACAAACAGAGTTAATGATGCGTTCGCAATGTTCTTACAAAAGGATATGTTAGATATAAAAGCAGATTCTAATCTTTATTATGAATTATATTCTAACGCAAGTTCATCAGCAAACTTACAACTTAATAGTTTAAAATATAAGATTAATGAATTTGTAAAAACGGCTAGAGCTTATGAACTGACAAAAATATCCCCTAACGAAGCGCAAGCTGAACTAGCGGTCTTAGAAGGAAGACTTAAAGACCAGCAGGAAACATATAACAGTATAAGAGACGAGTATTTGCTGGAAGTTGAATCTTTTATGGCAATTGGCTCCGGTTATGATGCCCAATACAGCATTGTAAAGCGAATATTTGATGATACAAATGAGAAACGTTTTGAATATGAAAAACAGGATGCAATAAAAAGGTGGGCAAGCACTTCTTACATTAACGCGGATAGTATCGATTTAGAAAATTGTCAAGCAAAATTATCAAGGGCGCAGACCGTTTTAAGTGTACTTTCCGATCTTTACAATGGAGAAAGTAAGCGTTCTTATGAAGATTCTGAATATGATGCGTTGTATTCAGCATACGAAGAAAGTTTTAAAAGAAAACTCAAAGTATTGGAAGTAGCAGATTCTGTATTATCTACCGCTTCACAAGAATATATTAACAATCAAAGGTTATATAACGAATATATAAATTCGTTAAACCAGTTTGGGTATGTAGATCAAAATTATAATAATTATGTTTTACCCGATTCGCAATCTGCATGGACAGTTAAAGACATTATTACCGTAAAAAACGGTATGCTGGCATTTTCCAGAAATAATTTTGCAATTTCAGGAGTAGATGAATCCAAGGCGGAATCCCTAAACAATTTCTTTAATTCAAATAATGATGACGGACAATTCTCCATGTATGAAGAAGCGGTAAGAGCCTTAGGTGAAAGAATGGCAGGATATTTTGCGGACCCTGACAAATTCAAACAGTGGGGTTATGCGAGAAATTACCTGATATATTCATTAATCAAGGCAAATGGAGATATTACGAATTTAAATACCTACTATTCAGGAATTGGCGAAATGAAAAGTGGCGGGTCAATGGGTAGGTTAACCGTATCGTCATGTGTTGAGTGGTTTGTAGCAGTAAAAGATGATCTTTATTCTACCTTGAGAGATAGAGATGTAATAAGAAATTTTGAAAGTTTGTATAGTGATGCATGGAATAGTTTAAGCAACAAAGAAAAAGCCGATTTGGAATTTTATGTAATTTTAACTCTAAATGGCAACAAAAATTCAATTGGCTTTTCAAAAATGCATACCCTTGATGTTTATAAAACAGCATATGATTATGCGGATAGAAAATATTCTCAGGCAAGAGAAGAATTAGATAAATGGTATAATTTCCCGGTTTTTTTATCATTCGAAGATATGCGTGATACAAATAAAAACGCTCGTAACAATATTCGTCCGGCATATAATAAAATAAATGAAGAAGTCAATGATTGGAAAGACGGTTTATTGCTCAATATCTCAAGTATACAAGCAAATTATAATGCTTATCTGCAATCATGCGGAAAACTCGCCGCTTTGATAGGAGAAAGCGCAGACAATCAAAGAGTTGACTGGGAGAGTATAAATTTTACATTATCTTATGTTGACGGAGTAAGTGAAGATGACATCAACAAACTTTATAGTTATTGGGAATTAATGCAGAAGCAGGAAGGTTCTAATAGGAATTTTTCAACCGTTTCAGAAGCGCTTATGACTTTAGCTAGTTGGACAAATGCTAAGGAACGAGAAGCAAAAACGGCTCTGGAAACATACTGGTTTGAAAGTTTCCAAACTCAAAAGGCAAATGAAAGTATTTTTCAAACGGATATAAATAATTATATTGCGGGAACAGGAAATATTGGAACATTAAGAACGACCGCCGAAAATGCATTCGGGAATACTTCGGCGGCAGGAAAGAATCACCTTGATAATATGCATACTGTCATGATAAATAATCTTTCTCTGTATTTAGATATGGATTCCAATTTCTTTACAGAATTCAGTATTCTTGGAGATGAATTAACATCGCTGACTGAGAAAATATTGCGTAACAAATATAATGCAGAACTTTCTGCAAGAGAAGCTGAATGGGCTATATTACGGATGGGCATAGATGACAAAGCAAATGAATGGTTGTCTTCCGCCGCTCTTATACTTGAGAACGGAAGGACAGATTGGGCTACGAGCCTTCAAAAAATGAATTCAGCCTACAATACATGGTCTACAAATTTTCAGGACGAGTATGAACGTGTCAATACCGAATGGACGTACGCGTATCTTGCAGGGCTTGAAGACAAAGAAAGATGGCTTCAGCAGGTAGCTACTGCGGCTAACAATGCTTCTTCAGAGGCTTTCCTTTCGCTCATTGGCTCTGAAGGTGAACGTCTATCCCGCTTTGTAGATACAAGAGAGCCCTTTGGTATTCGGGATGCAATTCCCACAGCGCAAACTTTAATGGCGGAGCTACTGCAGTCCTCCGGTATAATCAATATGTCAAATGCATTAGGCTCGTTAAACGGTATCGCCGGTTCTTCTGTCGGTCTTGTAAACCGCAGTATGAGCGGACTTTCTTGGGATTCGGCTCTTGTAAAAACAGCCGCTTCTGACATGGCGAGAAAAGCAAGTGCTGAAGTTGCGGATAACGAATCAAGAAAATTAATTTATAATGTCAGGTTAACTGTCGAAGAGGCAATTAATGGTCTGGCTTCTAATGTATCAGCGGCTAATCAAAATTTCAGAGAAGGCATGGACAATCATTTTATATTTAACGGACTTTGGAGAAAGAGCGGAAACAACTATATAAAAGATGTAGTAAAAGGTTCTACGCTCTTTGAACCGGTTATCACCCAAACAGTAACCATTACAGGTTATGCAAATTACATTATGGAACCGGTAAGTCTTCAGACAAATATGGACGAAAATTATCTTGCCAATTTGGATTCCGTTGCCATAAGAGCCTTGTTGAATAATGTTTTTATTGAAGTTCAAACAATTACTGACGGAATTTTCGGAACTGGTGAAAATTCCCCCGGAAAATTTGGAGCCTACATAGGTTCCAGTCCGAATGTAAAGCCACTAGAGGGAAATGTTGGGAAAAATAGAAATGACATATTATATGATGAAGGCGCAGGAGAGCTTGGACGTCTGATGTCCGAATACATTTATTGGTCTGTTATTGATTCAATGGGAAGCGCTGAACTTTCCATGGCTCCATGGGACAAACGAATGTGGAATGACGAAGACAGCTGGTTTGATGCCCCTTCACTTCGCACAGTTGGTACTATTGCCGGTTCAATAGTAGCTGGTGCTTTAACAGGCGGACTTGGCTGGGCAGGAATGGCGCTTTCTATCGGACTTAGTTCTGCAAGTGAAATAGTATTTAGTTCACTTGATGTCGCAACTGGTTTTAAAACAGCTGATGAAGCCGCTTTTAGCATTGGAAAAACTTTGTTGACAAACACAATAAGCAGTCTTGGAGGAGCGTTGTTCAACGGCGTAAGTTTAGGAGATAATACTGTTTTCGCAGGACTTACACAAAAAACTCTTGAAAAAGCAAGCGGCAGTTTAAATACTGTTATTGCTAAAACAATGATGACCGGAGTGCAAACTTTCACAACAGGTTTTGCTACTAGTCTTGTAAGCGGTATTACTTATAGTGAAGGCAGTTTAGGTTATGACGGTAAAATTGTTAAAGCCGGAATGAACAGTATGCTTACAAACACACTCACTTCCATGACAAGTACATTTACCACTTCATCTCTAACAGCAATTAACACCGGTACTGATATGATTAAATTGGATGCTTTCAATAAATTAAACAAGAATGACGTTCAAAAATTCAACGAACTTATAGGTTCTTTGGCAGGTCAGGGAGTAAATTATGCTCTGGGAAATGACTTTACCTTGAATGTACTAAATTTAAGTTTGCTTTCAGAGGGTAAATACAACAGCGGTTTACTTGAATTACACCTCGGCAGAAACGGCACATCAATGAATCTAGGCACAGGGGGCGCAAACGTCAGCTTTGACAACCTGTACGCGTCTATGAGAGGTCTTCAAGTTTTGGACATAAATACCCGTATTAATAAATATGTAAAAAACGAAAATAATAATTTTGACTCCGCAATCGCTTTACGCGCCCAATATGGCTACGGAGACGCTGTACAAAAGGATCAATTGCGTGATATACTAAGCGGTGACGTTAAACTTAACACAAATGCGGAAGGCGAATATTCCGCACAAACCGTAACCGAGGACGGAAAGAGAGTGATAAATTTGGCAAATTATGAAAAGGGCATGAGCAGGGAAGAGCAATACCGTCTTGCGGTTATTCTTGGACATGAAGCGTACAGGGATGGGTATGGAGTCGGTGAAACCGATGCGTACGGAAATGTTGTAACTTATCAATCAAATTTTGACGAACTCAAGGAAGCTTCTATTGCAAGATTGACAATGGCAGACAAAATCAATGCAGAAAATGATTGGTTTTATGCCTATAACCAGGATTTTGATATAGAAAATTATTTTTTATTACTGGCAAAAGAATCAGGAGATTATTCCATTTACGATGAGTATCTGGAATTTTTTTACAAAAATGACAAAGACTATCTTTGGCTTTCTACAAGGACAAGTTTTAATTTCCAGAATGAGGACAGATATAGAGATATACCGCTTTTAAACGCATTACCACGAGAGAGAGTAGATGCGATAAATCTGGAAAGAAAACGAGCGGCATTTGGAAGATATTTATCAAAAGGACCAGTAAATGAAAGAGAAGCTCTCGAAACATGGGAGAATTTTATCAATAACAAAGATGCTCTTGAAGCAAATGGATATGTGGAGGAGCCGTTTATTTCATTGCATACTTATGGTTGTAGGTTTATGACTGTCAAATATGCATTAGAAAACCTTATGAATAGAGGTTTTAATGCTATTGAACTTCATGATTACATAAAGAGTAATAATCTTTTTACTAACCGTTCAGATTTATCAAGTCAGAATATGGCAGATATTATAACAGGAAACACAGATGGAATATATACTGTTACAGTCGATCCTGCTTCAAGAACCCCAAGTGTACAGGAGTTATACAGGTTAGCTCAATCGGGAACCAAATATTTTGCTTGTCTTGAAGTTGATAACGGGAATAATGGTTCTCACTTTATTATGCTTTCCAGAATTAAATTTACCTTTAATAGTGTGGGTGAAGTTACAGGAATAAGTGAAATTATTGTTTCAAATCCTTGGAATAGCACTGGAAATCTAGGAAGACAAAGTTATGCTTTTAGTGAAATAAGACGCTGGGATATTCTTCAAGTTCAACAGAATATGACTTATGGAACTTCATATATAGTAGATAATGAACAAGTAAAACTGATACCTTATCGTCACAATTAGGAGAGAAAAATGAAAACATTAGGAAAAAATTTACTGCTTCTTTTTATCGCTATTTTGCTGTTATCATGTAACAGGAGCGCAAATGATAAAAAAGAGCAAACTGCTGAACCGCATATAACCGTTAATGAAGACATATCTAACAATAATGCGGCAAATGAAAGAATATCCGGTAATAACCCGGCAATAGGCTCTTCTTTACCCATGGCAAATGAAGCAGAAGAAAATGATGACTTTTTTACCGATTATTATTGGAGTATTTCGGATGGTAGATGGATTGAAGATCGATCAGTTTACCCATATATATATAATTGGGTAGGTCCTCAGACACCGCACGCCATTTTTAGAAAGCTCGAAATACCGTCAGAATGTATTTTATATCAATATCGCCTTAGAAGAGAACGGTTTTCATTAGTGTATCAGACTGAGAAAGCAGATAAACTTTACAAAATGGCAGACACGCTTTCAGACAATTTATTGTACATTTATGACGTAGAATTTAGAAATGGTTTTTCCATTTTAAATTTAAGAACAACAGGAACCGGTCTGCAGTTTTCGATGCAGGACAGAGTCGGAGAACGCTCCAATCCTGAATATCCGCTTCTTGGTATCTGGGGAAGTTTGCCATATCTGACAGAATACCGTTTAGTTGATCCTACAGACTGCCTATACTATATGGAAATTGACAAAGAAATCCCATTCTGGGCGGTTCGTAGAGGGACATATCTTTTAAGACAGATAGAAGATAATATATATGAAACAGTATCTTCATTCCCAGACGGACGCTTAAGGCTTGAGGTACAGAGTGACACATATGGCAGGGTATGGATATTATTAAGACCGCTATTCACATTACCTGATGACGAAGAAGGACTTGTCGGTCTCTTGGTTATAAATCGAGGTTCAAAGAGAAGCAATGAGTATATTAATGAGTATTTAGAATAACAGTAAGCGCATCCCCCAAGGCAAAACAGACGCGGCGAAAGCCGTCAAGTTTTGCCTTGGGTTAGGAGAGAAAAATGAAAACGTTAGAGAAAAATTTACAGCTTCTTTTTGTCGCTATCTTACTTCTAATATCGCTTCTCTTTTCGTGTACGAAGCAGGTAACAAATACACAACAAACACGCAATGCAACAGGGGAAGCCATAGGTGACAACGGCGCGAATCCAACACAAAACGAAATAATTCCAAGACGTGATGGTATCTTTCTGTATCTTCACACCATGATTGAATGGACAGATGCCGCTCATTCATTGTGGCGGCGCGTATATTTTGGCAGTTACAATGATATAATTATTGAAGTAGCGGATAAAACGGTTATAAACGAATCATGGCGATATCAATATATACTTTTTGATTATGTTCAGAAACAAGTTAAAGATATTATCACAGTTAATGGTTCTTCAAGCCCGCTGGTGTTTTATAAATCGCGTCTGCCGGGCACGCTTCTTTTGGAGAATTATGAAGGTTCTCAACGCTACAAATATGTTTATAACGAAGGTGTCTCAACGGTTAATGATACGGAATTCGTGTCATTGTTCAACGGTAAGTATATTTCAGAATCGCCTAAAAGTAACGCTTACATTGTTTCTTACATATCACAGCCAAGTCGAGATTTGCCTGAAGTAGCCAATTATGTGATAGATGAATCTAACTTCCCCCAAGCATGGACCGAAGGCTTGAATGGAGACTATAAATTACTGGAAAAACTAAACGCAAGGGTTTATAACTCAGATCATTATGGAAGCGGGAAAAGACCAACTGACTGGAAAATATTCGACAATAAATATGTATTTATGATCAATTCTGATGAGAACAGTAATCCTTGCGGAGATAGGGCGTATTATGCGGTGAGGACATTGGACAACCAATTGGTCTTCACCGTACCGGAGATTATGGTTCCGGCTCTAAAATATGAACTGGATCCGCTTGCCGCCCTTCACGACACACTAATAGATTTCAGCGCTGATAAAAAGCGAGTATTAATAAAGGGAATGTATAATGATAAGCTATGCGTAATGATATATGATATAGTTACCTACGAAGAATGGACAAAAAAAACCGGTACTACAGCGGAACGGTTAACATTTGGAAATGATTTAACATCCCCCCTGCAAGCCAGTGAACGTATAGATGCCAAGATGTACAGTGTTGAACCGGGACATACAAAGCTATATGGCGTTATTGGAAATATTAATTTTAACCGACGTAGTAATTTATATGCAGAACCTTCCGTGAATTCAAATGTAATTATGGAGATGAAAAACTGGTCGGTTGTAGACAGATACAAACATGATGACAAAGATGGTGTTTCCGAGCATGAAATGATGTGTTTTGAAATAATAAACCGGACTGAAACAAAAACAATGGTAAACGGAGTTGAAGTTTATTGGTATCAGATAATTTTTGATTCAGCTATGAATTGGGAAAGACCAAACAGCAGGGATGTTTCAGCCATAACATTGCTCCCAGAGATGTTCACCGAATATACAGGTTGGGTTCCTGGAAACAGTATAATAATTTTGGATTGGGTATTTGAACTAAGAAATTAATCAGTACTCAAGGCAAAACAAACGCGGCGAAAGTCGCCAAGTTTTGCCTTGGGTTAGGAGAAAAAAATGAAAACACAATGGAAAAATTTACTGCTTCTTTTTATCGTTATTTTACTTTTTTCATGCAACAAGAGTGCAAATGATAAAAAAGAGCAGGCTCCTGTGAATCTAAACGAAGTTATCCCCAATGCGTTTGAATCACCGATAATAGTGGATAAATCAATGTTACAAACCGGTACAGTAATGTATTATGTAACAAATAACATATATTTATATGAAAATGCGGATATATCCTCCCCAATAATGTTACTACCGCGATTTTCCGCTCTTAAAATTCTTGAATATGGAGAAACTGAGACAATAGATAATATAACGGCTCCCTGGATTAAAATAACATCCCAATCCGGCTATACAGGATGGTGCTTTTCCGGTTTTGTTAGCCAAGTTGAAAATAATATCGCAGAAGAAGCTACGCTCCTTTTTAAGATGAGAAGCAGAGGAGTTGGGACAGCGTCGTTTCCTTTTGATAATAGGAGAGAGACTACGTCCGTAACAATAGATAATTCACGCAGAAGTAATGTATCATCGCTAGAAACAATAATTCTGGCGCAGGGATACTACACACAACAATCCGAAAGATGGTCTAGTTCCAGCCGTTCCCCGGAAATATTAACATTAGTTGTTGAAGGTGAAAATGTATTAATCCGGGAAATAGACATCGTAGATAATAAAACAATCGTAAGAAATGAAATTACGCTAACTTTTAACGGGAACACATTTGTTCACAATGATACAAAATTGGAGATACAAAACGAAAAATTACAAATTGTCTATAATGAACATAAACCTGAAAGATATACGAGAGAAGTATGGGATTTTGATATGCCGTATACATTTGCAGGAGATTTAAATTCTCCTGTATCGTACAATGTCATGAGATTAACAACTGATTATTTAAGAAATTTTACTGGGGAATATGTTTTTGATTCATACGAAATAATAGATCAATCTGAACCAAGTTTACTTAGCGACCGTTTTATTCAGAGCATTGAAAATGCATCTATCTTTATTGTCTATAACCGGGAAAGAAAATGTTTAGCCATTAATAATCGGCATATTAATAGAATATCATCTAGTGATTTTAGTGTTAATTTTAACAACGATATTGATTTTACAGAAACAGCGGCAACGGAGCCTTTTTATTGGCTTTTTGGGGAAGGAGCAGGTTTTATAGAGGTCATGCTCTTTTTCTATAAAGGCGGAATTATTTTTTATTTTGATGCCAGTCAATACAGTGCTTTAAATCCAGAAGAAACATATGAATCAGTCCAGTATGTTATCTTCTTTAAACCAAAGAATATTCCGAATCTCTATCTCGTGGATACTCATTGACAAAAGCCTAAAAATACAGGATAAATAAAAAACTTGGGAGTTTTTAGTGATTCCCTTATTTTTATATATAGGGAGTAATTTTGGCTATGAAACAAAACAAAAAAGCAATATTGATGGCAATTATTGCCATTTTATCCGCCATTTTAATTCTGACGGGATGTCCTAACGATACGGGAGATTCTGACAAACTTGCGGGGAAGATATTAATCCTGCAGGCTTATGCCTCAGCAAGTGATGCGGCAGGTGCGACGCATTCTTTTGTAGAATTGTACAATAGAACTAACAAAGCTGTTAAATTAAACGGCGCCTCTCTTTATTACGCCGCCGGACATAGAAATACCGATGAGGGCTGGGATGATAACGCAGATAAACCCTGGCAAAGGATTGCGTTAAGCGGAACAATACCCGCAAAAGGTTCATTTCTTATTTTAGGTCTCAAACAAAATACGAATCCTGTTGGACATAAAGATGCCGCACGTTATCAAATCCCTGATGATTATGGAGATATTAACGATAATAATTTCACTTTGTACAACAGGGCATTTAAGGTTGCCCTTATTCAGGGAAACGGAGCATTAACCGTACAGAATCCGTTTGACATTGACGGTAATGGAAAAAGAGTATCCGGTTATATAGATATGGTTGGTGCTCGAAATACGGATGCTGAGGATAGTATATATGGGTTTGAGACAGCGCCCGCACGCTGTTCCGCGTCTGTAGCTGTCCGCCGCTTTGATATTACCGATACTAATGATAATTCAGAAGATTTTATTACGGCGCGATACGCTTCAACAGGCAACGGTGCATTTACCAATGAAATGCTTGAAGTCCGCAGACCAAGAAACTCCGGTGCAGGCTCTTGGGACCCCTTTGCGGAGCCGGAAGCGCCGCTCCCAACGGAAGGGCTTATGATCTTTCAGGTTTACGGTACTGGCTTTGGATCGGAACTTGGTTCAAACGATAATACAAATACCGGTTCTGTTTCACATAGCTTTATAGAACTGTACAATAATACCGATGCTCCTATTGATTTGAGTACTTACTCTGTCCAGTGGGCAAATGGTAAAGCTAACGGCGGCGGCACTGTAATTGAAGAAGATGAAGACTGGAATGTTATCAATTTGACGGGAACTATTCCCGCTTACGGCTCTTACCTGATTCGCGGGAGAAAATTGAACGATGAGAATGGCACCGTAGGCAGGTTACAAATAACGGTGAGCGATCAAGATGACAACAATTTTTATATGAGCAACAGGAGTTTTAAGGTAGCCCTTGTGTCTAATCAAGTAAAACTTGCCGAGGCTCAACCGTGGGATAATGCTTCTGAGCCGCCGGGACCAAAAGCGGGAACCGCATTGGTGGATTTGCTGGGCGCAAGAAACGGTAATAACGATTCTACAGTTGGTTTTAAAGGTGCGATGAATACCAATTTCTCAAAACAAAATGCCCTACGCCGCGTTTCCTTGAGTGATTCAGGTAATAACAGCGTTGACTTTACGAATATAGATTATCGCACCACAGATTTGGCAAAATTCCGTCCCCGATCTGCAACTAATGGGAGTTGGACGCCTGAATTCTAAAAGAATTTTTGGCGGCGGTGCAATCGCCGCCAAAACAGCATAGATATATGCTAAGTAAGGAGAATTTTATGAATAAGAAGCAAACTTCAATTAATAAAAGTATTATGACTAGTTACAGAGTTTCTATTTGTTGTTTATTGCTTTCTGTCTGTTATCTGTTTGTGTCTTGTGAATCTCGACCGACTTACGATATACCGGAATCAAGAAAGCTCACCTTCTCCCATAATAGCGGGCTTTATTCCCAGTCATTCAAGCTTACATTAGCGGCTCCGTATGGCTCCAAGGTATATTACTCGACAGATGGGAGTATTCCGTTGCCGTCAAAAGCGACGAGTGGGGGACCGGTATTTCAATACAAAGGAGACCCCATTACCGTACAAAATCGCAGTGGACAGCCTGCTTTAGCAACATCGGCAAACTCAGAACAGTTTTATATGAAACCAGGTGATCCCCGAGGTAGTGAACCGGCAATTTTTCGTCCAACTTCGGCGCAAGTGCCAAAAGTTACGGTAATTCGCGCGTTAGCTGTAGACTCCAGCGGCAAACAAAGCGAAGTGCTGACGCGCACCTATTTCATTGGCAATGATCTGCAAAGATACGGAAATCATCCCGTTCTCTCCATTGTTACCGACCCAAGTAACCTTTTAGATAGAGAAACAGGCATTTATGTCCGAGGAAACAGTAATAATGTCTGGCCTAATTATAATTTTAATCAGAAGGGAAGGGATTGGGAGCGGGAAGCAAATTTAGATTTTTTTGACGGAAGTAGGCGGCTAGGATTTTCTACCGGAGCGGGTATTCGCATTCGCGGTGGATGGAGCAGAGACAAAGGTCAAAAGAGTTTTAATGTGTACTTTAGGGAAGAATACGGTATAAATAACCTGAGCAATTATCCTTTAATTCCCGGCGCTTTTAAAGCCTATCCCGATCAAACGCAAATCACAAGGTATAAGAATTTTATGCTGAGAAATGGCGGAAATGACACCGAATATACAAAATTTTACGACGTATTCGTACAAAGCCTTGTCAGTGACCGTAATTTTACAACGCAAACCGCAATTCCCTGTATTGTATACCTTAATGGAGAATACTGGGGTTTTTATAATCTTCAAGAGAAGTACAGCGACCATTATTTAGAACAGAAATTTGGCGTCAACAGAAATAATGTCATATCTATCGAAACGGGAGAATTAGATGAAGGTATCGCCTCCGACATGAATTTGTATTGGGACATGATGAATCATCAGGAACAGGATATGTCTATACAGGCAAATTACAACGCTTTTTGTGAGATATTTGACATTCAGAGCTTCATCGATTATTTTGCTGCGCAAATCTATGTTTACAACGAAGATTGGCCTCATAATAACTATCAACTATGGAGGGTGAGGAATGTTGAGCCGGGCAACCCCTATGGTGACGGTAAATGGCGTTGGATGGTGTTTGACACTGAATTTTCCATGGGGATTTATCGCAGCGGTGGGACTTCTGATCCTTTCTCTCCAATCTTGAATGGAAATCATGGTAACAATAAGCTATTTCAACAGTTATTAAAAAATCCGGATTTTTGCCGGCAATTTGTTCTTACAATGATGGATCTGTACAATGTAAACTTTGAATATAATTCTGCTTCGGCAAAATTGACGGCAATAGCCGCTGTATACAAGCCGCTAATGGAGCATTATTTTGAACGGTGGGGTCGTCCCTGGGCTACGGTTTTTGACAATAAAGTATCGGATGCCAGAAACTATCTAAATAACATAAGAAATGCAATGACTAACGAATATTTGCCAAGATATTTTAGCGGCTTGGGCAATTTGGTAAATGTTACTTTATCCGTGAATATTTCTAACGCATCCATAAAAATTAATACGGTAACTCCAAATCTTGCAAGTAGAAACTGGACCGGGAAATACTATACCGGATATCCCGTTACTGTAACGGCAAATGTTCCTGCTGGCTATACATTTACCGGCTGGACGGTAACCGGAGGCACTGCTGTTAGCCCATCAGCTTTAACCACTACCGTTAATTTTTCCGGTAACGTTCAGATTACGGCGAATTATAGCCCCAACTAATTGCAAATTCATCATCGAAGGCGAAATTCGGATTATCTACCCAAGATAATCCGAAAGCCTTCGATAATTTTGATTTACGATATGCTTCTGCTCAATGTCAGCTTCTTCGCCAATTTCATCAATCAGTGATTCAAGAGCAGAAAGGCTCTCATTAAGAGCGGTATAAAAGCCGCGTGATGCCCTAAACCAGTAATTTCCCGCGCCGTCTGTAAAAAGACCTAAAAATCCCAAATCTTTTGAGTTTTTTTTCCATACAACAGGTTTTACAAGGTTATCAAGATGTTTTAACAATGTAGAAAGATTTTTACGCGAATTAAAGTTCTCTTTTCGGGGGAAGGCGCGGGAGAAAGCGCTCTCAGCGTCCAAAACCGGAGCAAGTGATAAAATAAGCTCTAATTTTTCTCCCGCAAGCAAATTGTACTGATTTTTTACTATTATTTTACCTTTTATCCCTTTGTATACGGTATCAGAAGAAATTTTGTCTTTAAGACGCGCCAGTTTTTCCCACGGAAGAAGAACGGTTTTCTTCCCTTTAACATTGACAATTTCAAACACTTCATCAGAAATTTTAATGTTGTTGGTAAAATCACGCGCCTTTTTCTGCCTTAAAAGTTTCGCGTCCGTACTTTTTCCGTATTCATCAAAAAGTCCGGGGCGAATTCGCTGTAAAACAGCTTTTGAGAGCGGCGAAACCGACATTGCGTACATTCTTGATGTCCGCACAATCTCTCCTGCGACAATAAACGGAGGATCAAGACGAAACATTACCGATCCGGGATGAATTATGATTTTATCCGCTGTTAAACTGCGATAAGAGCCGATTTTTCCTCTTCCTTCACGAACACAGACAAATTGAATCATTCCACGGCTGACACAACATAAATAATCGTCAATTTCGCTTACAGAAAGCGGCTGAGACCTCTGATGAACAGGAATTTTCATACCAGCGAGAATTTCTTCGAGCTGAGCCGTCACATTTACAATTTCTGACATCGCGCGGTCGTCTAAAAAATTTTTTTCGCAGAAATTTACTTTGTTTGTTGAGTCATTGTAAGACTTAAAAAGTTTGAGATACGAGACAAAATCGCCGTTATCGTCACGAAAACGGTGATGAGCCTGCCGCGCGTCGGTTTCTTGTCCCGGCGGAAGAATATAAGGGCTTTGTGTCGATAAAAACGCCGCAGAGATGAGCGTTTCCCTTATTACATCAGGATAACGGAGGATCGCTTCGACAATTATCCTTGATTGACGCGGCGCGAGAGGAAATTCTGTCATTAATTTGCCTATATTTGATAAACTGCGGTCGTTTTCAAGCGCGTCAAGCAGATTTAATGTCTCAATTCCGCCGATTAATCCCTCTTTTTCAGGCGGAGTTATAAAATCAAAATCTTCAAAATTAGTTATGCCGAGGTCTGCCATTCGTAAAATTACTTCGGATAAATCGGTACGAAAGATTTCTTCGGTAGTATAAAGCGCTCTATTTTCAAAATCTTTGCGAGTGTAAAGCCTGTAACAGCTCCCTTCGCGCGTGCGCCCTGCGCGTCCCTTGCGCTGATTCGCCGATGCTATTGATATTGGCGATTCGATTAAACTTGACGTGTATGTGCGCGGATTGTACCAGTTTAATTTAGCGAGTCCTGAATCAATTACAGCGGTAATTCCGTCGATTGTAACAGACGTTTCTGCGATATTTGTAGAAATAACAACCTTTGTTTTACCTTTTGGAGCGTCTTCAAAGACTCTTTCCTGCTCTTCTTTGCCAAGTCTGCCGTATAATGGAATAATATGCAAAAATTTTCCTACAGAAGAGAATGTGAGCCTATTCATACACTCTTTAATCATTTTTTCGCCTGAAAGAAAGACTAAAATATCTCCTTCACGCTTTTCATTGATAAAACGGGCAGTTATCGCTTCAATTTTAGTCAAAATCGCCTCTTCCGCGCTATTATTTGTTTCTAAAACGGGATCATAGATCATTGTAACAGGAAAACGTTGCGCTTCTATCTTTATAATGGGGCATCCGCCGAAATATTCAGAAAAAACTTCCGCGTTTATAGTCGCGGAAGATATTATTACTTTGAAATCACGTCTGCTTTCAAGCACTCGTTTGAGCAAACCGAGGATAAAATCGATGTTTAAACTCCGTTCATGAGCCTCATCTACGACAAGAAGGCTGTATTTTGATAGCCAAGGATCGAGTTTCATCTCCTGTAAAAGAATTCCATCGGTCATTATTTTAATTTTGGTCTGGTGATTGGTCTGATCGGCGAAGCGCATCTTGTATCCGATGAGCCCCGGTATCGAAGTTTCTGTCTGTCTCGCTATAAATTCGCTTACAGACACCGCCGCGATACGTCGTGGCTGGGTTACTCCTATGATGCCTTTTTCCGCGTATCCCGCTTCATAAAGTATCACAGGAAGCTGTGTTGTCTTGCCGGAACCCGTCGGACTCTCTACAACAACCGCTTGATTTTTTTCCAACATTTCTAAAATTTTTTTCTGATTTTTGTAGACAGGAAGGTCAATATAGTTCATAATATTATCATAGCCGCTTGACAAAATAATTCCAAGTTGCTATTATTGATTTATTGAAATAAAATAGCTTTGAAAAAAAATAAAAAAAGCTATTGAAATAAATTAACTATTGTGATAGATTTATTATTATGATAGATTAACTAGGGGGGAAGTTAATGGCTGGTAAAAAGAATGTGTTCTTCTTCGGCAACGGAAAAGCCGACGGCGACGCAAAAATGAAATTGGTTTTGGGCGGCAAGGGAGCCAATCTTGCTGAGATGACTAATCTCGGAATTCCTGTTCCGCCGGGCTTTACTATTTCCACGGACGTATGCGCCGCCTATTATGAAAATAAAAACAAATATCCAAGCGGTATAAAAGAAGAAGTTGAAGCAGGTCTTAAAAAGCTTGAATCAGTAATGAAAAAGAAACTTGGCGATCCTAACGATCCGCTTTTGGTTTCAGTCCGTTCAGGAGCCGCCGTTTCAATGCCGGGCATGATGGACACAATCCTTAACCTTGGTATTAGCGATAAAGCGGTTAAGGGTCTTGCGGCAAAAACAGGCAATCCGCGCTTTGCGTGGGACGCTTACAGGCGTTTTATTCAAATGTACGGCGATGTGGTAATGGGCGTTGAGCATGATCATTTTGAAGAAGCCCTCTCCGCAATTAAAAAAGAAAAAAAAGTAGAGCTTGATACGGAACTTACAGCTTCCGATCTTGAAAAACTGGTAGACCAGTACAAAAAAATCGTAAAAAGAGACGCAGGCAAAGATTTCCCCCAAAATCCGCTGGATCAGCTTTGGGGTGCGATAAATGCCGTTTTTGGCTCATGGATGAACGAAAGAGCCATAAAATACCGCCAAATTAACGATATTCGCAACTTAAAAGGGACTGCGGTCAATGTTCAGTCAATGGTTTTCGGCAATTTTGGCGACGATTCAGGAACAGGCGTGTGTTTCAGCAGAGACCCCAGCACCGGTATCAATGAATTCTACGGTGAATATTTAATGAATGCCCAAGGCGAAGACGTTGTCGCGGGTATCAGAACGCCGGAAAGAATTTCTACATTAGAAAAGAAGAATCCTGCTATTTATAAACAGCTTATTTCTATTAAAAACAGGTTGGAAAAGCATTTTAAGGACATGCAGGACTTGGAATTTACCGTCCAACAGGGCGTTCTCTTCCTATTACAGACAAGAAACGGCAAGCGCGCCGGAACCGCGGCTGTAAAATGCGCGGTAGATATGGTAGGAGAAGGCTTAATAGACAAAAACACCGCTATTATGCGCGTAACTCCGGGGCATCTTGATCAGCTTCTTCACCCAATGATCGATACAGACGCGCAGAAAAAAGCGAAGGCTCTTACAAAGGGATTAAACGCTTCTCCGGGCGCGGCTACGGGCAGAATTGTTTTTAACGCGAAAGATGCCGAAGCATGGCACGAAAGAGGCGAAAAAGTTTTGCTGGTGCGTAAAGAGACAAGCCCCGAAGATATTGGCGGAATGGTTGTTTCGCAGGGTATTCTTACATCAACAGGCGGTATGACCAGCCATGCGGCTGTCGTTGCCCGTGGAATGGGAACTCCTTGTGTCGCCGGCGCGAAAAGCGTTTCGGTGCAGGGAAATTCCGTTGATGTCGGCGGAAAAATGTTTAATGAAGGCGACTGGATCACTATCGACGGCTCCACCGGAGAGGTTTACGAAGGAAAATTGCCGCTGGTAGCGCCTATGATCTCCAAAGATATGAATACTTTCCTTAAATGGTGCGATGATGTAAGGGCAAAAGCGGTTCGCGGCAAGGTAAAAGGCTTTGAAGTCAGAACCAACGCCGATCAGCCGGAAGACGCGAAGAGAGCGTTTGATTTTGGCGCTCAGGGCATCGGTCTTTGCCGCACAGAGCATATGTTCTTTGATAAAGACAAACTTATTCATTTCCGCGCGATGATTGTCGCGGATTCCGAGGCGGAGAGGAAAGAACAGCTTAAAAAGATACTTCCCCTTCAACAGAAAGATTTTTACGGCATTTTCAAAGCGATGGAGGGACGCCCTGTAACAATAAGGCTTTTAGACCCCCCGTTGCATGAATTTGTTCCCCACACAAAGGAAGAAATTGACGAACTTGCCTCTCATTTGAACATAGATGCCGCGAAATTAACCGTAAAAATTGAAAGTCTTATCGAAAGTAACCCAATGTTGGGGCATCGCGGCTGTCGTTTAGCGGTAACATACCCCGAAATCTACGATATGCAGGTTGAAGCGATTGCACACGCTGCGGCGGAATGTGCGAAGCAGAAAATCCCCGTACATCCCGAAATTATGATTCCAATCGTTGTTACGGCAAGAGAATTAAAGTTACTGCGCCCCAATGCTGAAAAAATCCTCAATAAAGTATTCACTGAAGCGGGCGTAAAGATACCCATACACATTGGAACAATGATCGAAGTGCCAAGAGCGGCTCTTCGCTCAGGACATATCGCTAAATATGCGGATTTCTTCAGTTTTGGAACAAACGATCTAACACAAATGACTTTCGCTTTCAGCCGCGACGATGTCGCGTCATTCCTGCCCATATATCTTCAGAAAGCTGTTCTTGACGTTGATCCGTTCAAGACAATTGATGAAGAAGGCGTAGGAAGTTTAATTAATTTTGCAATTAAAGAAGGAAGAAATGAAAAACCGGATCTCAAGATTGGGATCTGCGGAGAACACGGCGGTGATCCCGTAACTATTGACTTTTGTTATAGAGCGGGATTAAGCTATGTATCATGTTCACCGTTCCGGGTTCCGTTAGCACGTCTTGCGGGAGCGCAAGCTGTTATCAGTAACACCGGAAAGTATAAATTGGGAGGGGACACAGCGAAGACTGGAAAACCCACCGCTGCCAAGGTGAAAGGCAGTAAAAACCACGCAAGGGGGGATAAGAAGATGGCAGTAACATCTGCGAAGAAACCTGCGGCAAAGAAAGCCGCAAAGAAACCGGCGAAGAAAGCCGCGAAGAAACCGGCGAAGAAAGCCGTGAAGAAGACAGCAGCGAAAAAGCCTGCTGCGAAGAAAAAACCGGCCAAGAGGAAACCGGCGGCTAAGAAACCTGCTCTTTAATCTCAGGTTTTTTAGTTATATAAAAAAAGTTCTTTATAAAGGACCTGATCATGGGCGGTGCTTCTCCCAGCGATCAGGTCTTTTTTATAATTAAATTATTAAAAATATGACAATCTTTGGTTTTGATGTTGAGCTGTTATAGCCAAAACCATATTTTCATGTTAAAATACAAATATATGCTGGAAACGCACCCTGTTATCAAGGCAATTAGGAATATACGCCCTTTGTTTTTACAGCTTTTCTTTGTGATTCTGGCGTTTTTCTCTATGGTTGTAATATGCCGCTACTATATCAATAGTGTGATGAGGGTCATTTACAACGACAATGCTGTCGAATTGCTCACTCAAACTAAATCAAAAATAACAAATGAACTTGACGAACGTGAAATAACGTTAATTTTAGTTTCAAAAACTATACGAGACATGATTATGCAAGGCTTAAGCGAAGATGCGATAATGAAATATCTGCAGGAAATCAGCGCGGATTTGCATGACAAGAAGATTAAAGGCTTTAAGTTTAACAGTATTTACGGCAGTTTTGAGCCGTCTTCTGCGCATGATGTGAATTTTCAGATAAATGATGATGCCATTACCTATATTCACTATATTTTTGACGATGAAAACAAGCTACTTGGTGAAGTATGCCTGTATGTATCTCTTGATAGTTTGATAGAGTATGTCGCCGGTATGCGTCTTCGCCTGATAGACGGCAGTTATGGGGTCTTGGGAGACGAAAGCTTAAATATTTTTTATCATCCCGAACCGGAAATGATTGGTACAAATGCCCGTGATGTAAACAGCGGCGTTTCACACATTATAGATGAGGTTCTGCTTGGCGATGATATTCTTGAACGCGAATTTAAGAATTATAAAGGTGAAACGGTTGTTTTCTTTGGTACGCGCCTTGATAACGGATGGTTTTTGTGGAGTATTACTCCAAAGAGCGGGTATTACAACGAATTAGTCAAAATGGAGATGATTCTCCTTTTACTTGGCGCGGTTTTAGCGCTGTCTCTGGCTTTTGTTTTGGTTTCTTTAGACCGTTTAAAGAAAAAAATGGATATAGAAAACCTTAAAAAAACCGCGCTACTTATAGAGATGGAAAAAAACCGCTTAGAACGCGACTCGGCGGAAAGCGCTAATAAAGCAAAATCGGCATTTCTTGCCAATATGAGCCATGAAATACGAACGCCGATGAGCAGTATTATCGGGTTTTCGGAATTGGCTTTGGACGACACTATTCCCACCAAAACAAAAAATTATATTGATAGAATCCTGGAAAACGCTGACGGTCTTTTGCAGATAATAAACGATATTCTTGATCTGTCAAAAGTAGAAGCCGGTAAAATGGAATTGGAACATATTCCTTTTAATTTGGACGATATATTTTCCCAATGCCAGTCGGCAATTTTGCCAAAAGCGATAGAAAAAGACATACAACTCCGTTTTCATGCCGAATCATTAGCCGAAAAAAAATTGATGGGAGACCCGACCAGACTGCGCCAGATACTGACAAACCTTCTTTCCAATGCCATAAAGTTTACAAATGAGGGATATATCAGCCTTTCTGCATCAATTAGAAGTCAAAATAAAGACGTTGTTGTTGTAGATTTCGAGGTAACGGACAGCGGAATCGGCATGACAACAGGGCAGATAGAGAAAATTTTTGAGCCGTTTGTTCAAGCCGATACAAGCATGCCGCGCAAATACGGCGGTACGGGGCTTGGGCTTCCCATTTCTAAAAATCTAATAGAAATGATGGGCGGCAAATTGATCGTTGAAAGTACGCCGGAGACCGGCAGTAAATTTAGTTTTACAATAAATTTTAATACGACGGATATACCAATAGCGATGCTGGTTAAAAATAGCGCTCTTAAAAAGATTGAAAAACCTGTTTTTGAAGGCGAAGTTTTAATTTGTGAAGACAATGAAATGAATCAGGCGGTCATTAGCGAATCTTTGGCAAGGGTAGGGCTTAATGCTGTTATAGCGAAAAACGGCAAGGAAGGTGTAGAAGTTTTCCGTTCGCGCCTAAAAGAAGGTGAAAAGCCCTTTAATCTCGTTTTTATGGATATACAAATGCCTGTAATGGACGGGATAGAAGCCGCCTCTATTATTGAAAAAATGCATACAAGAACCCCTATTGTCGCCATGACAGCGAATGTTATGTCCAATGAAAGGGAATTCTACAAAACCAGCGGTATGTCTTATTATATAAGCAAGCCCTTTACTTCTCAGGAACTTTGGCACTGTCTTTTGAAATTCTTTAAGCCGTTAAATAAACCCCTTGCGCGCACAGATACGGTTCGTGAGGACACAAAAATAGAAATAGAATTTGAAAGAGCGCTTCAAAAATTATTTGTAAAAAACAACCGTAGTATAGTTGAAGAAATTGCCAGAGCGCTGGGGGCAAATGATATTGTTCTTGCGCGCAGACTCTCTCATAATATTAAAAGTAACGCAGGTCAACTTGGTAAGACACAGCTTCAATCTATCGCCTCAGAAGTGGAATACCAGCTTAAAGACGGGAAAAACTTTGTTTCATCAGGGCAGTTAAAGATGCTGGATGCCGAGATGGTTGCCGTTTTGCGTGAATTTATCCTCTTGCAGGAAACCTATGAAAGTTCATTACAAACCGAAGAGGAGCAGATTGAGGAGCTTCTGCCCCTTGAATCTGAGAAAGCTCTGGAACTGTTTGAAACCCTTAAACCCTTGTTAAAAGCGGGTAACCCCGAATCTTTAAATTATACGTCTGAGCTTCGCGCAGTACCCGGAGGAGAGCTATTAATACAGCAAATAGAAGATTTTGAATTTGATGAGGCTCTTATAACTCTTGCCAGGTTAGAGTTGAATAATGAAAGATAATATAAGATAATAGAGTTGTTCAGAAACTGAAGTCTTCAGGCAACACTAATATAAGAAGGATAGTTTAAAGCTATGGAAGCAAAGAAAAATTCTCTGCTTATTGTTGATGATGAAAATACAAATCTTAAAGTTTTATCGCATATATTGGGGCAGGATTATACTATTTATACGGCGACAAACGGGGAAAGCGCCCTAGAAAAAGCGAAAGAATACAAGCCCGACCTTATTTTGCTGGATATTATAATGCCGGGAATGAATGGGTATGAGACGCTTTCCGCTGTTAAAAGTTGTGAAGAAATAAAAAAAATCCCCATAATTTTTATTACAGGTCTTACCAGCGACGAAGATGAGGCAAAGGGACTGGCTCTTGATGCGGCGGATTATCTTACCAAACCTTTTAGTTCCGCAGTCGTAAAACTAAGGGTTCGCAATCAAATTCAAATTATCAATCAATTGCGTACTATTGAACATATCAGCATGATCGATCAATTGACAAATTTGCCAAACAGGCGCAGTTTTGACAGCAGGCTAAAAATGGAGTGGGGGCAGGCTATAAGGGAAAAAACCTCAATTAGTTTGTTGATGATCGATCTGGATAAATTCAAGATTGTAAACGATACATACGGGCATCTTCATGGTGATGTTGTACTGCAAACAGCCGCCGCTATTTTTTCGCAGGCTGTTAAAAGACCCGGCGACTTTGCCGCCCGCTGGGGAGGTGAAGAATTTGTCGTACTTTTGCCGAATACCCATTCTGACGGAGCTGTTGAAATCGCGGAAAAAATCCGCTTAGACGTTGAAAGTACGACAATACCGGTTCATGGCGGCTCAGAAATGAAAATCACCATAAGTATTGGTGTTACTTCGCTGATACCCACAAATGAAAACTCTATTGACGCCTTTATTTCAACCGCCGACAAGGCTCTTTATGCCGCAAAAGACGCCGGTCGAAACAAGGTGCTTTTCATCAATTAAACCTTACAAATAGCCCTTTCATGCCCTAAACCCGCCCCTTAAATCGCCGATAATGAAAAAGAGGCGGAGGTCTGTGTGATTAGAGGATGGTATACCGGAGCCAGCGGCATGAGGGCGCAACAATGGCGGCTCGACGCTGTGGCGAACAATCTGGCAAATGTTGATACGGACGGCTACAAAAAAGATGTAGCCTCTTTTAAAGCATCTCTACAGTTATTATTGAGGCGGCAGGACGATGACGGTGTTTATCTGCACCCCTTTGGTTCTGCGGATGCCGCGCCTATTATAGGAAAGCTTGGAACAGGCGTGGAATTAAACGAATTATACGTCAATTTTAGCCAAGGCGCTCCCAAAGAAACAACAAGCGACTTTGACGTTATGCTTGATGGTAAAGGTTTTTTCTCTGTCGCTACCCCCTACGGCGAGCGTTATACAAGAAATGGTTCATTTATGCTTGGCAAGGAAGGCTTTCTTGAAACAAAGGAAGGCTATCCTGTACTTGGCGAAAACGGTCCAATCAGAGTAAAAGCAAATAATTTTCAAATTGATGCTCAAGGCAGGGTATGGATAAACGCCGCCTATCCTGATGAACCGGACGTTATGGTAGGAAGGGAAAGTAATCAATGGGAAGAGCCGGTTTTGCTCGACACCCTCAAAATAGTTGAATTCATGTTTGAGCGTTTCTTGGAAAAACAGGGTTCCAGCCTTTACCGCGAGGGCAACGAACGTAATGGCAGATATTCAGGTCCGCCTATGACAATGGATCTTGAAAATCGTCCTAAAGTCATTCAGGGTTTTATTGAGGCGGCAAATGTCGATCCGGTAGTGGAAATGGTTCAAATGATAGAAGTAAACCGCTCTTATGAAGCGAACCAAAAGGTGATCCAGGCTGAAGATTCAATGCTGGGCACTCTAATAAATCAAGTTGCTAAATTAGCATAAAAGGCAAAGAGGTAAAACAATGGTCAGAAGTTTATGGACAGGAGCGTCCGGCATGATTGGACAGCAGGCGAATATTGACACAATTTCAAACAATCTTGCGAACGTAAATACCCACGGTTACAGAAAACAGCGCGCCGATTTTGAAGACCTTCTTTATCAGACTATAAGAACGGCAGGAACTCCGGCTACGGAAGACACTGTAGTTCCTGTAGGGATTCAAATGGGTCACGGCGTAAAACTCGCGGACACTCAAAGGGTTTTTTCTCAAGGAGCGCTCCAAGCGACCGATGTCCCTACCGATGTAGCGATTGCGGGCGAAGGCTTTTTCAGGATTCAGATGTACGACGGCAGTTTGGCATATACACGCAACGGCAACTTTAAGGTTGATTCAGACGGACGCCTTGTTACCAGCAATGGTTACTGGGTTCTTCCCGATATAATGATGCCTGAGCTTTTTTTGCCTGAGACAATCAATATTACAAAAGACGGCAGGGTCAGCGTAAAAGTTCCCCGCGACGGCGAAATAGTAGAGGTTGATGTCGGCAGGATAGAGTTGTACCGCTTCCCTAACCCGGTAGGTCTTACCGCTGTTGGCGAAAATCTGTTCAAAACCACTCAGGCTTCCGGCGATGCTATTCCCGGCGTACCCGGCTATGAAGGCATGGGCACTCTTGAGCACAGATTTTTGGAAATGGCGAATGTCCAGATAGTGCAGGAAATGGTTAACCTTATCATTGCCCAACGCGCCTATGAATTTAATTCCCGTGTCATTCAGACAAGCGATAATATGCTTGGAACAGCCACAACGTTAAAGAGGTAAATAAATGGAAATAGCCGGATCGATAAACCCAGCTTCAATGCAGATGGATAATATTCGCATGACATCGGCTCCGGCTATTCACAGCCCTCAAAATTTTTCCGAAATGCTAAAGCGGGCTTCTTCGTCCGGCAACGCAGAAACCCGTCCTAAAAGCGCGCCCATCGATAAAGAGGACAAACTCTATAAGCTCTGCCTCGACCTTGAAACCTTTTTGGTAAAAAATCTCTTAACCGGCATGAGGAACACAGTGCAAAAATCCGGGCTTATAAATGAAGGATTTGCCGGAAAAATGTATGAAGATATGCTCTATGATGAATATGCCAAGGATTTTACAAAAAATGCCGGTTTTGGGCTTGCGGAACAGGCATACAGACAGCTTACATCTAGATATTAAAACCCCTTCACAAAAATAACAACTTGTGCTATAATCTCCTTTGGGAGATGAAATATGGCACAAAAAATCGACGGCGGATTGATGAAAGTCCGGTTTTCTATCGGCTTTAAGCTAATAACGATAATCACTTTTATTGTGCTTATATCCCTTGGCTCAATCATAGCTCTTGCCTCATGGCTTGTACGCAATGACCTTAGGCTAATGGCAGAAGATAAAAATTTTGACGCAAACCTCCGAACGGCGGCGGCGGCAGAAACCGCTTTTGAAAACATAAATTCCAATTCATTAATACTAATACGGACAATTACCGCTGTTGGCTCAAGGAGCGTTCTTGCAAGTGATGCCGTTGAATTTTTCTTTGAGCGTAATCCGCAGATTGCTTCGATATTTTTTACTACGGGCGCTAGTTACGAAATTTTATTAAATTATGATTTTTTTGACAGCCGGAACATGGACAGCTCTCTTGCGGGAGTGTACCGTGATATAAATAATACCGCAATGCAGAGGGCTATTGCCGGTGAAACAATTTTATTAAACGCGGCGAATATTTTTTCTGCTCCTATACTTGCGTTGTTCATTCCATGGGATGGAGGCGGAGCGGGGATTTTATTTTCTCCCTCCGACCTTAATGATTCTTTTGGACGCGGTGTAAATCAATCTTATCTATTAAACGATGCCGGAGATGTTTTAATTCACGCGAATTTCGATTTGGTGCGTTCAAACGCAAATCTGGCGGACAAGGCATATACTCGATTTATATGGGATTCACCTGAGCGCAGTAAGCAGGTTTCGCATGACGAAGATGGCGTTAAATATTATGGGGCGTTTACAAAATTAAATACAGCCGGAGCCGTTGTAGTTACCAATATTGAATACAAAAAAGTATTTGAAGGAATAGACGCGACAACACGCCGTAATATCTATCTTACAATTTCAGTTTTAAGTATATCGATTATTTTAATTTGGTTCTTCGCAAAAAGTATTTCTATGCCGTTAAAAGCGCTCGCCGCCGCCGCGCAAGATATAGAAGGTGGTAAGTTTGATGTAGAGCTTACGCCAAAAGGACATGATGAAATAGGCGTTTTAACATCAAGTTTCCAGCGGATGAGTAACGCGCTGAGTGTCTTTGGCAGGTTTACAAACCGCGAAGTCGCTGTACGCGCTATGCGCGGTGAAATCAAACCCGGCGGCACGCCTAAAAAGGCAACGATCTTTTTTTCCGACATCCGTGACTTTACAAGAATCTGCGAAATCATTACAGAAAAATACGCCGAAGAAGCGTCCGATAGAATCGTTAAATGGTTGAATGAATATTTTACCCAGATGATACCTTGTGTAGAAAGAACCAATGGCGTTGTTGATAAATTTGTCGGCGATGCTGTCATGGCGCACTGGGGAACCGTTTATACAACCGGAAGCACAAGAAAGGACGCTTATAACTGTATTCGCGCCGCGCTTATGATGCGTACTGCGCTTCGCCGTATGAACAAAGGGCGGACAAGGAGTAGTCCTGAAAAGCCGCGTATTCGCATTGGTATGGGAATTAATACCGGAAGCGTTACGGCAGGACAGCTTGGAAGTAATATGCACATGGAATATACGGTTATCGGAGACCCTGTTAATCTCGCGTCACGATTGGAATCGCTTACAAAAGTTTTTGGAGCGGATATTCTTATAACAGAGACTACATGGAACCTTATAAAGAAAAGATTTATTACGGTAGAAATGCCTTCTGTGCGTGTTAAAGGAAAAGAACAGCCCGTACGTGTATTCGCTGTTATCAACTATGCAAAAAATCCTAAAGGACCAAAGTCCCTGCCAAGACTGCGCAGGATTCTTGGCATTAAACCTCCTGAGAATCTTAAAATTGATACTAACTCCATAGAACAAAAATATATACTTGCCGGGAAAAAGTAGGAGCGCAGAATGAGCGATAAAGCAAAAGCGCCTTTTTCTCGCAGTCAATTTAGATTTATTGATGGTTTGGTATTAGTAGTTTTTATTTCTACCGCGTTTCTGGGTTTTTATCTGTTCCAGCGCGATCTTAGAAGAACAATTGAATCTCTTGACATGGACCCTGCCGGAATTATTATTATCCGTAACAATATTGTTCAGCGCCGTCACGGAGACCGGGTGCTGTGGGACAGGATTTATGTTGACTCGCCTGTTTATCCGGGAGATTTAATTCGCGCCGCAGACCTTTCTGACGCTACGGTTGATATAAAACGAAATGAAATACATTTAACTCAAAATACACTAATCCGTATAGAAGAACTAATGGAAAGTTTGGGTATCTTTAATATTGAGCTTAGAGAAGGAAACTTGATTGTAAC
Organism: Treponema sp.; assembly: GCA_031254315.1. Taxonomy (GTDB): domain Bacteria; phylum Spirochaetota; class Spirochaetia; order Treponematales; family Breznakiellaceae; genus WQXQ01. Next base: position 74,213 of record JAIRUQ010000091.1, read on the forward strand.
AAGCACCAAAGAAAGTTCAGGCATTATGTTAAATTTAATGGGAACAAAAGTGCAAACGACATCCGGTTCTGTAATTAACGCCGCCGCTTCAGAGGATGGAATATCAGTACAGGTAAACGAAGGAAAAGCAGAATTAACTACCGGAGGGCAAACCCGTGAAATTACGGAAGGCGCACTGCTCATGCTGGACAAGCAAGGAACAGAACGAATAGTTCCTGCTGTAGTTGTAACACAGCCTGCGCCCAATGCGCGTTATTTGAAAAACAGTCCGCAGAACCTTGCGGTAAATTTTTTATGGAGAAGGATAAATCTTGATGCAGAAGAAAATCTGCGCCTTGAAATCGCTTCCGATGTTAATTTTAAAAATAATTATCGTGTTATAAACACCACTGACAATTCAGCTCAGGTATCTTTTGGCGCAGGTCATTGGTACTGGAAGCTCTCGCGGGAAGGGACAGCCTTGAGCGCCGGACATTTTTCAATTGCGGACTCATCAGGACCTGCTCTTACCAGTCCTGTGCCGGGGAGCCGTTTCCTCTTTTATAACAATCCGCCTGCCGTGCGCTTCCAATGGACAGAAAAACAAAACACATCTGGTTATACAATCGAAGTAAGTAAGACAGTAAATTTTACGGATTTGCGGCTAACAAGGCGGACAACTTCCACTTCATTAATTTCTTCTGAACTTGAGCAGGGAACATGGTACTGGCGCGTAAAACCCGTATTTCCGTCAAATTATGAGGGCGAAACTTCTTATTCTTACATTTCTTCGTTTACCATAGAAAAGACAGCCGACATTTCAGCGCCCGCGATTGAGTTGCCCGTAACGCCCGTTGAGGTGATAAGACCTTCAGTAACAGCGCAGTCCGCAGTTGAAACGCCAACCCCCGCTGAACCGAGAAGACCTCCTGCGATAGTGCAAACGCCGATCCCATCTGAGCCAAGAAGACCTCCAACAGTACAATCTTCTACTACGCCTACCCCTGTTGAGACACCAAGACCTACTGTAACGGCAGAGCAGACTGCGACAATCCCCAGACCAAGTTCAACAACCACGACGGACACACGGCGGTATTACACCGTTAAGCCGGGCGACACTTTAGGACGGATTGCAAGGCAATATTACGGCGACCCAATGCAATGGAACAGAATATCAGGAGCGAATAATATCGCAAACCCGGATTTAATTTTCCCCGATCAAGTGTTTTTAATACCGTAAATAGCGGTTATATAGAAACATTATATTTGTTAGATAATAGAGGAAGATTTTGAAGAAAAAATATTTTAAGTATTTGTTTATAATCAACGTATTTGTAATAATATTTTCTTCATGTCTAACTGCGCCAAAAGAAGGTGTATACAGAGATTCTAAATATGAAGATTTAATTCAAAAGCATGGCAAACCAACATTTGATGGTATTTACACAATAGGTAATAATTTAGAATTGGGATTTACAGAGCCAAGTTATGGATTATATTTCTCAAAAGAAGAATTGGAAAATGGCGTACAGATAAGAAAGTTGATATGGGAAAAAAGTTTTAATATTAGATTAATGGTTTGGTTAAGAAATCTTAACGGAGAATGGACAGCGTTTGACTCATTGGAATATAACAGTAAATATATAGCCTTCTAAACTCTTTGCCCTCTTTCAGGTTATCCTCACGCCTTAAATCTTTTGAGCCTCAGCGCATTGGTCAGTACCGACACGGAACTCAGGCTCATGGCGGCGGCGGCGAATATTGGATTGAGGAGCGGTCCGCCAAAAAGGTACAGTAAACCTGCGGCAATGGGAATCCCAAGCACATTGTAGCCGAACGCCCAGAACAGGTTTTGTTTTATATTGCGAATTGTCCGCTTGCTTAGATTAATCGCTGTCGGGACATCCAACAAATCGCTGTGCATAAGAACGATATCCGCCGATTCCATCGCGACATCTGTTCCGCTTCCAATGGCAATGCCAATGTCCGCCTGAGCCAATGCCGGAGCGTCATTTATGCCATCTCCTACCATGGCGACTTTTCGGTTTTCATTTTGCAATTTTTTTACCTCGGCTGATTTATCCTGCGGCAGAACTTCGGCGAGTGCGCGATCAATCCCCACCTGCTTTGCGATAGCATCGGCGGTTTTTTTATTGTCTCCTGTGATCATTACGGTTTCTATTCCCATTTTGTGGAGCCTATCGATGGCTTCTTTACTGCTCTTTTTTAAAACGTCCGCTACCGCGACAATTCCTGCGAGTTTCCCGTCAATAGCGACATACATCGGCGTTTTTCCTTCTGACGCTAATTGGTCGCCTGCGGACGTAAGTTCATCAAGTGCAATACTGCGCTCGTCCATAAGTTTTTTGTTACCGATGAGAGTGGGGAATGGGGAATGGGGAATGGGGAGTAGAGAAGAGAAGATTTCCATCACGCCAATTTTTGCTTCAATGCCGCGACCGGGAATAGCGATAAATTCTGATACAGACGGAAGTGAAAGCCCGCGCTTCTCCGCTTCTCTTACGATTGCCTGCCCTAGCGGATGCTCACTGTTCTTTTCGGCGGCGGCTGTTATCTGCAATAGGATGTCTGTAGAAACTTCCTTCCCACTCTCCACTCCCCACTCCCTACTCCCTACAACATCGGTAACTTCGGGTTTGCCTTCGGTGATGGTTCCGGTTTTGTCGAACACAATTGTTTGAATCTTGCCGGCGATTTCGAGAGCGGAGCCGCCTTTGATTAAGATGCCGTTTTCTGCGCCTTTGCCGGTTCCTACCATGATCGCGGTGGGCGTGGCGAGACCGAGGGCGCAGGGGCAGGCAATCACCATTACGGAAATAAAAATGGTGAGGGAAAATTCCAGCGCGGATTTTCCGGCGGGCGGGGCGATTATGCCGGTTGAAACGGCGGCGAACCATGCGGCGGCGGCGATTAACGCGATTGCGCATACAATGGGAACAAAGTAGCCTGAAACGATGTCAGCTAACTGCGCGATTGGCGCTTTGGAACCTTGAGCGTCTTCGACAAGTTTGATGATTTGCGCAAGCGCGGTATCACTGCCGGTTTTTTCGGCTCTAAAGCGTATAACACCGTTTGCGTTGATTGTGGCTCCGTAGACTTGATCGCCATTGCTTTTGTCAACGGGCATGCTTTCTCCGGTGAGCATTGATTCGTCGACCGCGCTCTGTCCTTCGGTTACAACGCCGTCAACGGGGATTTTCGCGCCGGGTTTTACTACGATGATGTCGCCGGGCATTACTTCGTCAATGGGGATTTCTTTTTCTACTCCGTTTTCGATGATAAGCGCGGTTTTGGGAGCGAGCCCCATCAGTTTTTTTATCGCTTCGCTTGTGCGTCCTTTTGAGATTGATTCAAGAGTTCTTCCTAAAAGAATCAGGGCGATGATGATGCCTGCGGTTTCAAAGTAAAGGGATTCTACAGCTTTGAAATCACCTCCCGCGATGCGGAACAAATTGTAAACGCTGTAAATCACCGCCGCTGATGTCCCGATGGCGATTAGGGAATCCATGTTTGGGCTTCGCCGTAAAAGGTTTTTGAAACCTACTGTGTAAAAGCGATACCCGGCGATAATGATGGGGATGACAAGCGTTAGCTGAACTAAACCGTAAATCAAAGGGAAACGCATCATGGAGATGATTTCGGGT
>JAIRUQ010000036.1 GCA_031254315.1 Treponema sp.
ATGTGACTCAATGGGACTTGAACAAAGTGGCAAGATTCATTAATAATAGACCTATGAAGCTCTTAGGCTTCAAAACACCTTGTCAGGTTTTCGTTGCACTTACGGCTTGAATTCGGGCACTGCTTTTTATGAACCAAATGAACATATATATGAGGGATGGAATACCCCTTTCTTTTCTTTTGCACAATTAAGTGGCTCTCCGCTTGGGCAATTTACAGAAAGCTATAAAATAAAAGTCAAACGACACAACATTCCGGGAACTGGTTACTATGATGGTACGGTTGATTTAGTAATCTTTTTTGGTCAAAACACTGTTATAAACGGCAGTACAACCGGTATTTATTTTCAAGAACCTGGTTCGCCGGAGCCAAAATTAAATAATTCAGTTTTTGTACTTCATTTTACGGTTAGATCGGATGTTGCCAGACCGTAATAAAATATATTTTGAAAGGAGCCTATATGAATCTTGGTATTTTATTGTATTTTAATCAAAAAATTGATAAATTAAATGATATATCCAATTACACTACCAGCATTCGCGTAGGTAATGAAACAAAAATATACTATGCTTTTCTTATTTATGTAACCATAATAGAGGAATATGCAACACAATGAATAAGATTATGGTTTTTTTCATACTTATTCTTTTCTCAACAAACAGTTTCTCTCAGGAAGAGCGAAACGGCAGTTTTGAATTTTTTGCCGGGATGCCGTTTTACAGCGGAAGCATTGAGCATGACGGTACAGAAACAATAAAATTTGATTTACCTTTTTCTTTTGGTATGGGAGCCGCAAACTACAATGTTTTCCCAAACAAGAATATAGGTCTTATTTTTTCCGGCAGTTTTATTTTTCCAAAGGCATTATTGCATACAGTGGGAGACCGGGAAATCCGTTATGAGGGCAATAATTTTTGGGGTATGGATGTGCAATTTGGCATTGGGTATTATTTGTTTAAGACAGGTAATTTTAGATTTCCCCTAACTGTTGGGTTGCATTTTTTATTTCTAGGCGGCACTTCAACGCCTTCGTCTGTGGAAACCCATGAACTAGCCAAAGCGAGTGTGGGGTTATGCGCTTCAATAGCGGCAGAATTGCATATTAATTCAACGGTTTACTTTTTTGCAAGATTACATGGAAGTTTTGACTTTCTTACCTCTACAACGCATACAGTTTACACCGGAGTTAATGTGGCAGGAAGAATGGCATATTTTATTGATGGCAGGGACTTTACTGAATTTTCCAAGTATTTTGGATTTACACCGGCAATCGGATTTGGCTTAAAAATGGACGGTCTTTCGGTAAAACAAAATAATAATGAATAAAAAAGGCATAATTGTTTTTTCCATGTTTTCTATTTTTGTTTTTTCGGTAGCAGGTCAGGGAACACATACATTTAATCTGGATTTAAAGATCGGGGCTATGTATGGGACTGCCTATGAGATAATCTATAACAACAGCGCGAATTCACAATATAATAGCGAACTTCAATGGAATATAAAACCTCTTTGGTTTACAGGATTATCTGTTGAATATGTTCCAAAAGAACCATACAAAAAGAATAACATTTATGGTGCTATAGAATTAATAATCGGACTTCCTATAGAAACAGGTTTAATGGAAGACAGAGACTGGCTTACTCCTACGACAACTCCTGGTTCGCTTACTTTATTTTCTTCTCACGAAAATAAAACAAATGCCGCCATTCTTGCCAATTTTGAATGTGGTTTATCCTTGCCTCTTACTAATAATATTCTAATGAAGGTTTATCTTGGCTTCTCATATATGTATTATAAATTTGAAGCATGGGATGGTTATATTCAATATGGTAGCAATAATCACCAGCCGAATGAAGCTAATCCATATACACCATGGGATTCTAGCTGGACTAAAGTACAGATGTATGGTCTTGGCATTGATTATACCCAGCACTTTTTTATTGTAAAACCCGGTATTGAATTTATCTGGGAGATTAAATCTTTTAGACTCAATATTGGCATTTCTGTCAGTCCGTTAATTGCTTGTATTACAGAAGATAATCATTACCAAAGGAATCCTTCTTTTTTGCTCAATTCAAACCTTTCAGGGGGACTTTTTATAGAGCCAAAAATGAGGTTTTTATATATGTTTTTTGATAATTTTGGAGTCGGGGTATCTTTTTCTTATCGTTATATAGAAGGGTTGCGTGGTGATATTGAACAGAGCGAGTACCTTACAACCGGAACTGTAACAAAGAAATTTGCTAATATTTCAGGGGTTGCTTATTCAGCCTTTACCGCCGAAATCACAGTAAGGGTAACATTCTGAAGTTAATGTACACACGACGATCCACCCAAGTTGCCGTGGGGTTCTTCATTTTTATTAAACATTAAAATCTTTCACAATGTTTTCTGCTTCTTCATACTCGCTGTGCAGTATATGTTCAGCAATAACGTCAAGTGTTTTTTTAACAGGACGCGACCACGTTTTTTGCTGTAATTCGCTAAGCGCGTCATCGGCGGTTTTTGTGTCAATCGTAGAGCACGCCGTTTTTATTGCGGCAAGTTTTTCGCGCAGATAGGCAAGGTCAGCGGCTGAATCCTCAACCTCAGCTTTGCCGTCTTCTTTGGATTTTATTCTTGCTATTATCGCCTTTAGCTTCTCCAAAAACTCATGGGTATCTTGTAACAAAACTGCAGTATCGCCCTGCCGTCCGGCATCTTCGAGCCTGTACGCAACACCGGATAATTCCGCCTCACCGATATTAGCAAGCGCGCTTTTCATCGCGTGAACATTGATAACATACGCTTTTAAATCACCGTCTTTGAAAGCGTCTTGCCTTTTGCATATTGTTTCCAGTACAGCAACAGCCTTTTCGGCATCCCTTACAAATATTTCCGCCAATTGCGGATCAACAGATGACTGCGGCGTGGCGGCGGTGTAATGGCTGGTCATTGTCTCCTTGAGTCGCCGGGCGGCTGTAACTGTTTCAACCGGATATCTGTCGCGTACCAGTTTGTTAAGTATCGTATTAAGCTGGCGTATGTCTATCGGCTTTGAAAGAAAGTCATCAAAACCGTTCGCAATGAATACTTCTGCCTGTCCGGCAAGGGCGTTAGCCGTCAATGCAACAATGGGGTTTGTGTAGCCAAAATCGCGGATTATTTTTACCGCTTCAATGCCGTCCATTTTTGGCATGAAGTGATCCATAAATATGACATCGTAGACAAAACCGCCTTTGATTTTGTCAACAGCTTCAAAACCGCTGTCAACAGTGTCAATCGACAAGCCGTAAGGAGCCATGAGTCCTCTGGCTACATACAAATTTGTTTCCACATCGTCAACAATCAAAACCCTGCCATAGGGCATATACTCGCGTATAATTTGCTGGCTCTTTTTAAATTGCGCTTTGGCGCTAAAACGGAACTTTCTGAAGTTTTCCGCCATCTCTTTGCCCAACACGCTTGCACTGACTACTCTCTGCGGCAGACGCACGGTAAATGTCGAGCCTTTACCATGCTCGCTTTCAACAGAAATTTCTCCGCCCATCATATTAACAAGATGGTTTGTAATGTTAAGACCTAGACCGGTTCCTTCTATCGTGCGGTTTGCCTCCGTATAAAAACGGGTATACTCGGTGAACAATTTATCCACCTGTTCTTTTGTCATACCCTGACCTTCATCTTTTACACAGAACACAAGCGCCGCCTTAGTCTCATCTATCTTGTCGCGTTCTATGACAACAGACAGCAAAACTTTTCCGCTGTCCGTATATTTGAACGCATTGGAAAGAAGGTTATTCAAAACTTGTTTAATACGCAGTTCATCACCTAACAACAGCGATGGAATGTTTTCATCCACTTGAAGCTCGAATTCAATGGGCTTGCTGTCAAAGCGCATTATATTTAACTGCACAGTATCATTAATTAGGCTTGCGACTTCATAGCTGACAGGCATCAATTCCAGTCTTCCTGCCTCTATTTTGGATAAATCCAGTATGTCGTTGATGATGTTCAACAACAAATATCCCGAATCGTAAATTTTCCCCCATGCTTCCTGTGTATTCTGTGGCAATTTTTCGTCCTGCAGTTGAATTTCAGTAATGCCTAAAATAGCGTTCATAGGTGTGCGTATTTCGTGGCTTATCTTTGCAAGGAAGTTGCTCTTTGTCTGGTTGGCATTAACAGCCTCTTCTTTTGCGTCATTTAATTCGGTTATATCAACGGCATGTTGAAGATGAGCCCTAGCGCCTCCGGGCCATTCGATATAACAGTCTGTATTCCGGTAAACACGTTTTGTTACGGAACTACGCGCAATCCATACAACTATTTTGCCCGGGTCTCTGTCAAGTTCGTGGCAGGGACAGAAATCACATATTTCATTCCTTCCTTCCTGAATATGTTTATAACAAAACTCTCCGACATAATCTTCTTTGATTTTATAGAGATTTCTCATATTGTCATTAATAAAAAGTATTTCCCCGGTTTCAGGAACAGTAACAATAATATTTTCGACTAAACCATTTAGTATATTTTTTAATGTATTTATTACTTCTTTGGATTTCTCTATCTCGCGCTCTTTTATCATGGCGGCTTTTACTTCACGCAAATCGCGCGCATAAATAGCAACGGTAAACTCGCCTTTATACTTTATGCGTGTCAAGAATATTTCACAAGGTATTGGCTCTCCGTTAAGTTTTTGGAGTAGCCACTCTAAGCGCATAGAGCCTTTTTCAAACGTTTTCTTTATAATTTCAAATGCCATTTCGCGTGACGGTTTACCGTTTGGCTGGTATTCAGGCGAGAAACTAAAGAAATTCTCCAGATATTCCTTTTCGTTTGGCAGATCAAGCAGTTTTAATGTTTCCTGATTACAATCAATAATATTAAGATTTTTGTCCCACAGATTTACCATAATGGGAGCGGCGTTAAGCAACATACGGGTACGTTCATTTGATTCTTTCTCCCATATCGGAACCAACGCCGATGTATTACTTACCCAGTATTGGTAACACATAATTATCAAAACAATAAGAAGGGAGATTATAAGGAGGACGACAATTCTCTGCACCAGATTTTTTTCCTGACCCTGTAGCTGAATCTCATGTTCTTTGAAGGACTCCATGTATGAAATATTGTAATCCATGCCCAAAAGACCTACCACACGCCCATTTAACAATACAGGTCGTGCCGCAGAAATCAGTGTACCCCATTCGTTATTGACAGGGTCGGGGGAAAAGGTTATTTGTTTTGTTTCCCAAGCTTCGTCAATGAATGCCGGAGGCGCTGTTTCCCATACCGGTTTGTATAACCATTCGTCATCTTCACCCCTGCGCATACCGGCAGACATGAGAAATATATAGTTGTCGTCTTTTTTTTCTATATAATAAATATATGCAAAATGAAAAGTACTTGCGATCTCGCGCCATTCATCGGCGATTTGCCAGAACCAGTCTGTTCCTAATTCTTGTTTAAGCCGCTGTGTGTCATACACAACAGGATAATTTTTTTCTATATAACTCGACATATCCGAAAGGATTGTTTTATCTATATGTTTTACATACTCGTTATAAATATTACCGGCATAGTCACGGTAGTCTGATGTTATACCGTGAAACCCGATGAATATGAACAACCCCGCCGCCATAACGGCGCAGAAGCCCAGCAGTATAAACAATGTATAGTATCGTAATCTTCTGCCTTTCACAAATTGCTACTCTCCTTTTAGTTGTGACTATCTTATAACTTCACTTTAAATTTGGGAATTGCCCATAATCAAAAATAGATATTTTTAACAGTTTTCTCATTAACACCAAATGATACTATGACATAATATCAAAAGAAAGTACAGAGAATAGATAAAAAGTTTAATGCCAAGTTTTTACGGCTTGTTCCTATTTTTCAGCTTTTCCGGCAAGGTTTGCGGCTTTTTCAAACTCACTGTGCAGTAAATAATCTGAAATCGCGCCAAGCAAATCTTTGATAGGGGGCGACCATGTTTTTTGCTGTAATTCACTTAGCGCGTCTTTAGCGGTTTTTTTATCAAGTGCCGCGCTTGCCTTTTGTATCTGGGCAAGTTTTTCGTGCAGGTACAGACGGTCATCATCTGAATCCACGGTTGTTGTTTTGCCGTCTTCTTTAGGTTTGATTTTTCCGGTAACTGCGCGAAGTCCTTCCAAAAACGCGGCGGTTTCGCTCGACAAAACGGCAGTATTTCCCTGCTTTCCAGCCTCTTCCAGTTTGAGCGCGAAAGCAGACAACTCCGTCTCGCCGATATTCGCAAGTGCGCTTTTCATAGCATGAATATTGATAATATATGTCTGTATATCGCTATCTTTGTAAACGTTTTTTTCATGTATCGCTTTCAGCGCGGTAGTAGCTTTTTCAGCGTCCCGGATAAATATTGCGGCAAGCTGAGGGTCTATGGTCTGCGGTACGCTGTTTTTACCGGCATTCAAATGCTTGCGAGCCGATTCAATCACTTCCGGCGGCTGTTTGTCGCGCACAAGTTTGTTAAGAACAGCGTTAAGCTGGCGTATATCTATTGGCTTTGAAATAAAATCATCAAAACCGTTTTTAAGGAATATTTCCGCCTGCCCGGAAAGCGCGTTAGCTGTCAACGCGACAATAGGGAGCGTATAGCCCCGGTCGCGCATAATTTTTACAGTTTCAATGCCGTCCATTTTAGGCATAAAATGATCCATGAATATAAGATCATAAACAGCGCCGCAGTTGATTTTTTCAAGAGCTTCAAATCCGTTGTCGGCAGTATCGATATTTAAGCCGTAAGGAGCCATGAGCCCTTTTGCAACATAGAGATTTGTTTCTACATCGTCAACAATAAGAACATTGCCATAAGGCATATATTCGCGTACAATTTGCGGCGACTTCTTCCTCTGCTGTGCTTTGCCCATACGGAATTGCTTTAGGCTTTCCGTCAATTCTTTACCTAGCACTTCTGAGCCTGAAACCCCCTGTAGCAGATGTACGGTAAAAACAGAACCTTTGCCCGGTTCGCTCTCCACAGAAATTTCTCCGCCCATCATGTGAACGAGATGCCTTGTAATATTCAGCCCAAGCCCCGTACCCTGCGTCATACGGTTTGCCAGAGTGCTAAAACGTGTATACTCGGTAAACAGTTTATTTAACTGCTCATGGGTCATGCCATGACCTGTATCGCTCACGCAGAACACAAGTGTTATACGATCATGAGATGCCTGCCGTGAGTTTTCCATTCTGATTGACAGCGAAACCTTCCCGATGTCCGTATACTTAAATGCGTTGGAGAGCAGATTATTTAAAATTTGTTTAATGCGAAGCTCATCGCCAAACAGCATCGACGGAATATTTTCATCCAGTAGAAGCTCGAATTCAATAGGCTTGCTGTCAAAGCGCATAATATTTAAATGTATTGTGTCATTGATCATGCTCGCGACATCATAATTGACCGGCATTAATTCAAATTTACCCGCTTCGATTTTTGAAAGGTCAAGTATGTCATTGATAATGCCCAAAAGCAGGTAACCGGAATTGTGTATTTTTTCCAAAACTTCCTGCATATCCTGCGGAAGTTTTTCGTCTTGAAGATGAATTTCTGTTATGCCCAAAATAGCGTTCATAGGCGTGCGTATTTCGTGGCTCACCTTCGCAAGGAATGCGGATTTAGCGCGGTTTGCGGCTTTTGCCTCAGCCTGCTGAACAGCCATCTGTTTTAATTTTGTAATATCCTGCACCACTTCGATAAAACCGGCAGGTTCGCCTTTTAAGTCCTTTAACATCTCGACATCAACACGATAGGACGCGTCTTCATGCGTAAAATAAGTCTGATGCACTCCGCGCCTAAAACATTCTATGCCGCATTTATCGGTATTGCAGATGGTGGCATTCCAATTATTGCATGGCAGTCCCAATACATCATTTCGTTTCACATTCAAGAATTTTTCGGTTGCCTTATTAACAAATGTCCACTTCATTTCTGTATCAGTTATGGACAGCGGGAAAGGTATCGTATCTAAAATTGATTCATACCAATGCGCCATGAGCCGGTTTTTTTCATCCGCCATATTTCTCGCCGCGGCAATGCGCCATAAAATAAAATTGAGTATTAACGCCATTACAAAACCAAGTATACCGAGTATGACCGCTATTTTTATAACACTTTTATAGTATTCTTTCGCGTACGCTATAACTGCCATTGTCCAGCCGTTTTTTAACTGCCGTGCAAAGAGGACAGCACTAGCTCCTGTATGATCAGTCGCTTTGCGCTCAGAAATAGATTCGCCCCGTAACAAAATATCCGCTATAGCTTCGCCGTCATTCATGTTGCGCAAAGACATACCCAAAAATGCCGGGTTAGGGTGGGCGATTACTTTTAACTCTTTGTCGCCAAGTATTCCGTAACTGCCTTCTGAAACAAATGTGTTAATTGCAAACTCTTTGATCCTGTCAAGCATTACATCCAGACAAACCACGCCAAGCCTCTTCCCATCTTCATCAAAAATTTGACGTGCGTATGTAATGGCAACTACATTTAATGACACATCCAAATATGGCTCTGTAATTCCAACATTTCCTTCAGCTTCAATTGCCGCCTTGTACCAAGGGCGCCCCTCCGGCACATAATCATCCGGCGGTATCCAGTCAATGCCGGTATGGAACCTTCCGCCAAATACGTCAAAAACGCCGTAAACACCGGTAGCATAAGACATGAGCCGGGCATCGGCAAGTATATATTTGGTAATGTCTGTTATATATTTTGAAATTTCATCAAAATTATCGCCCCGCAAAATCATATCGCGGATAGTTTCCGCTATTATGCCAAGCGTACTTTCCGGCTCCATGAGATCAGCTTCGATATATGCCTGTGTATTGGAGATAGCTTTTTCCGCATTGCGCAATAAATGCTTACGCTCAATATCGCCCATAAAGAAATAGCTTGCGAACGCCATAATAGCAAACGCCGCAAACACAATCAGCATCTGCACTGAGACTTGACGCAAAATAGCCTGTGTTTTCTCTATCTGTGGAAGTACCATTATCTACCATAATATGTCCGGTTTTTGTTTATGTAAAGAATTATTTCTAACCGTATTATATATTCCGCCTGAAAGCGTAAAATTTCTCTTTTTTTTCCGAAAACCTGTTGCTTTTTCCTTTCTCCTTTGTTATAGTTTAAGTTACCGAACGGTCGTTAACATGACAAAGACAGAAATAGTAGATGCCGCCTTCAAGGTTTGGGGGCGCGATTTGTACAGGAAAACCAGTCTCTCGCAGGTTGCCAAAGAATTGGGGGTGAGTAAGCCCGCTTTGTACCGCCACTTTGAAAACAAGCAGGCGCTTACAAAGGCTATGACAGAGCGTTTTTGCGATGATTTTGCCTCTTCTGTCCGGGCGGACTTTGAAAAAGCCCTGCAAGAGGACGCGGACGACGGGATTTTTACCATAATACAGAGCGTTGCCGGCTTTTTTGCGCGGAATGTGTACGCCCATATTTTTTCATTGATAAATATTTATGACCGCAGTATGGACGGACATATCATATCGGAGCGGATAAGAGCGCGGGGCGTGGATATGGGGACGATTTCTATAGTAATAGAAAAGAAATACAACGCCCAATATCCGGCTATGCAGTTGGTTTTTGCCACCGTCACTTTTTATATGTCGTATTTTCACAAAATAAACCATTCTTTTGAAAAAACTCCTTCTGCAGAAAAAATACAAAGCGTTATTTCTACAATAAATAGGCTTACTAAAAACGGGATGGGATTTTCTCATGACGAAGCAGGCGCGCTTGATTTTAATAAGCTGGAAAAACAGGTTGAAGATATGACTATTAACGCAAAGCCGGAGCCGCTGTTCAAAGCTGTCGCCGAAGCTGTAGCGGAAGCAGGTCCCTGGGACGCTTCAATGGATATGGTAGCCAAACGCATGGGTCTTTCAAAGAGCAGTCTTTACGGACATTTTAAAAATAAAAAGGATATGCTCCGCCGTCTTTTTTTAAGCGAGTTCAGGCGTATTCTTGAATTTGCGCGGCAGGGAATCAATTTATCAGCGAATACAGCGGAGCAACTTTATCTGGGGATTTATTCAATCGCGGTCTATCTGCGCTTGCGTCCCGAAATACTTGTCGCAATTGGCTGGATTCGTACGCGGAAACTCGACCTTGGCAAACCCGATAAAAATACGGATATATTCAAGCTCTTTGGGGAGATTGAATATACCACAACGCAAAATATAAATGAAGAAGAAAGACAGTTAATCTCTCATTGGATTCTGTTTCTTCTTATTAACATTTTAATGCATCCGTATTTATCCGATAACAATTTTAATGTTAATTCAAACAAAAAAACACAAAATAACGATATTCGTGTTCTATATAAATTAATCACTCTTGGACTTGGGGGCTTTTTACGATGAAAAAAAACGGCTATACTTGTAAGTACAGAAAGGCGCGAAGCAAGTGCCGGTTGGCAATGCTGTGCATGCCTTATAAGAACGCCGCGCGTTTTGCGGGCAAGAGAAGGAGTCATTATGAACCTTAAAAAACGGAATCTGCGGGCAAAAGCCGGGGTTCTACGGAATGCAGACGGTCTAAAAATACCTGTCTGTCTGGCAATGTTAATATTGTTATGCGCAAATTTGTCCGCTCAGGAAGTACCGGAGCAGTCTGCGCCAACTCAGGACACACCGGCTCAAGAAGCGCAAACCCAAAACGCGCCAATGCGGATAAGTCCCGATGAAGCGGTAGAAATGGCTCTGCGAAACAACCTGAGCCTTGAATCTTCGCGGGTAGGTTTATCAACAAAAAGACGCGCCTCTGATCTGTCTTGGAATCAATTTATTCCTAATATAACTGTAGCAGGAATATTAAGCAGGGATAATGAGCAGGGTTCAACAACGGTTACAATTCCCATTCCCGGAACAGGAACCTCAGTCTCTCAGGAAGGAATAAACGGCAGATTAAACCCAACATTATTTGTCTCCGATCCAATGAATCTCCCTCAGTGGCACATTGCAGGTAACATTCAGGCGTCAATCACAGTAAGCGCGGCTATGTTTGAAAACATGAGACGCCTTCGTCTTGATTATGAAGCCGGCGCGATAAATTATGAAAGAGCCAAATTACAGCTTGAGCGTGATGTGCGAAAAGCGTATCACAGCATACTTTTACTGCAGGAAAATATCGCATTGCTTCGCGGCAGTTTTACGAACGCAGAGCGTCAGGTGCAGATAGCGCAGGCGAACTTTTACGCCGGTCTCGCGCCGGAACTGGTTTTTTTACAGGCGCGTGTCGCACGGGAAAATATGCGCCCTATTATCGATCAGGCGGAAAACGGTTTAAGGCTTTCTTTGGCGCAGTTCGCTATGTTCCTCGATCTGCCTATTAACACTCAATTTGAATTAATTCCTTTAACGGAAAGCGCGGATTTCATTCCTATTGATGTCGCGGAAATGATTTCGCAGGCGGCGCGAGGAAGACCCGACATTCAGGAATTAAGGCACACAATACTGATGCTACAAAGCGCGCGAAGAGCGCAACTTCTTGCACTTACTCCGTCTTTAACATTGAGCTGGAACAGCACTTCGGCGTTTTTAAAAGACCCGTGGGAAGAAGCATGGTTCGGCAACAGTGATAACTGGAGGGACTCAGGCTCTTTTTCAATCACATTCGCTCTTCGTCTTCACAGTTTAATTCCGTACAGCTCTGATTTTCAAGGGATCAAAACTCTTGAAGATCAGATCAGAATAGCAAATATCGGTCTTGCGCAAATGATCACCGGAACAGAAATTGAAATATACAACACGGTACTTGCGCTGGAAAGGACTCATACAAACGCTCAAGCATTGGAACAAACTGTAGCTTTGGCAGAACAAGCGTACCGCCTTACAGAACAGGCTTACGGCGCGGGCTTACAGGATTATTTTCAGGTTCAAAGCGCGGAACAGTCACTTAGGCAAGCCCGCGTTCAATTGCTTGAACAGCAGTTTACTTACCTTAACGGTCTTATTGACCTTGAATACGCAATAGGCGTTCCGTTTGGAACCCTCTCAAAAAGGAGAGAATAATGAGAGCGAGAATTTCACAAAACAAAAAAATTCTAATATGGTGCGCAGGGATTTTGCTCCTGCTTACCGTATTGATTTTTTCCGGCTGTAAAAAAGAAAAAACAGAGGAAAAAGTAGAGATGGTATTCGCGGTGAATACAGCCGTCTCAGTCAGAGGTCAAATTGATGATTACATTTCTGTTTCCGGCGATATTTACGCAGGCTCAACAGTTGATATACATTCAGAAGCCGCAGGAGTAGTGGCTGAAATTTTTGTATCGGTGGGGCAGAGGGTAAACAGAGGCGACTCTATTATCGCGGTTGATCCGTCCCGTCCCGGAATGAGATACCTCAACAGTATTGCCAGAACTCCAATCAGCGGAACTGTCATCGCAATTCCGGCGCAGATTGGAATGACTATCAATCAGGCAGTGCCGCTCGTGCGGCTTTCGGGCGGCGGCGGTCTTGAAATACGCCTTTATGTCGCAGAACGGTTTATCTCAAAGATGGCAATGAATCTTCCCTGCGAAATCACCCTCGCCGCCTGGCCAGGAGATGTTTTTTATGGCAGAGTAAATGAACTTTCACCAACGGTTGATCTTGCGTCAAGGACTATGGAAGTACGGGTAACTGTAACAAACACCGGATCAAAACTAAAAGCCGGAATGTTCGCCAAAGTGCGTATCATCACCGAACGCAAGAACAATGTTGTGAAAATTCCCACATCTGCAATGTTGTCCCGCTTTGGAGAACAGTATGTGTATGTGGTTGAAAAAGACAGCGAAAATCCCGAACAAAGTGTGGTCAGAAAAAGAATCGTTGTACCGGGAATCAATATTGACGGGATGTTGGAAATTCAAAGCGGACTTGAGGCTGATGAAGAAGTTGTAACAAAGGGGCAAACCTTACTTAACGACGGCGTTAGGGTAAACGTTATTGAACGTCATGCTCCTGCAGAAGAAAATTAAGGAGGAAAAATTATGCTTGCAAAAACAGTCGTTTCGCGCCCAACCACATTTTTGATCCTTTTCCTTCTGCTTATCGGGCTTGGAATTTTCGCCATGCTAAACCTCCCCGTAGATCTTATGCCGGAAATTAACCCTCCGTACCTTGTTGTGTACACTTCTTACACCGGCGCTGGACCTGAGGAAGTTGAACGCTCTATCAGCCGTATTCTGGAGGCGGCGCTGTCGGGCGTTTCCAGTCTTGAAAAAATAACATCATCATCATCTAAAGGTTCCAGTATGGTTATCATGCAGTTTACATTCGGAACCGATCTCATAGACGCAACCAATTCTGTCCGCGATTCCCTTGAACGGATCAGAAACTATATGCCCTCAGGCGCGGACTCGCCGCTCATTTTTAGATTTGATCCGTCAATGATGCCGATCATGGGGCTTATGGTAACGGGAAACCGTACGCCGGAAGAACTGCGTGAAATTGCCGAGGACACACTCATTCCAAAATTTGAACAGGTTCCGGGCGTTGCCACAGCTTCGGTAAACGGCGGCAGAGAAAAAATCATCCGCATCGCAATTCCGCAGGACAGGCTTGAAGCCTACGGGCTAACCGTAACACAACTTCAGCAGATGATGGCGATACAGAATATGCAAGTTTCCGCCGGAACAATTACCGAAGGGGGGCTGTCGTACATTCTTACTACAATGGGCGAGTACACATCGCTGGAAGAAATGGAAAACACGGTCATTTCCTACAAAGGCGGCGGTTTTACAGGCACGGCAGTTGAAATGCCCCGTCAGGTATATCTGCGCGATCTTGCCGATGTAACCGAAGATTTCCGCGATGAGACCAGTACGGTTTATGTAAACGGACAGCCTGCGGTAATGTTGCAGGTGCAAAAACAGAGCGGGAAAAATACAGTTCAAACGGCAAAGAACATCCGCGCCCAGCTTATCAAAATGAAAAAGGAAATTCCGCCGGACATCAACATTGACGAACTTTTTAACTCCTCTGATCAAGTTGAAAACTCGCTTAACCAAGTAACATCAACCGCTATATACGGCGCGTTCTTGTGCGTATTTGTTCTCTTTCTGTTCCTTAGATCATGGAAACCTACGCTTATCATCGGGATCAGCATTCCCGTATCGGTGGTTGTTACCATGATGTTGATGTACTTTGCAGGACTTACCCTCAACATGATGACAATGGCAGGTCTCGTACTGGGAATAGGAATGTTAGTTGATAACTCAATCGTTATTCTGGAAAACATTTACCACTACCGCGAAAAAGGGGCGAAACTGCGGACTGCTTCGGTTCTTGGCACTACTGAAATGCTCCTCGCCATTACTGTATCAACGATCACCACCATTTGTGTATTCGCGCCTATGGTAATGTTTCGGGGGCTTTTGGAACTGGCAGGAGAAATTTTTGCAGGTCTAGCGTTTACCGTAGTAATATCTTTGGGTATATCCCTGATTACCGCAGTCTTTCTTGTCCCTGTGCTTTCCAGCCATTTCTTCCCTCTTGTTACGCGAAAACAAAAAGCTCTCACAGGCGAACTTGCTAAAATTGACGGGGACTTCGAGCGTTTCTTTAAATGGCTTGACAACAAATACCGCAATGCTGTTGATAAGGTACTCCGGCACAAGGCAATTGTGATTATTACCCTGCTTATTATTTTTATCGGAAGCATTGTCCTTGTTCCCTTTATCGGCTGGGAATTTATGCCCCAGCAGGACGAAGATAATGTCAGCATTTCGGCAAATCTACCCGTAGGGACTCCGCTACAGGAAACGGAAGCGGTTTTGAAACAGTTGCAGATTATTGTTGAAAATGAAGTAAAAGGATACGAAACACTTGTATTGAGAGCAGGCGGCGGCGGTTTTATGGGTATGGGCGGCAATTCAAGCAATTCCGGTTCCTTAAGAATCAATTTGCCCAAGTTTGCAGAGCGCATAGAATCAGCTAACGAAATAAAAGATATACTGCGCCCACACTTTAACGAATTCCCCGGTGTTTCATTTAATTTTAATAGCGGTTTTAGTATGATGGGCGGAGGGAATGCGATAGACATAGTCCTGCGTACCGATGATTTGGTAAAAGGCAAAGCTCTGGCAAACAGAATCTCCGATCTGCTCAAAGAGAGGCTTTCTGATTTTGTTACCGAGCCGCAGATTGATCTGACAGACGGTCTTCCGCAAATCGAGATTATGCTTGACCGTGAAAAAATGTACGCGCTTGGTCTTAACACCTACACCGTGGGCAATGAAATCAAAGCCGCCGTTGACGGCATCACTGCAACCCGCTATAAATCGGGCGGAAAAGATTATGATGTTATATTAATTCTTGCCGAAGCGGATCGTAACACACGCCCCGCGCTGGATCAAATTTTCGTCAATAGCCAGATGGCAGGCAGGGTTCCTCTTTCCAGTTTTGTGTGGTATGAAGAAGGAACCGGTCCTTTGACGATCAACCGTGAAGACCAGAGCCGTGTTATCCATATTACCGCTTCAGCAAAGCCAAAAGTAAAAACGAACACCCTACAGTCGGATGTAGAAAAACTTATCATGGCGGAAATTCCCATTGAGGACGATGTACTCATCGGTTACGGCGGCGCCAACGCCGAAATGGTAAAACTGCTTGGACGCTTCGCGTTGATCTGTATCGTAGCTATTTTCCTTGTATTCGGCATTATGGCAACTCTTTTTGAATCGTTCCGCGATCCTTTCATTATCATCTTTACCATTCCGCTGTCGGTTATCGGCATTGTGGTAATCTACCTGATCACCGGAACAATTTTCAACGCGCTGACTTTGGTCGGTCTTTTGGTACTGGTTGGAGTAATAACCAATAACGGCATTGTACTTGTTGACTACACCAATCTTCTGCGCAAACGCGGTTACTCATTGCATGACGCTTGCGTTGAAGCCGCCGGCAACCGTCTTCGCCCGATTTTAATGACCACAGTTTCCACTGTTCTGGGACTCGTACCGATGGCGTTCTTCCCCGGCGAAGGTTCGGAGATGGTAGGTCCAATCGGGAAAACAGTTCTTGGCGGACTTTCATTTGGTACGCTGATGACATTGTTCCTTATGCCAACGATGTACTATATAATTAACAAACGTTCCGACGAGCGTTTCGCAAAAGCGGAAGCGCGGCGCGAACGAATTGCCGCAGGTGAAGGCAAACAGCAAAAACTCAAAAGCGATCGCTTTGCAATAAAATAGGAGAAAAATATGCTTCGTATAGAAATAATAGCCAACCACTCTGTCGAGGAAAACATCCTTGAAGCGCTTGCCAAAGAGCAGGTAGGTAAATATTACACGAAAATCCCCAGTGTATGGGGAGTCGGCGGCTGTGGTCCCCGCATGGGAGACTCGGTCTGGCCAGAAGAGAATTTTGCTCTTATCATTTGGTGCGAAGAAGCGGAAGCCAAAGGCATTAAGCTGGCAGTTGAGTCGGTAAAAGAAAAATTCCCCGGAGAGGGGATTAAGTTATTTGGAATGCCCGGCGCCTAATTCAAGAAGAACCTCACACCAATGCACTAAGAAGGAAGAAATATAGGTGATTACTCTTTCTTAGTGCCTTTGTGTGAGTCCTTGCTCATTGATCAAAACTGCCTGACAGGTCGGCAACGCCTTTGTTGATTGGGATTTGGATTATCATGCTGACCGTCATTAAAATTTATATACCATGCCCTATAAGAACCCCAAGTGTCCGTCCAAGTTGATGATGACCAGTATTGTTCTTGTCTGAAATTGCCAAGACCCTGCAAATACAAATTGCCGTATACAAAATTTAGTTCGTCTCTTGAAGGAAGGAACCAATCGTCAAAGCCGTTAAGTTCGTAATTGTCGCAGAGCCGCACCGCCCAATTAAAGCCGCCTCGTGCTTGGGCTATTTCCATAAGATACTCACTGTTGTATTTTCCTTTGCCAATTCCTCGTCCGCCTTCGCCTTCTGTTCTGTCCCACAGCTCTTTTAAGTTTCGGGGAAGCGAATCAGGCGGACTTCCCGCTATAAAAGGAGAGGGTCCTAAATCAACGGGAGCGGCTTCCATATACCGCCAGCCGCCAATGTTGTTGCCCTTGTCGTAAAAGACAAGTCCTCCTGCGGGTCCCGTGTCGCCAATTCTGTAAACTGTTCGAGTCGGTGTTGTTCTTGTTTGCGCCGTGCCGCTTGCACTTGTCTGTCCGCTTGCGTTTACGCTCGTTCTGCTATCCCTTGCGTTTGCCGTTCCATAAGAAGCGTTTTGCGATCTGCCCCCTCTCATTAAAGCCGTCATTGTTTTGCTTACAGCAATGTTGCGGTTGTACTGACCCTGCACTTGGGCGGTTTCTACATTGAGCGCTCGTATTCTCATACGGTAGCGGTCGCCTATTTCGCTTATTGTTCCCGATACTATTGTCTGCGCTCCGAGAAATCTGCCGATTGATAAAGCGGAATCATCACTCACTTCGCCTGAAAGTTGAAAATTTAATTCCATGCGGAGCGTCTCAAGCTGTGCGCGGTCAACTACGGAAAAAACTTTGTCGTTTACGGCGTTGGCGATCAGTTCGTCAATGATGTAATCGGAAAGATTGGCGTAATCGGACTGTATGTTGAGGATAACGATTTTGTTCCCTTTGGGTATATTGTCATTGAGGTAGTCCGATGTGTCGCGTATTGCGATGTCAAGATCATCGGGACCTGTGGCGACGGTGGCGCAGGTTACAATGAGCAATGATAAATGAGCAATTAGCAATGGAAGAGCGATTTTTTTCATGGTCATGGTTCTCTCCTTATTAATTTTTTATCCTTCGTGCTTAATGTAGTGCCGGACACGGTTGCGCCGTGCCTAGCACTGTTACGATTAATCTTGCTCCTCAGTTAAATTATCTGTTACAACATCTGTTTCGGCTGTTACAGCGGGAGTTGCTACAGGAGCAGGCGGGCTTTTGTTTGTCTGAGTAATATTTTCCATCTCAATGTAGCCTCTTATCCCTTTGTATTCGACAGGAACCAGCCAATTATTATAAACTTCGTTTTCGGCTTTACCTGTTACCGTCAGGATTTCGCCTGCTTTAGCATATGTTATTGTATTAGTACCGGCAAACTGATAAGGCTTTGCTTTGTCTGTAATAGGAGCTCCGTATTGATCGGTATATCCCCCATTTGCGGGATCATAGATTTGCATCGTTTTGGTTACTTCAACATTCATTCCCTGTGTGAATTTCCCGGCGGCGGTGGCTAACTTTGCGGCTTCTACCTTATTTTTAACAGCGCTCGCAACTTGACCTAATATTGTCAGAGTTCCTGTTCCGGCTAATATAACCAACACTACCGTAAAGATGATGGATTTAGTTGCGGTAGAAAAATTTATTGACGGGTTCGCCTTCGCTTCTTGTCTGTACTCTTTTGTCGCTTTGAAGTAATAGATAAAGCCTGCGGCAGACACGGCAAGGGCAAGAAAACCTCCTACTCCGGGGCTTGCCATTGAGATAAGTCCTGCGCCGATAAAGCCAAACCAAAAGAATTTCGCAAAGTTTTGAATTATGTGGCTAAAAACCGTCGCTCCCATGAGTTTAACCGCATCATAGTGCCAGATGTAGTACCAAGCGGTCGGTATTACAGCCGCCCCTACCATAAATACAGCCATTATTGTAGTCATGATTGCGGTTGCTATACCGCTTGTCGCTCCTCCTCCCATGGACGAAATCATCATCACAGGAAAACCTAAGATCATAGGACCTGCAAAAAGCATGAGAATTGTTGTTACTATCCTTCCGGGGAAGCCTAATTTGAGCAACATTCCCCATATCCAGCCTACCAGCTTCGCAAACAGTATGGGACCGAAGATGAATGCCTTAATCGCCCATTCCATCGCATAGTCCGTAAAGTCTTTGCCTTTACTTCCGCCGCCTAAATGAAAAGCATTCGTTGCCGCCTGTTTGTTTGCATCCGCATTGTTTGCGTCATACTCGGAATGGTGGCTATCCCCAGAACTGTCTTTGTAGGATACGTTCCCAGCCCAATCTTCTTCTCGCTCTGCCATAAAAATCTCCCTTTCATGCATTAAGCCGCATGATAGCTATATATAAACCCATACGGGCTTATTTCAGTTTCTTCAACGCTTTCTTTGCGTCATCGTCCCCCAAGTCCAATTCGGTAGCTGTTACTGTTGCGTGTCCTCTCCTTTGGGTGTGCTTGCACAAGCGGTTAATGTAACTAACAGCGTGAAAAAAAGTAACATTGCCTTTTTCATTTTCTCTCCTTGAAATTGTACCTAGCGTTACCTTTGCGGTTGTACCGTTTCTGCCAAAACGTAGCCATTCGTCGCATAATATTTGACGGGAATAAATGTCCAATATTCGCCTATTATGGCTTCGCCTGTTACGGTCAAAGTGTCGCCGGCGCCGAGGGTTTCAATACGATTACCAGCAACTGAAGGTTCGGGAAAAACCCAACCGGAATAACGGCCACTGCCGGTTATTACGACGGTCTGCCCTACGGTAAATTGTGCGGCGTGTGCTTGTTCCGCTTTTTGTTTCTCCTCTTGTTCCACCCTTCGTTGCTCAACAGCCGCCGGTGAATTTGCTGCCGCGCTTTTTTGCACCGCCATAAACGGAATTATTAACGCAAGAACTATGGCGATAGGCAGACCTATGGGCTGGAATCCTATTTCTTTTCTGATTACCCCTGCGCCATGCCCTGCGGACAATGCTTTTTTAAGGTAGTAGAGAGCGCCAAGAACAAAAGGAACAACGAACAGGATTGGGGTCATTTTAATATCTTTGAAAAAATTTAAGCACATATAAACAATCCCCAATACAACCACTCCGACATAGGGTATGGAGAAAGTGATTATAAAGAAAGACACCATGTCCCAAC
>JAIRUQ010000051.1 GCA_031254315.1 Treponema sp.
AATGTGACTCAATGGGACTTGAACAAAGTGGCAAGATTCATTAATAATAGACCTATGAAGCTCTTAGGCTTCAAAACACCTTGTCAGGTTTTCGTTGCACTTACGGCTTGAATTCGGGATTCCAACAAACTGTTGAAACAGAAATTATCTTAAATACATATATTCCAATAGAAGAAAACAAACAAATAAATTTAAATAAAAAAATGTATGTAAATTCATTTGAAGGATTACATGTTTATAATCTACCAAATATAAATGGTGAAAGCGTGGGCTTATTAAATTTTCTTACAGAAGTTTATGCCATAAGGGAAGATAATAATATTGTAAATATTAATGGAGTTGATGGTAGATGGGTTTATATAAATATTGAAGGAATTGAAGGATGGGTATTTAATGATTATTTGGATGATGAATGGCAGTACAAAAAAAGAATGAATGAAATTATTGAAGAAAAAATAATTGGCGAATGGCAGATTATAGAATCAACCGCATATTTATCCCCACCTCTTGAAGTACATCCATGGATCTTTATTTTCCACAGAAACGGAAGAATTATATATGGACCAGCTGCATCAGGGTATGGTTTTTTTGGAACATGGGAAGTTAATAATGGAATGATTGAAGTATCTGGTGATATAACTATGGATTCTGCCGGTGTTCTAAGTGGTAATGAAAGCCATAACTTAAACGACATAAGGTTTATTGATAATGATACTGTAACATTCTACAATGGTATTAGTGATAGTTTTGATAGAATGAAAAGGGGGATAGATTATTAAAAACGCAAGCTTTGTATGCACAACATATAAGGCGACAAAAAAACATCAATAATAACACAATAAAAATAATTGGAGGTATTTATGAAAAAAGTAATCATAGGCATTATCTGTATAATAATTTTAATAGTTGCTTGTAATAAAAATGATAAAAAGAATGAAGCTAGAATAGATTTAAATACTACATCAGAAATAATTACGCAGGATAATTTTGAAAATGATATTACTGAAACATCAAGTGCTAATGAAAACGGTAATATAATAAATTTAGAACATTTGGATATAGATAGCATAAAGCAAATGTTTGTTGGTGATTGGATTTGTTACGGAAATATTTCTGAATTCCATAATAATGGTGGATTTGAAAGACATATTTTAGAAACCTCTGATGGCACATATGGTTATTGGGAGATAAACAATGATAAATTAATTATTACTATTACTCATAGAGTTGAAGATTTTGGAGAATGGTATTTAGAGCGTAAGGAAGTATACGATTTCTCATTTATTGATGATACTTTAGTATTAACTATTGTTGAATTCAATATGGAAAATTATATTGATTATAGTGATTATACTACTGATGGATTTATTAGAATTGACGTAGATAAAGAAGATTATTCTGGGGTTTTTTTTAATAACGGTGTATTTATTAGACTTGATAAAGGTAGGGATAATTTTAGTGATAATACTACTTATTCTAATTATAAATGGGAAAAGCATTTAAATTATGTAGAAAGATTTGGTCGGAACTGGTAAGGAAAGGCGATTTTCTTGGGAAAAACAGCGAAATCTTCGATAAAAAAATGGTTGACAATATATGCGTACTATGCGTATAATTAAAGTATGAAGTTTCAGGAAATTGAGCGGGTGATCTTAAAAGACGGATGGAACCTTAAGGCGGTGAACGGTTCGCAACCCGCACCGAGGTTCGACAGAACCGAGGTTCCCCTCTGCATTACCAATATGTACACGCTTCCAAGCCTGGCAAGGTTACGATCCCATATCAAAGAAAAGACATTCACCCAAAGACAATTAAATCCATCCTGAAACAAGCCGGAATAAAGTAGGAGGATCATATGCAACTTACCTATCCAGCGATTTTTTATCCTTGGGATGACAGCCCAGGTTATACCGTAGAGGTTCCCGATTTACCGGGCTGTGTCAGCGAAGGGGCTTCCCTTGCGGAGGCGATCCTTATGGGAACAGACGCCGCATCAGGTTGGGTTCTAACAGAGCTTGAAGACGGGAAACCCGTGCCGGCGGCAAGTCCAATAAAAAAAATAAAACCCGAAGCTGGCGGCTTTGTAAGTATGCTTGTATTAGATATGGACGCATACGCCGAAAAATACGGCAATAAGGCGGTAAGAAAAAATCTGACCATCCCTGCTTGGCTTAATACTTTTGCCGAAGCGAAACATATTAATTTTTCTCAAGTGTTGCAGGATTCATTAACTGAAATATATCAGCAAGAAATGGTCGCTTCTTAATATTCGCCCCGTGGAGCAAGTGCGAAACACCTCACCCGTGCAGATCAACCAGCGACGCTGTATTGGCGTTACTGAAGGCGTTTCTGCCGCTTGCGGCGTAGGGATTGTTTCGCAGTACTTTGATTTCCTGGCGAAGTTCAATCATGCGCTTGGAAAGCAGTTCTTTGTTTTTGGTTGAGCGGACAACGGCTTCGTTTTTAAGTTTCTCAAGAGAGGCTTTCAAACTTGGCACTTCTTCACTGCCTTCCGCAGTTTCAATCTTAACAGGAGCTTTTGCAAACCCTTGACCTGAAATTACAGAGTTGTACATTTCTTCAAGAGGATCAATAACTTTCTGTATCGAGAAAATGTCGGCAACGATTTTTTCTTCAATTTCAACATAAGTTAAAAGGTCTTCCGCACTGCCGGATTCAATTACATCCTGCTGTTTGTCCAGTAGGTCGAGATAAGAACGAAACCTTTCCCTCTGCTGTGAAAGCAGTGTCTTAAATCTGCGTAGAATCGCTACCCTTTGCGCGAGTTCCGCAGAATCAATATCCGCTACTGTATTTACTTCAGTTGTCATGACTGCCATATTCCCTCCGTTTATCCGGCAATGTTAAGTCCTGCCGTTTCTCGTGGATGTTCGGCAGGAGATTGACTTGCGACTGTACTCCATGTGTTCCTAAGTTCAGAAATCATGTCCTTTACAGTTATTATTCTCTTTGTATCTTGATTGATATTCGCTTCGATCAATTCCCTGTTGAACCATGTGTACAGAGAAAAAAGATTTTTTGAAATTTCTCCGCCCTGTTCAAAATCAAGGGAAATCATCAACTCCGTTATAATTTCCTCGGTCTTCATTATCGCTTTGCTGATTTTTTCAATTCTGCCGTGGTCTTTTTTTTCGTTCTTGTATAATTCAAGGAGTTCTACCGCTTTGCTCAGTTGCTTTACCGCTTCATCGTACAGCATGACGATAAGCTGACCCTGACTGGCAGTTTTAATTTTTGTCTCTTTATATGTGGATGATGCGTTTTTGTATGCCAAAATAATCCCCTCATCCAATTATCGGCAGTTTTAGACTTTTCTTAACCTATTGTAGCACATCTTTTTGAAGGGGGAAGGTCATAATTTCGGCTTGATTATCAGCAAATTCCGCTCTTCTTCAAGGAACGGCACTGAATAAGGCAGGACTTCCCAATCCAAGCGGCTGTTTCCCGCTTCGTGCAGGGGCAGGATTTCTTCTTCAATTTTTTCGCGCCTGCCTTTGTATGCGGCAATAACGCCGCCTTGAGCGCAAATCTTAAACAAAGTTTTAAGCAATTTCGGCTGGAGGGGCTTGAAGGCGCGGAAAGTGATAAGGTCGAAATTTCGCGCTGTTTTTTCCAACTCGTTTTCTTCGACCGTAATGTTGGAAAGAGCCAGTACCGCTTTTGTGTTAAACAAAAAACCTGCCCTGCGTCCCATTCGTTCAATGAGTGTAAAATCACAATACGGCATGGCAATGGCAAGCGGAAGCCCCGGCAGTCCCGCCCCTGATCCGGCATCGGCAATTTGCGGAGCTTTTTCACTGCTTTCAATCTTGCGTGGCACAAGACGGCTGATTATTCCAAGCGGAGAGAGCGAATCGAGTATGTGCTTGATTACGAGTTCTGCCGTGTCGCTTGTTCCGACAAGTCCGTAAGCAGGGTTAAAAAGTTCTATCTCATTTATATAGCGCATAACAAGTGAAATGAAAGCGTCATAGCGAGGGGTGATGAGACGGTCGATCTCATCATCGTTTTTACAGAGAATTTTTATTCCTTCCGATAGAAGAGTTTTGCCGTCCTTCATCTAATTCATCTAACATCTAAATAAAATGTACCAGCTTTTCATCCTCTATAAAGCCGTTGGTTCGCGCCAATACATAAGTTCCAAAGGCGTTAAGCATTACGTCAATAAAAGTGCCGATTGCTACAAGGTAGAAAGCCATCGGTTTTAGAATGAGGTAGCCGGCACGGTACTCGCCGCCGCTATAGGTTAAGCAGAGCGCGGCTAAGGCGATAAACGCTCCGTCGCCGGGATGCCGCGCGAGAACGAAAGAAATCGCAAAGGCGTATAAGCCGATAGTTAATAAATCGAGCGTACCTATTGTTAAATAGCGGTACGATTTAATTATTACGATAAACGCCGCCGCCGCAACCATTGCGCTTCCGCACCTGCAAAATGTGGCAAAGAGAGACATGGACAGAGCGCTCGACCTTCTGCGTATACCGAAATTTTCCTTTGAGTGCCGCTGAAGCACCGGTATTGAAAAATTGACATCGCCTGAAAAGAACGCCGACAATGCCGGACCAAGAAAACCGTAAAGAACACGCCACGGGTTTACCTTCGGTTTTAAGATGTACAGGAACAGCGGCATAATGCCAAAACACAGAACCACGCTGAACACTCCCAGCAAGATGATTAGGTCTTTGTAAACTTTTGCCTGTAATACTCCGTTAAAACGCACCGCCCAAAACGCGGCAAGCGCTATCATTATGAAGCCGAGGATTTCCGAGAAAAAAGAGGCAATATGGTAAAAAATCCGCGAAAGTGAATCGACGAGGGAAATCACGGGCTTTGAATAATTACGGTCGTAATTCAGCCCCATGCCGAGGAAGCCCGCAAATACACACACAGGAAAGAGATAAATCCCTCCGCCTGCCAGAACGCTTAACATATTGGACGGGAATAATTCCAGTATATTTTCCCCGATACTCAATCCAAGAACTTCCAGTTGTTCGACTGTTTCTATCGGTATTCTGTCCGGCGAAAAAATAATTGTTACCATAATACCGGAAAAAATAACAAAAACAGAAACCACGACAATGAGCAGGAAATTTTTTAACACCATCGACCAGAATTGTTCGTCCATACGAAGCTCATAAACCGCAATTGTCAGGGAGAAGAACAAAACAGGGATAACCGCATATCGCCCTATGCCAATAGCCAATTTTTCAACCCACTGGAGAGCGGAGAAAACACCTTCACTATTTGGAAGCAAAAAACCAATTGTCATCCCCAAAATGGAGCCGATCAATAACTTTACCCATACTTTCATAGTTAAAGAATAGCGGATTTTTAGGGGATAGGCTAGGGGGCTGGGAGGGTACGCACAGCCGCTTCTTACCATTGTTATTTTTGTATTGTTATAGTATAATGGAAAAATCAGGGAGAAACTTATGGTTGCGGTTAGGGGAGTATATCAGGGGGGGGACACAGTCAAACTGGACGCTATGCCTGCACCTGTTCATGGACCGTATGAAGTGGTTGTGGCGTTTTTGAACCCGGTGCAACAGCCGGAAGATTCACAAGAAACAGCAGAGGAAGAACTCGCAAGAAGGCAGAAAGCGTTTCAGCGTTTTATGCAGTATCGTGGAACACTGCCTGCCGATTTTGATTATAAAAAAGAATTAACCGAATACCGGAATGAGCGTTATGGTCATATTAATTGACACAAATGTCATACTGGATCATCTTATGGCTCGTCAACCTTTTGCAGACATTGCGGGTGATATATTACGTTTATGTTTTCAACAAAAATGCAAAGGGTATATAGCGGCACACAGTATTACCAATATTTTTTATATTCTTCGCAAACAATTTTCCACAAGCGAGAGAAAAGAGATGTTGATAGAACTTTGCGAATTTGTTGAGGTTGCCGGTATTCAGAAAAAGCAAGTCATTGACGCGCTTGTTAATGAAGATTTTGATGATCTGGAAGACCGTTTGCAGGTTGAGTGCGCCCGGGCGGTCGATGTTGAATACATAGTTACCCGTAATATTACTGATTTTACCGCATCGCCAATTCCGGCAATATTACCGGAAAACTTATTGCAAAAAATGGCAGTATAAAAATCAACAACCCCTACCAAACATACACCAGAGAAACTAAATAACGTATCATAATATTCTCCTACTATATATTTTGTGTTATTTTAAGAAGATAGTTTTTATTTTTTCTAACTACACGAAAGGTAAAATTATTTGTACCTATTTGTTGTTCAGTTCTATCACCTAATTTAACAAGAAATTCATGATATTCATTATAGATAAAAATTTTTTATATACTTCTTTATGCTGTAGCAAGCTGACCTTGCACAAGTTCGGCTACAATTTCTGCCGGGCTTTGACGGGTCGCTATGGTACGACAATACTGCTATATGTAGCGCACTCCGTTAGGCAGAGGACAGTAGGCAATTTGGGTAGTACTCGTTGCGCCACCTTTATTACCTTCTTACTTTTTCTTAATAATCATCAGAAGTATCTTCATCTGCTCTTCTTATAAACATCATATTACCATTTGCATCTATTCTATAAATAGCCGTGCTAAAATATCCTGGTCCAGAACTACCTGAACTAAGTTCCAAAATAACATTATTATTTTCTCTTTTAAATGAACACCACATCCATGTACCTTGTATATTATCTGTTGGTATGCGTATATTATTTATATATATAAATATGTCTTTTCTTGGATTAATAACCCAAAAAACATGATTTGTATCTGATACCCTATAATGGAAATAATCATTTTGTCCATTACCATCAATGTCAAAAACAAGTGTTTCTCTGGCAATAAAACCACCAAATATATAACCTACAATATTATTGAATTTTATTTTATACCAATGAGAAAATATATGATCGACTTGCTGTATATTTTCCCATTGACCTCCTTCTCTTGAGAGTACTTCTATTCTGTCATTTAACCCTAATCTTCCTATTATTGAACCTTGTGAATTTGGTTGCGATCTTATATTAACTCGATCTTCCAATATATAATAAAATCCTGGCTCATGTACCCAAACTCCCTCTCCGTTTTGTGCATAAATATTATTTATTAATAGAAAAAATAGAACATAAAATAATCCATGCTTTACTCTCATAATGATTTCTCCTTATTTTAATACTATTATAAATATATTATTTTGTTAATACTTACAGCAAAATGTCGTCTAACTAGTAAATTAGAGTTGTTCAGAAATTGAAGTTTCCAAACAACTCTAGTGGCTGTTGTGTCAAATAATGTATTATTGCGTCAACTTAATGGTCTCCCCGGCTCCGACTATCAGGCGGTTTGGAGAGCTAAAGCGTTCTGCGATTGCTCTGTCGAATAAACTTGACGGGTTTGTGTGCATTGGAATGCTGTGTTTTGCCCCGATGATTGCCGCGCACATGGACGCCTCTTCTGTACCCATGTTATATATTCCGTCACAGGGAAGAAGAGCGTAATCAAGTTCTTCTTCCGGGAACGTACTCATCTGTTCTGTTTTAGATGTGTCTCCCGCATGGTATAATTTAATGCCGTCAATAGTAATGATATACCCAACGCACACGTTGGGGTCATGATTGGCGTTACCTGCTTCAACCGCAGTTATTTCTATTCCCTTGATATTAAATGTATTATGACTTCCGCCGTTTAACGCTTCAATATTTGTAATGACAACACAGTCCGGATTTTGTGTAATTAGTTCAATTTTGTTGTGATCGCGGTGCTGATGAGTTACAAGAACAATATCGGCAGGAATATCGTAGCCTTCACCGGCGTATGGGTCAATGTAAATTACCGTTCCATCCTTTGCTGTGAGCCTGAAACTGGCATGTCCCTGATATAAGAGAGTTGTCTCAGGATCGCTTTCACAACCGATAAAAGGCATCATGGATAACATGGGAATAAATAAAAGCGCTACTTTTTTCATTTTTTCACCTCTTTTAAAATAAAGTTTCTGTCATTAAAACGTCGATTATCTCCAAATATACTAAATACTAGTATTTACTGCTTTGGTAATTTAGTCAACACCCGAGTTCAAAGCAGAAGAGCAATAAACAAGAGCATGTAGGGGGTTAACCCCCTACATGAAAACGGTTTTAACCTGTAAGGTTTTGTTACCTAGCAAAAACAAACAGGAGAGCCGTT
>JAIRUQ010000054.1 GCA_031254315.1 Treponema sp.
AACGGCTCTCCTGTTTGTTTTTGCTAGGTAACAAAACCTTACAGGTTAAAACCGTTTTCATGTAGGGGGTTAACCCCCTACATGCTCTTGTTTATTGCTCTTCTGCTTTGAACTCGGGGTGTTTACATTAGTATTCTGAGTAAAATTGGTAAATTTAAATTCAAAGACAATTTCTTCTTCCTTTTCAATGTAATGGATCGTATCAGGGCTTACCGGAACACCGTCCTTTGTAATAGTTACAGAGAGGGGGAGCGGCGATGCTGGAAGAGGATATATTACATGAGGATTAAAATTAATATCACCAAAATCACCAATTAATATTAATATGTCTAAGATACTGATTATCGGGAATTCTGATACAGAAATAACAGGTTCTGTGAGTGTAACCGTAATAGCATAAGAAGCAATAGACTTGTCTTCAAAAACGGAGGAAAGTACGCTCCCGGCATCAACGGTACTTGCAACAATTTTTTTATAACCGGGGAGCAAACGGCTTATACTTTCATAAATTCCAAGAGCGGTATATATATTGCGAAGCCGAATATTTTGTTCTGCCGAAAGAGAATTGTCGAAAGAATAACCTAATAAAATATTCAGGTTTAATTTTATATTCTCAAAAGAGCTATATACTCCGCTTTCTTCAAATTCTATTGAAAAATATTCATTATTCCAGTTATAACTTGACAATTTACCTTCGGCATATTTATCATTGCTTGCTATATGAATAGACCAAGGGAAACGCTGATCTTTGTGAAAAAACATCGAAATAATTGTATTTGTGTTTTGATTAATGATACGGACAGAATCATCATATTCTTCTGATGATGTTTCAGCAAGAACCATAACGCCCTTAGCTAGAGGATTACCGTCAATAAAAACCGCTGTCTTACAGTTATCAGAAGCATCCTGTTCAGATACATTAAAATCTTCATCAAGATACACATACAGAGGCGTTCCCATAGGTTTTAGATTCCAATATTCAGGTTCAGTTGGAAGTTGCTTGAATAGAGGATCGCGGCAGGCTGAAAATAGAAAAAAAACAAGAATAGTTGGAACAAGAAAAAGTCTTGTATACTTCATAATTAACCCCCCAAAGAAAAGTCACTCAATGCTAGACAAAATTATAACGTAAATTCCGTAAATATCAATGATTTTTGGATTTTTTTACGGAAGATGTATGTTTCTACATATTGGTGTCCAAAATAAGCAAAAAACATGGTCGCGTCCTGTTAAAAAAACACTTGACGTTATTGCCGAACATATACTGCACAGCGAGTATGAAGAAGCAGAAAACGACATTAAGGCTTTTGGCATTTAAGAAACAGAGGCATATTTCGTTTTTTAAGACAAAATTATGAAATAATATCTTAAAAAAACCTTTACAGAAACAGAAACCGGACATATCATTATATAATGATACGCTTTTTTGAGAGAATACAGGCTATTCGTTATGTATTCTTCCATACACTGGTTTCTTCTTCGTCATTTATGTCCAAAATGAATATAAAACGTATTCCCTTGCTGGTTCTCTGCGCCATTGCGATTTGCGCCACAGGCTGTCTCCGTGAAAAGGACAAAATCGCTGATACAGAATTATTTAAAACATACAGTGACATCCCCGGCATAACAGCGCAGGAAATTTCCGATATTGAAGCGATAAAAGAAAAATATGATACGTTTATTTACGGAATGACCATGTCAACAGAGGCGTTTGTAAGTGAAAACATTGTGGGCGGTGAAAATGCCGTTGGCGGATATGCCGGTATTTTTTGCGAATGGCTGACCGGGCTTTTTGGGATTCGGTTTCAACCTAAGATTTATGCATGGAGTGATTTGGTTGAAAAGTTAGGTAAGGGTGAAGTTGATTTTGCGGGCAACATAACGCCCACAGAAGAACGCCAAAAAATTTATTATATGACCGATCCTGTTGCCGAGCGGCAGTTTAAAACAATTCAAATTGCAGGAAGTCCCTCTCTTGACCGGATTGCGTTGACTCGCCCAGTGCGTTATGCGTTTATAGAAGGAGCCGCTATTGCCGCCACCGTCGCCTCTGTAACGGATAGCAGTGCATACGAATCCGTATTTGTTTCCAACTATGAAGAAGCTTACCTTACTCTTGAAAGCGGGAGAGCCGACGCTTTTATCGGAGACAGCGCTGTAATGTTTTCTTTTGCCGCCTACGATAATGTGTATATCGCTGATTTCTTACCATTGATTTTTAGTCCTGTTTCAATGGCAACGGCAAATGCGGAGCTTGCTTCTGTCATTTCTGCTATTACAAAGGCGCAGAGAAACGGCGCGATGCCCTATCTTAACAATCTGTACAATAAAGGTTATGAAGAATACAAAAGACATAGATTCTTTATGCATCTTAACGAAGAAGAAAAGGCGTACCTGCGTAATACCTTTACAGTTCCGCTGGTGGCTCAGTATTTTAATTATCCTTTAGTTTTTTATAACGCCTATGATGAAAAATGGGACGGCATTTCTTTTGACTTACTGCATGAAATTGAAAAACTTTCAGGGCTTAATTTTGAAGTTATCAATGATGAACATACAGAAATGCCTGAATTAATGGCTATGCTGTCTGACGGCAGAGGGCATATATTCACCGATCTTATTTTTACCAAAGAAAGAGAGCCGCATTTTATTTGGAACAATAATAAATACATGGCGGATCAATACGCGCTTTTATCTAAAATAGATTATCCCAATGTGAGTCTCAATGAAATACCGTATAAGCGGATCGCCCTTATTGGCAGTACCGCCCACAAAGAAATGTTTCGCGTCTGGTTTCCGGGCGCAGTCAATGTAATAGAATATATAAATATAGATGAAGCGTTCCTTGCATTGGAAGAGGATAAGGCGGATCTGGTAATGGCGGCTAAAACCAAATTGCTTTATTATCTGAATTATTTTGAGTTTTCCGGTTATAAGGCAAATTTTTTGTTTAACCACTATTATGAGTCTGCATTTGCTTTTAACAAGGATCAAACTATTCTTTGTTCCATTGTGGATAAGGCAATCCCGCTTCTCGAAACTAATGTAATTGTAGAACAATGGGTAACTAAAACTTTTGATTATCGGTATAAAATAATAGAAGCCAGATTCCCATGGTTAATAGGCGCAACCATACTTTCTTTTATTATAATTGTTCTTGTGCTGGTTATGTTTTACCGTAACCGCAAAAACGGAAAACGGCTTGAAAAATTGATAGCGGAAGTTAGCGAAGCAAACAGAGTTAAAAATATTTCTATTAATGTAATGGAAAATGTTTTAAATGGAATTGATGCTATGATTTATGTTTCCGACCCAACAACGGATGAAATTCTTTTTATGAACGACTATATGAAAAGGCAATATAGTATTGGAGATGACTGTGTTGGACAATTATGCTATAAAATTTTACAGAAAAACAAGGATAGAAGGTGTGACTTCTGCCCCTGTATTGAGCTTGCCAGAGAACCTGACAAGACTGTTGTTTGGGAAGCGCGTAGCTCTGCAACAAAACAGATTTATCACAACACTGACAGATACATTAGCTGGCCCAATGGGAAAACAGTTCATATACAGCACTCTATTGATATGACTGAATTGCTTGCCGCAAAAGAATCAGCCGAGAGAAGCAGTCGTTATAAAAGTGATTTTCTCGCTACTGTAAGCCATGAAATACGCACGCCTATGAACGCGATTTTGGGCATCACCGAAATTCAACTGCAAAACGAAAAACTTCCGCAGGATACGCAGGAAGCTTTGGCTAAAATTTACGATTCGGGATATTTGCTTTTAGGAATTATCAACGATATACTTGACCTGTCTAAAATAGAGGCAGGTAAATTTGAAATAACTCCTGTTAATTACGATGTAGCAAGCATGATCAACGATACCATACATCTTAATATCATGCGCTTCGACAGTAAACCGATTGAATTCGAACTTCAATTAGATGAGAAAATTCCGTCGATACTGTTTGGTGACGAATTGCGAATTAAACAAATATTGAATAACCTTCTTTCCAATGCGTTCAAATATACTGACAAAGGTAAAGTTTCGCTGTCCGTTTCCGCCGAGTACACAAGTCAGTGGGATGATGCTCAGGTAACGCTTGTGTTTAACGTAAAAGATACAGGTCAGGGCATGACAGAGGAGCAGGTGAATAGACTGTTCACTGAATATACACGGTTTCATACGGAAGCCAACCGTATGGTTGAAGGAACAGGTCTTGGTCTGAATATTACTAAAAAACTTATTTACATGATGAACGGGAAAATTTCTGTTGAAAGCGAACCGGAAAAGGGATCGGTTTTTACCGTGAGACTGCCGCAAGGTTTTGTTAGTTCCGGCGTGTTGGGCAAAGAATTAGCGGAAAATTTTGGAAAATTCCATTTTGGTTTAAAGACTCATTTAAAAAGATCGCCTCAGATTATACGCGAATATATGCCTTATGGCAGTGTTCTTATTGTTGACGATGTAGAAACAAATCTGTATGTGGCGAAAGGACTCATGGCTCCTTATGGCTTGAAGATTGACACCCTCGAAAGCGGTTTTTTAGCTGTCGAAAAAATCAAAGGCGGCGAATCCTATGATGTCATATTTATGGATCATTTTATGCCTGAAATGGATGGCATTGAAACTGTAAAAATCATACGCGACATGGGTTATATGCGTCCTATTGTCGCGTTGACAGCTAATGCGCTGTCCGGGCAGGCGGAAATGTTCATTGCAAACGGTTTTGATGATTTTATTTCAAAGCCGATAGATATACGTCAGCTTAACGTTGTTCTTAACAAACTTGTACGCGACAAACAGCCGCCGGAAGTTATTGAAACTGCCCGTAAACAGGGACATAAACCGGCTGTAGACGGCGCAAATAATTTGCCGCGCTCCATAGAACCGCAGATTATGGAAATATTCATACGGGACGCAAAAAAAGCCGTTAATGCGCTGTCAGTAATGTATAACAAAAACACTTACAAAAATGAGGATATACATGCGTATACGATCAATGTTCACTCAATGAAAAGCGCACTTGCAGTTATCGGTGAAAAAGAGTTATCTGATATTGCGCACAGACTGGAAGATGCCGGACGGGAAAGCAATATCGCCGTTTTATCGGAGAAAACACCCGCATTTTTGGAAAAGTTAAAGGCGGTGATAGAAAAAGTAGTCTCCAAAAAAAATGGCGTAAACGGCGAAACTACTGTTGAAAATTCCAATGATGACCGCACGTATTTGCGCGAAAAACTGGCGGAAGTTCAGGCGGCATGCTCTGCGCTTGATAAAAAAGCCGCCAAAGACATTATTAGCGAACTGGAACAAAAAATATGGTCACGCCCTGTCAAAAATTTGCTGGACATTGTTTCAGAACATTTACTTCACAGTGATTTTGAAGAGGCAGTTGCCGCTACAAAGGGGATTGATAAGATTTAAAAAAAACGGGAAATTTCATATTTTTATATTGAGTTGAATAGTATATTGTGCTAATATATACCGCTTAAAGGAGAAAATTGATGGATTTAAAACTTATTTTTATGATAATACTTGGCGTTGTTTCTGTGTTCTACCTGATCTTGTTAGTAAAAAAGCCGGGAATTATTCAGTTTGTATTGAAAGGCTGTCTAATGCCCCTTGTATTATCGGTGTATATTTTCGGCACGAATAAAATTCTTTTGCCGGTAGTTTTGGCTTTGGTTTTTGCGTGGATTGGCGATATTTTGCTGTTGAAAATTTCCAACCTTTTGTGTTTCAGACTTGGATTGGCAAGTTTTTTAATAGGGCATCTGTGCTATATAGTAGCGATGTTTGCGTTTACACAGCCGTTTAATGTCCCTGTTCTTGCTGTTTGTGCTGTTGTCGCCGTCAGCTTGGGAGTCATTCTTTATAAGTTGGTTCAACCCGTAAAAGAAATGAAGATTCCGGTTATCGCTTATGAAACTATAATCTTGACAATGGGTATTTTTGCCCTACAACTTTTCGTTGCCCAGGGCTCTTATTTTGGAGCTTTTGTACTTGCGGGAAGCGTTTGTTTTGTGGTTTCTGATACTCTGCTGGCGCTTGCTACGTTTCGCCAAAAACCATATAATCTTTTTGTAATGATTACCTATATAGCGGCGCAGTTATTGATAACATTGGGCTTTGTGTACGGCAGTCTGAAGGTTTGAGATAATAAATTTAGTATAAATTTTGTTAATTATACTAAATTTATACTAAATGAGGATAAAATGAAAAGAATTTTAACTATTTTACTTTTAACTGTTGTTATAATAACCGCCTGTTCAAAGGAACCAAGTACTTTAACCATAAAAAACGGAATTTTAATGGTCGGTATGAATATTGGCTACCCTCCGATGGAATATATGGCTGATGACGAGATAACTCCCGCTGGATTTGACGTAATCTTGGGCAGAGCTATTGCTGAAAAAATGGGACTGGAAGTCCAGTTTGTAAACACGGCATGGGATAAAATTTTTACCGCTGTCGATGCAAAGAATTTTGATTGTATTATATCAGCGGTAACAATTACTCCCGAACGTCAGGAGTCATACAATTTCAGTAAGCCGTACATTAAGAATGCTCTCGTTGTTATAATGCCAAAGAACTCAAGGCACATAATAACCTCGCCTCTTGGTCTTTCCGGTCTTGGCATAGCCTATAAGAGAGCGACAACATCAGAGCAGTACATGAGACAGCTTAGGAATGAAGGCTTAAGGTTCTCTTCCTATGAATACGAAAGTGTTATTAATTGTTTTGATGAATTACGCGCCGGGCGCATAGACGCGCTTATGACAGATCTTCTGGTTGCCTATGAGTATCTTGGAAACACTGATGACTATAAAATTGTCTGGCAGGGCGGAGAAGAAGTATTTAGTATTTGCCTTAAAAAAGGAAATGATGTTTTAACCTCCGCTATAGACGAAGCGTTAGACGAACTCATTAATGACGGAACCTTACTACGGCTCTCCAAAGAAACTTTTAATGGACTTGATATGATTTCGGGAGCGCGACAATAGCGAAATTAAATGGAGACTTTACAAAGGCTGGTATCGTATCTGCCTCTGCTCCTTCACGGCGCAGGAATTACCATCTCGCTGACAGTGTTAGCCGTCAGCGCCGGTCTTGTTTTTGGCGTTTTCCTCGCATTGGGGAAAATATCTAGAAACACCCTCTTAAATAAACCTTGTAGCGCGTACATTTTCTTTTTTAGGGGAACGCCCCTTTTAATGCAGTTGCTGTTTATCTACTATGTACTGCCAATAATTATCCCCGCTCTTACAATTAACAACCGCTTCCTTGCCGCCTTCATTGCCTTCAGCCTCAACTCCGCCGCATACAGCGCGGAAATAATAAGGGCGGCAATTCAAAGCATTGACAAAGGGCAGTTTGAAGCGTCCCGCGCTCTGGGATTTTCTTACGCGCAAACCATGCGTCTTGTGATCATTCCGCAATCAATCAGGCGGCTGATTCCAACTGTCGGCAATGAATTTATTATGATGCTAAAAGACACATCTCTTGTGTCAATAATTGCGTTAGTTGACATTACAAGGGTAACAAGAAGAGTTCAGGACGCAACCGGTTCCATGCTGATATATATCCCGGCATTGATTCTCTATTTAATAATTACCGCCGTATTCACATTTATATTTAACAAGCTGGAAAAAAAATATTCGGTATACGAGTGAGACGGCAATGTCAATGATAAAAACTGTCGGAGTATGTAAAACTTTTTACGGTAAAAGGGGGCTTCCCCCTCTTACAGCGCTAAAAGATGTATCGCTGACCGTTGAGCAGGGCGAGGTGATCTGCATAATTGGACCTTCGGGAGCGGGTAAATCAACATTTCTGCGCACCCTTAACCGCCTAGAAACTATTGATGAGGGGCAAATTTATATTGAAGACAAACTTCTTTTTGACTGTCATAACGGAGTAAACAGCGTAAAAATGCGTAACGATGAGCGGAGTAAACTCCTGCTTGAGACCGGAATGGTTTTCCAGCGTTTTAATCTCTTCCCTCACAAAACAGCTATTGAAAATGTTCTGCTTGCTCCCCTGCATGTTCGCAAGCTCTCTCCTGAATCAGCGCGGGAAAAATCCGTAAAGCTCATGGAGAGGGTAGGGTTAATCGACAAGATTGATATGTACCCTTCACAACTTTCAGGCGGTCAACAGCAGAGGGTCGCTATTGCCCGCGCACTCGCTATGGAGCCGAAGATAATGCTCTTTGATGAGCCAACTTCATCCCTTGATCCCGAACTGTCCGGCGAAGTGTTAGCTGTAATGAAACAGCTTGCCTCTGATGGTATGACAATGATTGTAGTCTCCCACGAAATGGGTTTTGTGCGCGAAGTAGCTGACAGAGTAGTGTTTATGTATGAAGGGGCAATCTTGGCGGAAGGTAGTCCCGAACAGTTGCTTACCAATCCATCGAATGAGCGAACAAGGCAGTTTTTACAGAGCGTATTGTAGAGTTTTTTACTTTTAATAAAACAAACAAATATTTAACACAATTCTAACACCCGATTTGTATAAAAAGTCGCATAATTATTAAAGAGGGTATTTATATGAAGATAGCGTATTTTACAGATACTTATGTGCCTGAAGTAAACGGTGTTGCGAATACTTTGTCTAAACTTGGAAACTATTTGGACGGAAGGCGTGTTCAGCAATTGGTTGTCGCTCCTGACTACGACGGGAATAATCCCAATCTTGATTCAGCTTACCGCAAGGTTTTAAGGTTTAAGGGGATAACTACGCCCATCTCTCCTAAAAGCCGTCTTGCGTTTCCGGCGTTTTGGGATATTGACGATACTCTGGACAATTTTGCTCCTGACATCATCCATGTTACCACAGAGTTTGGTATAGGTTTTAGGGGAATGCGTTACGCGGTAAAAAGAAGTATTCCGCTGGTAATGAGTTTCCATACCGATTATTGCAAGTATTTGAAGTACCACAATCTTGAATTGATACGTCCCTTTCTGGAAAATTATCTTTCGTGGTTTTACAGTTATTCCGCCCGTATACTGGTTCCGTCCCGGCACACCCTTGGAGAACTTAATAACAAGGGCTTCCGCAACCTCGATATTTGGACAAGAGGAATTGATACCGGTAATTTTAATCGTAGCTACCGAAGCGAAAAATTAAGAAATGATCTCTGCGGCGATAAATTTATTTTCCTATATACCGGACGGCTTTCCGCTGAGAAAAGCCTTGATATGCTGATTTATGCCGCAGAAGAAATTGAAAAACGTTTTCCCGGGAAAGCAGTTTTTGTTTTTACAGGAGAGGGTCCCTATGCCGAAACAATCCAAAACAGAAATCTGCCAAATACAGTTTTAACAGGATTTAAGAGGGGCAGGGAGCTTTCTGAAATTTACGCTTCTGCGGATTGTTTTGCCTTTCCGTCGGGGACTGAAACATTTGGCAATGTAGTTCTCGAAGCTATGGCAAGCGGTTTGCCTATTGCGGCAGTTGCCGGCGGCGGGGTTACGGACTTCCTTTCACATAACGACAACGCTCTCCTTTGCACGCCTGAAGATTCATCTGCTTTTACAGAAAACCTTATTTCCATTATGGAAGACAAAAATTTAAGCAGGCGGCTCTCCGATAGTGCATACAGTACCGCTCTGTCCCGTGACTGGAACAAAATCTTTGACGGGCTTTTTGATTTGTACCTTGATGTAATCGAGGATATCAGGCAGTACATTACAAAGCTCGCGGCATAATGGAATCTCTGAAAACCCCGGTTGGGTTTTCAGAGGTTACTCCTCATCTATAATCGGATCGCAGACTTTGCCGTAGTACATCTCTTTTGGCTGAACTCTGATTTTTAACTTTTTTTCCATTACAGCGAGAAGGCGCATCTGCGTCTCGTCCCCGATAGTAACCATTATTCCGCGCTTTCCGGCGCGTCCTGTGCGTCCGCAACGGTGAATGTAAACCTCGCTGTCGGAAGGGACATCCAGAGCAATGACATGGGTAATGCCGGGAATATCTAAGCCACGAGCGGCAAGGTCTGTAGAGATGAGCGCGTCAACGCTACCCTGCCGGAATGTTTCGAGCGCGGCTTTTCGTTCCGCGCTTGAGAGCGTTTTTTTGCCCGCTTTTCCAAAAAGCCCCGCAGACGGCACATGATGGTACTGAAGGCGCGAAAGAATCAAAGACGCTTCATCGCCTCTGCTTGTAAAAACAAGCGCTTTAATTTTTTTCTTGCCAGCCTTACCCTTTTTATTTGTTTTTATTGCGGCTAACAGAGAACGCAGAGCCTGATCTTTTTTTCGCTTCTCGCTGAAAATAGCCCAGTGTTCAATTTTTTCACGCAGAATTTCATTATCCTCTGATTCAACAAACGGAATTGTCCTGCCGCAGATAGAAAAAAGTTTTTCCCTATATTTTTTGTTCATTGTAGCGGAGCAGGCGGTAATGATAAGTTTTATATCGGCTTTTTTTGTTTCTTGTAAAATAATTTTACATAACTCGCTTGTATCACTTATCATTTCGTCGCTTACAAGACGGT
Source organism: Treponema sp. (assembly GCA_031254315.1). GTDB lineage: Bacteria > Spirochaetota > Spirochaetia > Treponematales > Breznakiellaceae > WQXQ01. The sequence goes on from JAIRUQ010000054.1 coordinate 10,511, forward strand.
CAGCTTCGTCAAGAACAAGAGATTGCAGGTTATTAAATTTGATTATTCTCTTTTTTGCCAGTACAACCAGCCTATTTGGATTGCCGACAATAATATCAGGTTTGGTTTTTTTTAGGTTTTCAATTTGCCGCTCAATATTTACGCTTCCAATTAACAGAGACGAGTGCAGATCGGTTTCTTTCAACAAAAAATCCAGCTCGGCTGAAATCTGAGAGCATAGTTCTAAAGTCGGCGCGATTATTAATAGGCGCGGCAAAGAGCGCTCTGTTTTTTCAATTAAAAGGCGGCTTAACAGCGGCAGAAGATAGGCGAAAGTCTTGCCGGTTCCTGTCGCGGAAGAAAAAAAGATACTTTCGCCTTCTGCAAGAGGCGGAATTATTTTACGTTGAATGTCAGTCACTTTTGTTATGCTCCGCTCTTCAAGCCGCCCAATGAAACATGATGCCGCGCCAAGTTGCTCAAAATCATTTGTCATTTAATACGCTACCGTTTCCGGTATTCCTCATAAACGGCGAGCATTTTTTCTATAAATCTTTCGACTGAATAATTTTTTGAGATTTCTTCGGAACGCTTTCCCATTCTAATCTTTTCGTCTTTATTACTTAAGATTTCAATTGCTTTTTCCCAGAGCAGTTTGTCATCTTCAATCGCCCATCCGTTTTCGCCGTTTATTATCATTCCTTGAATACTGATGTCAGCGGCGGCAACGACGGGAAGCCCTGCCGCCATCGCTTCTATAAAAGTAATCGGGTGGACTTCTGTGTGTGACGCGCTCATAAAAATATCAGATGCAGTGTAAACAAGGCGTATTTCATCGGGCCAGCGCAGGTAGCCGGTAAATATTACCGAATCCTTAAGCCCAAGCTCATAACAGCTTGTCTGTAATGCTTTTTTATCAGGACCATCCCCCACAAGCATCAATTTTGCCTTGTTTCGCCGTGAATGGATTTCTTTGAAATTCTTAAGCAGAGTTTCAACATTTTTTTCGCTTCCAAGCCGTCCTACAAAAACTATTAGATCATCATCGTCCGCGATATTATAAGTCCTTCGGAAATTAACGCTGTCCGCATTAATGCTGTCCGAATGTTCGTAAAAAAGTGAAAGGTCTATCCCGTTCGGGACAATCCGTATTGGCGTGGTGATTTCACAATCATCTTCAAGAAAACTTTTAATTTTTACCGAAGGCGCGATCAGGCATTTTTGGCTTCTTAAAATTCTGCGAAAATACGCGCCCAGATTCTTTTTAAAATAAAATTCCAGCGGAAATGGAGCGTAGTTCAAATAATCCTTGTAATAGGTGTGCATTGTATGAACCGAAGGGATTTTAAGTTTTCGGCTTACTATGCGGGAAGCAAGATACAGGCTGAATTCTGTGTGAGCGTGAATTATATCAATGTTAAGGGCGCGGACTTTCTTTATCATCTGCTCGGCTATAAAAATGCCGATACGGTGCTGAGGTTCTTTGGAAAATTGAATTGAGCCTGTACGGTAAATATTTCCTTCTTCTACAGCGTCAGGATGCTGAACGGTAAACACATAGGCATTATGCCCCAATTTTTCAAGCTCGGTTTTTAGTGTTCTTACCACCGTAACAACCCCGTTAATTTGAGGCGTGTAACAATCAGTGAAAAGAGCGATATTCATACGATAGTATTTTAGCTTATTATTCTTTCTAGCGCAAGGGAAAACTTGTCCGGGATGAGAATTATTCTTCTTTTATCTTGGTGATCAGCAATTTATCTATACGGTTGCCGTCTTTGTCTACAACTTTGAACCTGTACCCCTGATACTCAAAGCTGTCTCCAACACGGGGAAGTTCCCCGGAAAGGTGCAAAATAAGACCGGCAAGCGTATGAAAATCGCCCTCCTCGCCAAGCCCTGTAAGTGATAACGCCTTTGCCGCGTCATCAATGTTGAGAGTGCCGTCTGCAAGATAACTTCCGTCTTCCTGACAAAGAAGAGGCTCTTCGCTTGCCTTAGACATGGAAAGCTCCCCGACAATTTCCTCAACCAAAGCTGTAATCGAAATAATTCCGGCAAGTCCGCCGTATTCGTCCATTACAAACAAAAAGTTAGACTGCCCGTGCTTAAAAGATTCAAAGGCTTTTAATGCCGGCATGGTTTCGGGGACAAATTGCGCTTTTCTCATTATTGCACGTAACCCCTGCGGTTCGCTTTGCGCGTAATCAAGGATAATGTCTTCCAGAAAAACAGTACCGACAATCTGGTCGGGGCTTGCGTTCGTTACGGGAAAGCACCGCTGTCCCCGGTGTTCAAGAGCTTGTTCTCTTACTTCCTCGTAGGGGGTGTTAATGTCCAGCCATTGAATTTCAGAGCGGTGCGTCATAAACGCGCCTACGGGACGGTCGCCAAGGTAAAAAACGCCTTCTACCATAGCGCGTTCCCCTGTTTCTACAACGCCTGATTTTTCGCCTTCAAGCAGGGTATTGCGCAATTCATCCTGCAGTTCTTCTTCCGTTATGCTATCATTGTTAATTTCCGGGCGAATTGATTTATTCAAAAATTCAGTGAATTTTAATACCAGCAAAGTAAGCGGTAACATCGGAATAGAAAGAAGCTTCATTACCGGAAGAAGAAAAGCGGCTATTTTTTCCGGTTTTTTATGAGCGAGCAGTCTTGGCAGGACACTGCAAAGCAATGTTATGATTATGCCTAAAACAAACGCATATATCGCAAGGAAAGCTACTATGTGGATGCTCCTGTTGATAATGATTATACTTGAATATCCCGCAAAGACAGCTGTAAAAATTTTTAGTATATTGTTCCATAAACGGCAGGCTAGAAATATGTGGTGCGGATTTTCCAGAATTTCAAGAACAGCCTTGTAACGTTTTGCACGTTCTTTTTCCAAGCGCGATTTTCTGCATAATTCAAGGGCGGAATCAAAAAGCGAAAAAATTGCTGTTATTATTATCAGCGAAATAATAATAGAAATTATTATAAAATAATTTGAAGGTAGGGGGTCCATATTAATTGTCAATCTCCGAACGGTTAAGCGGACGTACAATTGTAAGAACATTAGGCTCTGTTTGCATCATCTTTATTTTTCCGTCAGGGGTAAATTCTCCAAAAACCTGCACAACGGGGAAACGCGGATTTTCAGGATTAACGTCTACAACCTGTCCTTTTTTCCCGTTTGACAAAAGCACATACAAGCCGATTGGGTATATCGACAGTGAAAGAACAAGAGCGCGGACTATTGTGTCATCGTATTGTTTGCCTTCGTTCTTTAAAAGTTCTAACATTCCTGTATAGCCGTCTTTGGCTTCCTTGTGCGGTCTCTTTGAACTGAGAGCTTCATAAGAGCAGGCAACGGCTATTATCTTTGAAAACATACTGATTTTATCGCTACTCAATTTACGAGGATAACCGGTTCCGTTTTCACGTTCGTGATGTTCAAGCGCGGACAGACATATAGGCAACGAAAAATTAAAAGATTTAAGCATATTAAAGCCATAAATTGGGTGGGCAAGAATCATCTTCTGCTCAGGAGGAGTAAGAGCCCTTTGGCTCAAATAAATATTTGACGGTAGTTTTAACATTCCCACTTCATGCAGAAGAGCGGCAACTCCAAGCTCTATCAGCCTGTAGTTGGGAAGTTTAAGGTATGTGCCGATTATTACCGCGATTATGGTTGAACAAACCGAATGGGTGGCAAGATAATTTTTTCCCGGCGCAGGTTCAATATTTTTTAAGACCCTCATAAGAAAACGGCGGTCTTCCTTTACATAATCAACTATTTCCTTAATTTTTTCTGTTACAGCTTTCTCGTTCAGTTCATCCGATACCGCGAGTCTGACAAACAGATTTTCTACAAATGCGACGAAAGTTGAATAAAGCTCCTCGGCTTTTGTCAGCTTGTCGGAGTCCGTTTGCTGAGAAAGCCCGATTGTCTCGCTGGTTTCGGAAGATTTGCCGTCCGGTTCACTGCCGGAATAATCACTGCCCGGAGTTCCTTCGCTGAATACCGACTTAAAGCTCCACTTATCAAGCACGCTTATCATTTCATCGTTAAACGGCACTTCCGGTGCGGTAATTATAAACGCCTTGTCAAGATAGACCGGCTTTGTAAAATAGCTGTTGGGCTGTATTTCTTTTACTAAAAAATCCTTCATTCTATTTCCCCATAATCAATAGAAGCGATATGCGGCATCGTTGACGTAAAGCCCGCTTTCTTTTATCATTTTACCTATAGTTATTATAGGAGTGTTCCCGGTGAAAATTAAACACCTTATTATCGCATTTAGCATTATAATCATTTTCATTATCTTGGTCACCGCCCTTTTACCGTTAATGCTTTCAGGACCTGATTTTGCGGTAAATTTCCGGTATATAACCTTACCGCTGTTACTATTCATGGCAATACTCCTTATCAGCCTGAGTATATTTTTCTTCCTTAATTATCGGCTTCTTTCGCTCTTAGAGCGAGAAGATTGGCCTGCTTTGGCGTATTATTTGGAACAAAAAGTTTATACAAAAAACCATTATAATGCCAGAAATGTACGGCTTTTGGCAAGTTCTTACCTTGTTATTTCCGATTATTTATCGGTTTTAAAGCTGGAAGGCAAAGCCCTGCTTATTAAACCCTCTGTTATCGAAAAAAACGCCCTGATTTTCGGTTCCGCTAGGGTTTTAAGCGGCAAGCACGATGAAGCGGCGGCTTTTTTTAAATCGTACATGAAAAAATGCGGAAAAAGCGAAAGGGGATGGATGCGCTGGTTTTACAGTTTTTCGCTCCTTTTAGGCGGCGATTTTGCTCAAGCGGAGCCGGAATTCGCAGAAATGGCTTTTTCTTCCGGTTCTGCCCTGATTACCGGTCTTTCAGCGTATTTTCTGCATAATTCACTGGAAAAACACTCCGCAAACCCGGAGGAATGTAGGCAAAAGGCGCAAAAAGGCAAGGAAAGGGTAGTAAAGGCGTTAGTAAATTTGGAGGGCTGGAGGAGAGAGACGGGGAAATCGGGAACTGATATTCACATTGCGATTATCAGAAAATATGTTGAAGAAGCCGGGATATGGCTTTTTTCCTGACAAGTTAGGTTGATGTCCGGTAATACAGGAGTAAATTTTGAAAAATATTGAAAAGTCCGCAAAACTGGAAAATGTATGTTATGACATACGCGGTCCTGTACTCAAAGAAGCGAAACGCCTTGAGGAAGAAGGCTTCAAAGTTATTAAACTCAACATCGGCAGTCCCGCTTCTTTTGGACTTAACGCCCCCGATGAAATAGTCCATGACATTATTGTCAATCTGCCAAATGCGCAGGCTTATGGCGAGTCGCGCGGGCTTTTTGCCGCCCGAAAAGCCGTAATGCATGATTTCCAGTCAAAAGGTGTGATGGACGTTGGAATTGACGATATTTTTATCGGTAATGGCGTAAGTGAGCTAATAATGATAGCAATGCAGGGATTGTTGGACTTAGGGGATGAAGTTCTCGTTCCAATGCCGGATTATCCCCTGTGGACAGCCGCCGTAACCCTCGCCGGCGGCAAGGCGGTTCACTATCTTTGCGATGAATCCGCCGATTGGAACCCCGATTTAGACGATATTCGCTCTAAAATTACTCCAAAAACAAGAGCGATTGTGATTATCAACCCAAATAACCCTACCGGCGCTGTTTATGATCGCTCTGTTTTGGAAGGAATTGCCCAAATCGCGAGGGAAAAAGACCTAATTGTGTACGCCGATGAGATTTATAGCCGTATAACCTACGATGATGCGGTACATATCCCCTTTTCTACAATCGCGCCGGACATTTTAACGATAAGTTTTGACGGTCTTAGCAAAGCATGGCGCGCCGCAGGCTTCAGAGCGGGCTGGATGGTACTTTCAGGCAATAAAAAAGCCGCAGTCAGCTACATTGAAGGGTTGGATATGCTTGCCAATATGCGTCTCTGCCCCAATATGCCGTCCCAAATGGGTATTCAAACCGCTCTTGGCGGCTACCAAAGCATAAAAGACCTGATTCTGCCCGGCGGGCGGCTGAAAGAACAGAGAGATACCGCTTTCACCCTTATTAACGAAATTCCCGGTCTTTCTGTGGTTAAGCCCAAAGGCGCGCTCTATTGTTTCCCAAAAGTGGATATAAAGCGTTTTAATATCAAAAATGACGAAAAATTCATGTTAGACCTCCTGCGCGACCAGCATCTGCTCCTTGTCCATGGAACCGGCTTTAACTGGAAAGAGCCCGACCATTTCCGCATTGTTTTCCTCCCCGACAAAGCCACCCTTGCGGACGCAATGCGAAGATTAGCGGCATTTTTGGGACACTACAAACAGGTAGCCTAACCCCGGTCTAAGGCTTGCATCAACAGTAAAATTTAGCTCTAAAGTCTCAAACACTTACCTCCGATAATCTTATTACCGGGAGGAACTGCCTCTCATAATCAGACGGTGCGCAATCGAGCTTCGGCTCGGACGTCCAGGCGCATCGTCTTTTTTTTGGGGAAAACACGGCAAAATTAGGAGTTTTTAAAACAAATTATTGATTTTTTGTAAAAATAGCTTTAACATATTAATAAAAGGCGTTATAGTAAATATATATTGAGATGTTCGGAAACTTCAGTTTCTAAACATCTTCCATATAAAGTGCATTTTTGCAGGGCTTGAGCCCGAAAAAATGCAGGAAGTCAATTGAATATTTCTTAGGAGAATTTTATGAAATTAAAAGTCAAACTAAGCATGATGGTTATTATCTTGATAACTGTGATAATTGCCGTCTCTTCGTTTATTACTCTGACCCGCTCAAGCGGGCTGATAGTCAAGGAAGCCGAAGAATATGTTGCGCAAATTGCCGATACATACGCGGTTAGTCTTGAAAGACGCTTTGAGTCGTATATACGTCCGGCAATGATATTATCCGAAGTTTTCGGGGAGTACAGCACTATTCCGGTGGCTGAGCGGCGGGCTATTTTTGACAACATGTTACGAGGTCTTATGGTGTGGAACGAGGACTATGTCGGGATGTGGACAGCATGGAACCCCAATGCCCTTGACGGCTTGGATGCCCGCAATGGTCGCTACACCACCACTTTTACCCGGAAGGACGGACCTATTGAGAGGCTTCCAGGAGGTTTTGAAGGTTGGGAAACCTACCTTAGCAATATGATGAGATCTTCCGACAAAGCTATGATTTCTGAGCCGGAATGGCGTATTGTACAAGGCAAAGAAGTTCCGGTTGTTACCATAACATATGCCATCGTAGATAACCGGACAAATCAAAAGGTGGGAATTGTGGGACTAAACTACGTAACCACGATACAGAATTTTGCCAACCAGATTGTTAAAGAAATCTATGAAGGCAAAGGCATCGCGGGCTTTTACACCATGTCCGGTATAACCATTGCCCATTTTGACGAAGAGCGCGTACAGGGGACCATGTGGGAAAACGCAAAAGAGAAGGACCTTTTGGATGACCATATGAGCGATGTTATGAATCTTATTAAAAATGGCGGCGATCCTCTGATTGTAGATGTCCATTCAGCAACGCTCCAAACGGATGTACACTTAATTTATTACCCTGTCAACGTTTTTAATACCAGTACATCATGGACAATGGTTGTCGGCGTTCCCATGAACGAGGTTACCCGCGGAGTGCGCGAACTGACTAAATTTGTGATCATTTTCGCATTGGCGGCGATTATTTTTTCCGCGGTTGTCGCGTTTGTCCTCGCTGTGCAGGTTATAAAGCCCGTCATAAATATGTCCCTCGCTCTGAAAGATATTTCTCAGGGTGAAGGAGACCTGACAGTAGTAATTTCTGAAAAAGGAAAAGATGAAACCGCCGATATGGCGCATTATTTCAACCTTACTCTGGAAAAAATCAGAAATCTGGTTCTTACTATTAAGAAACAAGCTACTACATTGTTCGATATTGGTAATAATCTTGCCAGTAACATGAACGAAACTGCCGCCGCCGTTAATGAGATTACCTCCAATATTCAAAACATTAAGGGTAGGGTTATAAACCAAAGCGCCAGCGTTACCGAGACCAACGCTACTGTAGAACAGATCACTGTCAACATTGACAAGTTAAATGGTCATATTGAAAGGCAAAGCTCCAGCGTATCACAGTCGTCATCGGCAATTGAAGAAATGCTTGCCAATATCCAGTCTGTTACCAATACGCTGGTGAAAAACGCCAAAAACGTACAAACCCTGATGGAAGCTTCCGAAGTAGGTAAAACCGGTCTTCAGGAAGTAGCGGCGGACATACAAGAAATTGCCCACGAATCCGAGGGTCTTATGGAAATCAACTCGGTAATGGAGAATATCGCAAGTCAGACCAATTTGCTTTCAATGAACGCCGCTATTGAGGCGGCTCACGCGGGCGAATCAGGCAAAGGCTTCGCGGTCGTCGCCGACGAAATACGCAAATTAGCGATGAGTTCCAGCGAGCAGTCTAAAACAATCGGCACTGTACTTAAAAAGATAAAAGGTTCCATTGATAAGATTACCCAATCCACAAATAATGTTTTGACCAAATTTGGCGCGATAGACGACGGAGTAAAGACCGTTGCGGATCAGGAAGAAAATATCCGTAATGCGATGGAAGAGCAGGGGCAGGGCAGTAAGCAGATACTCGATGCCATAGGGCAGGTAAATGAAGTAACCCAGCAGGTAAAAGGCGGCGCTGAAGAAATGCTTGACGGTAGTAAAGAGGTACTCAAAGAAGGCGGAAACCTTGAACGGGTAACCGAAGAAATTACCGGAGGCATGAACGAAATGGCTATCGGTGCGGATCAGATCAATCTCGCGGTAAACGAAGTTAACGATTTGAGCTCTAAAAACCGTGAAAATATCGACATTTTGGTTAAAGAGGTCTCACGCTTCAAGGTTGATTAATCGCTAAAAAAGCAAAAGCAGGCAGTAATAACAGGGTAAAGTTACCTTGTTTTACTGCCTTTTTTTTGGAAAATCGACTAGGTTCTTCTAAAAAGTAAGTTGACAGAATGCTGTTTTTAAGGTTATCATAAGATCATAAAATAACCCTAAGGGAGGCCAGCGTATGGCAAAAGTTGAATTGAAAAGTATCGGAAAAACGTATGATGGCGGTGTTCGAGCGGTATCTGACGCCAACATCGTAATCGAGGACAAGGAATTCGTCGTTCTTGTAGGACCCTCCGGTTGTGGTAAATCTACCACTCTCCGCATGGTCGCCGGTCTTGAGGACATCACAGAAGGTGAACTCCTCATTGACGGTGAAAAAATGAACGATGTTCCGCCTAAAGACAGGAATATTGCGATGGTATTCCAGAATTACGCCCTTTATCCCCACATGTCAGTCTATGAAAACATGGCGTTTGGTTTGAGGATCAAAAAAGTCCCCAAAGCCGAAATTGACAAGCGTGTGCATGAAGCCGCTCGTATTCTTGACATCGAAAAGTTCCTTGATCGCAAACCCAAGGCTCTTTCCGGCGGTCAGAGACAGCGTGTTGCGGTAGGACGCGCTATTGTCCGTAACCCCAAAGTATTCCTCTTTGACGAGCCTCTTTCTAACTTGGACGCAAAACTGCGCGTACAGATGAGGGCGGAACTTTCCGACCTGCACTTGCGCCTGAACGCCACAATGATCTACGTTACACACGACCAGGTAGAAGCTATGACAATGGCGAATAAAATCGTCGTTATGAAGGACGGATTAATACAGCAGATTGGAGCGCCTCTGGAGCTTTATAACCATCCGGTCAACAAGTTTGTAGCCGGATTTATTGGCTCCCCGCCAATGAACTTCCTTAGCGTAAAAGTAAGAGAAGAGGGCAGTTCAATTGTTTTGGATGAAGGCTCATTCAAGGTCAAAGCTGATACTTCTCATTATGAATATCTTAAGCCTTACATTGGAAAGGAAGTCTATTTTGGTATCAGACCGGAAGACATGGCTTATACCGGAAAAGACGCTGACAACAGTATGACGGTTAAAGTAACCGTAGTTGAGCCGTTAGGTGCAGATATTCACCTGTGGCTGACAACTGAGACTCAGCCGCTGGTAGCCCGCACAGAGCCCAACCACGTTTTCAAAGTTGGTGACACTGCCGTTTTCGTCCCCAGAATGGAAAAAGCCCGCTATTTCGACAAAGAAAAAGAAAACGCTATTGTTCCATCTCCCGACGCTTAAGCCATTATAGTAAATGAAAGAAAAGGGCTACCCTAAAAGTAGCCCTTTTTTTATCGCCTCTATAAAATTCAAATTTCCGGCTATTTTCCTCTCTTCACTTATGGCGGTTTACGACGTTCCGCCGCAGGCGGAATGTAGGGGCGGCTAAGCCGCCCCGTAAACCGCTACGATGGACGACGTTTTAATGTCGTCTATCGTAGCGGTTTGCGCCGTTTTAATGGCGTAAACTGAGCTACTTGCCGCC
>JAIRUQ010000069.1 GCA_031254315.1 Treponema sp.
GACCTTCACATGGCGGAAGATCTTCGCAATACCGGCAAAGGCAACTTGTTTGTTATTTTTGGCGAGCCGGACATTGAAATTCTTCCCCGCGAAAATAATCAGCTTGCGGTAAAAATCAAAGGCGTTGATGTGTTTCATCCCAGTCTTGGCAAAGTGGAATCCAGCGATACATCCGGTATTGCCTGTTGGTTCATTGATACCGATTACAATGGCGAAAGTTTTTTTGTCCGCCATGCCTATTTTCTCGGCGCAAACAATCCCTATGAATCGTTACGGAAGACACTCAACACCCAGATAAACGAAGACGCATGGGCAAGCCTCCACAGCGATACCTCCCAACCATTTGATAAACCACTGTCAGGACGTATTGCCGTCAAGGTTATCAATCATCTGGGAGATGAGGTGATGAAAGTGATTAATGTGGCAAGTAAAGTATAGTTTTATAATCTGCGATAAATATATCTCCCCCACTCCATTGCTTTTTACCACAAATTTTGGTATGATAAGCGTCTGTGAATGGCGATATTACGATGAAATCGGTTGGCGCTTTGGTAAACGAGTTTGTGGGGGGAGATAGGGGATTCTATGTATAAACTAAAAGTGTATCTGGAAACCACAATATTCAATTATTACTTTGACAAAACTAAAAACGCACAACCTGCCACCGTCGCTTTTTTTGAAGCCATAGACTCCGGTCAATTTGAAGGGTTCACATCGGTTTATGCCTACGATGAACTGAATAAAGCGCCTGAGCCGCAAAGAACCAATATGCTGAATCTTATTGAAAAATACCATATTACGGTACTTGATACTTCTGATGAGGTTATAAAATTAGCTGAAACTTACATAGAAAACAATATCATTCCAAAAAAGAAAAGAGTGGATGCTTTGCATCTTGCTATTGCTTCCGCCCATGAAATGGACATAATTTTGTCCTTTAATTTTAAGCATATAAACAAATTAAAAACAAAAACCCTAATTCCCGCAACTAATTTATTAGCAGGTTATCGAAATATAATTATTACCCAGCCGGAGGAGGTTATTGATTATGAAATTGACGACTGATATTGAGGATGAAATTGACGCTATTCGAGACAAAATTTACGAAAAAATCAAGGACATGACACCAAGTGAAGAAACCGCCTATTTCAATGCCATTGCGGAGGAAGCCAGAACGAAGCATGGCTTTCGTGTGATTAAATCCGCTGTTGTGGATAGAGCTGAAGTTTTGGGCTGAGAGGGTGTTTCGGCATCATTGCCCTTTCCCCCAAATTTTGCTATGCTAATCCTCTGTGGATCAAAGCATTAAAATAAAAACAGACGCGCTAAACCTCTACTACGGCGCTTTTCACGCGCTGGGCGATATTACGATGAACATCTACAGCCGCACCATAACAGCGATAATCGGTCCGTCAGGTTGCGGAAAATCTACCCTATTGCGTGTTTTTAACCGCATGAACGATCTTATTCCCGGCGTTAAGGTTGATGGCGGAGTCCTCTTGGACGACCTTTCAATCTACGATAAAAACACGGACGTTGTTTCGCTCAGAAAAAAAATCGGCATGGTTTTCCAACGCCCTAATGTTTTTCCAATGAGCATATATGACAATATCGCTATTGGTCCTAGAAAGCACAAAATCAAACACGCGCAAAAACTCGATGATATTATCGAACGCAGTTTGCTGCAAGCCGCCCTTTGGGACGAAGTAAAAGATAATCTAAAAAAACCGGCGCTTGAACTCTCGCCGGGTCAACAACAGAGGTTATGCATCGCGCGCGCCATTGCGATAGAGCCGGAAGTAATTTTATTTGATGAATCATGTAGCGCCCTCGACCCCGAATCCACAATGAAAATAGAAGAATTAATGTTAACCCTCGTGCGCAATTATACGATCATCATTGTTACGCATAACATGGAACAGGCTCTAAGGGTATCCGATATGTCGGCATTTTTGATGATAGGTCAGGACAGAGTTGGAAAATTAGTTGAATACGATCGGACAAAGACAATGTTTTTAAACCCTAAAGATAAACGTACAGAAGACTATATTACAGGCAGGTTCGGGTAAGGAGAGTACATGACAGAAAAACTACTAAAAGCCACAGCCGTAATAATTTTAATAGGAATAACTGTTTCGTGTACGGGCAGATCGGCTTTGCGTGTTGTTGTCGCGGGCTCCACTTCTGTACAGCCGTATGTTGAGCTTCTGGCGGAAGAGTTTGATCATCTGCATCCCGGAAGCGACATCGATATTCAAGGCGGCGGCTCATCGGCGGGGATTACAGCCGCGGGAAGCGGCATCGCTGATATTGGAATGTCATCCCGCGCGCTCAAAACAGATGAGCAAAACCTTTTTGTTATTGAAATAGCGAAGGACGGACTTGCGGTAATTGTCAATCCGGGCAACAGCATAACAAATCTTACAATAGAACAGGTGCGCGGCATTTATTCTGCTGAAATCAAAGACTGGAGCGAACTTGGCGGAGCACGGGCAAGGATTCATATAATAGCGCGTGAAGAAGGCTCAGGTACAAGAACCGCCTTTGAAGAGCTTGTCATGGGAGAGCGAAGAATAACACCGAGAGCCATTGTTCAGGATTCCAACGGAGCGGTAAGACAGCTTGTCGCAGGAGACCCGAACTCAATTGGATTTATTTCACTTGGGCTTGTTGACCAAACCGTAAAAGCCGTTGACCTCGAAGGCGTTACAGCTTCGCGTGAAAATGTTATAAACGGAAGTTATACGCTATTTAGACCGTTTTTGTTAATCGCAAAAACACAGCCAACAGGGCTTGCGATGAATTTTATTGATTTTATTCTTTCTCCTGAGGGAAAGAAGTTAATGATAGATGAGGGGCTTATACCCTAATTAGGAAAAATATGTTTAAGAAATTTAAAGAGAAATTATCTGGACGCGTTTTTTTAGCTCTTGCCCTCTCATCTATATCCGCACTTGCGCTGATCACAGTGTTTATCATTATTAAAGGCGCTCCTATTATCGCGGAAGTCGGAGTAATCAAATTTATCTTTGGAATGGAATGGGCTCCCGGTAGGGGCGAGTTTGGAATCTTCCCAATGGTTATCGGCTCTTTAACTGTAACTGTCGGGGCGGCGATTTTAGGCGTCCCTGTCGGTATCTGTTGCGCGGTTTTTCTCGCTGAATTCGCGCCGTCTGTTATGAGCAATATTTTCAGACCGGCAATTCAACTGCTTGCGGGTATTCCTTCGGTTGTTTACGGCTTCTGGGGATTGTTATTCGTCGTGCCTGCAGTGCGAAATTATTTGGGCGGACCGGGACTAAGCATTTTGACAGGCTCCGTCATACTTGGAATAATGATTTTACCTACGGTAATTAGCATAACGGAGGTGTCGATACTCGCTCTTCCAAAACAGTACAAGGAAGGCGCGCTTGCTTTGGGCTTGACTCATTGGCAGACAATATATGCCGTAATGCTTCCGGCGGCAAAGTCAGGAATTGTAGCGGCGGTGATACTCGGAATCGGACGCGCTATCGGCGAAACTATGGCTGTCATTATGGTTTTGGGTAACGCGGTCGCCGTCCCCGAATCAATTTTAGACCCGGTAAGAACGCTCACTACAAATATAGGAATTGAGATGGGTTATGCGTCAGGCGAACATCAACAGGCGCTTTTCGCAACGGGCATAGTGCTGTTTATAGCGATTATGCTTCTTAACTCATTCGCCCAATACATTACGCGAAGGAGATAAGAAATGAAAATTACTCCCCTTCAAAGCGAAAGAGCGGCAAAAATACTCATTTGGTCTGCCGCGTTATTTGTCATTGGACTGCTTTTATTTATTATTATTTATGTTTTGATAAAGGGCTTACCTGTAATCAATCTGCGATTTCTAACCGACATTCCGCGAAGCATGGGGCGTGAGGGCGGCATCGCTTCTACAATCATCGGAACTTTCATGGTAACAGCCTTGGCAATAGCGATAGTAATTCCCTTTGGCATAGGCACTGCTTTCTATCTTGCCGAATATACAAAAGAAACTATTGTTACGCGCATTATCAGGTTCAGCGCGGAATCTCTTGCAGGCATTCCGTCTATCGTTTACGGTCTTTTTGGCTTTATATTCTTTGTAATAATACTGAACCTTGGCTGGTCTATCTTGTCGGGAGGGCTGACGCTCGCTTTTATGATCCTGCCCACCGTTATCCGCACATCAGAGGAGGCAATTCTTGCCGTGCCAAAAATTTACCGCGAAGTCAGCTTCTCGTTGGGCGCGACCAAGTGGCAGACAATCAGCAGGGTTGTGTTCCCCTCTGCCCTACTCGGCATTGTAAACGGAATAATTTTAAGCGTGGGACGCTGTGTCGCAGAAACAGCCGCTGTTATTCTCACTGCGGGATCAGCTTTACGAATACCGTCATCGGTTTTTTCACCCACACGCACAATGGCTGTTCATTTTTATATACTGGCAAGGGAAGGGATTTCTATGGAGAACGCCTACGGTACTGCCGCCCTTTTAATTATTTTTATTTTATTGATAAATGTCGTCGCAAACGCATTGGTCAACCGCTTTATAGCAAAATCTGTTAAAAGGTAGAATATGAGCAAAGAGCCAAAAATCATCATTAAAAATGTAAATTTCTTTTATGGCAAAAAACGTGTCATTCACAACTTGAATTTAGAAATCCCTTCAAATGAAATAATAGCTGTTTTTGGACCGGCAAACAGTGGAATTACTACCCTTTTACGCTCAATTAACAGGTTATGCGACATGGACGATAACGCATGGTTGGACGGTGAAATCCTTATGGACGGAAAGAGCATATACGCGCCGGATGTCAACGTAACGGAATTGCGCCGAAAAGCGGGAATGGTCTTTGAGGTTCCGACTCCTCTGCCAATTTCGATATTTGATAACATTGCCTACGGACCGCGCCTTAGCGGAAGAAAAAATAAAAGAGAATTAGCTGAAATTGTGGAGAAATCGTTGCGAAAAGCCGCACTTTGGGATGAAGTCAAGGACAGGCTTTCAATCTCCGGGATGAGTCTTTCAGGCGGACAACAACAACGCCTGTGCATAGCGCGTGTTCTTGCCCTTGAACCTGAGATTATTCTTCTTGACAGAGCATGCTCCGGTCTCGATCCAATATCAACCGCAAAAATTGAAGAGTCTTTAATACAACTTAAAGAGCAGTTTACAATTATCATCGCTCCGCATAATGTACAGCAGGCAGGGCGCGTTTGCGACAGAGCGGTTTTTATGCTGATGGGGCATTTGATAGAAGAAGGCAAAAAGACAGAAGTTTTTATGAACCCCAAAGACCAAAGAACGAGCGATTATATTACGGGAAAATTCGGTTAAAAGGGATATAAAGATATGTAAATGTCCGTTTTTGCCATAAAGATGAGAAGCCACCTGAGTTTGATCTGCCGGGACTGAAGCCGTGAGGGGGGGGATATAATCCTATACATGGCGCATTTCTTTTTGAATAATCTTTATTTATAAAAATCAAAACAATTATCGTATTCCATCTCACGCAATTTATAATTGGAAATAAATAATTCTTTCCCTATATCTGCTTTATCTTGCTTATAATTGTTCATTCCATATTGCAATTCCCACTCATAAATATACGCAAAATCAAAAAGCTCTTTTATTTTATCTGTATTATCAAGTGTTATAATCCAGTTATGCTTACAATTTTTCATATCCTGTGCAAATTTTTCGTGGTCAAAAAAGATGTGTAAATGTCCGTTCTTGCCATAAAGACGTGAAGCCGCCTGCCTGTAATACGGCGGATCTAAAAAAATAAAAACATCTTCTCCATCTGCAAAAATAATATCTTCATAACTTTTATTACAAATAGTAACATCTTGTAATATCTTTTCAAGAGGTTTTATGCGTTCGATAGAAGAATAGGTAAACCGTTCATGAAACGCCTTTTCGGAATATCCGCCTGAATCTACAGTCCCTGAAAAAGAAATTCTGTTCATAACAAAAAAACGGACTGCACGTTCTAAATCCGTATATTCTTCATTTTCTCTATAATAATTAAACAGAGCACGCCCGTCATTTTCTGTGTCTTTTATATATTTAACCGCTTCATACAGAGAATTATTACTTTCTCTGGCATGTTTCCAAAAACAATACAAATCAAAATTAAGGTCGTTGATTACATAACCGGCATTTATTCTCTTTCTTTGCTTGGCTGCCAGAAATACAGAGCCGCCTCCAACAAAAGGTTCTCGGAACTCAGAGAATCTTTTTGGCAATAAAGGAAGTATTGTATCTACTGCCCGTGTTTTACCTCCGGGATAGCGTAAAGGACTAACAGCAGGGAGCGCTATAGTTTGATTCATCTAACACTCCCATCAGGCAAAATCAATTTAAAACTATTGGTTTCTGCTTCCATAATAATATTATTTAATATTTCTTTATCGATCATTGCTTCTGTATTTTCTGATGTCAGTTTTAAAATAGCTACAGGATTTAATTTAATATTATCTACATATACATTTTTAAGATTAGAAAACAATACCATTTTTATAAAGCCGTCTTTAATATCATCAATAGAAGGTAAACTTCCAGATTTTGTATGTTTTGCCTCTATTATGTAGATGTCCTTGTCAACAACTTTTGCTTCATCACTAGTTAAATAATAAGTACCACCTAAGTAATTGGTTATATTTATTTGCGCTTTAATCCCATCCGTAACTCTCTCTTTTGGCTGAATTGTTTGCGTTTCGCGGATTTGCGCCGCTTTAGCAGAATTTCGTGACAAATTCATAAAATTATTTTTACCTTGCAAAACATTTTTTATACGATTTTCAATACCGGAAAGAGAATGCATTTTTACATCCGTTACATTTTGAATTCTAGCGTAATGATGTTTTGCTAAATTTGCCGGAATAGCAATATTACTAATTTGCTCAATATTCCAATGTAATGCATCAGATTGATAAGATAATAATTTTTCAATTTCTTCAAAAACAAATTCACAGTCAAATTTTTGTTCTGAAATTTTATTGGGATAACGTGTACTTTTATTGGCTTTTGAATAAAATGCGACAATTACATAAACGCCCAGCAAACTCATGAGTGATATTGTGTCCCATTGAATAAAGTCCCTATCTCCGTCTGCTCCTTCGTCTTTTACAAATGGAATAATTGTAATCTTTTTTCCACTATGATTTAATGTATTATAAACACGAGCATACGGATAAGATCGTGTCCTCTTAGGCGATACCCACTTACTCACTGCAATAGTTTGTCTGCGTATATTAAGCAAAAATACTGTATCTGAATGGAGAACCTTCTCAAAATCCTCTTCTTTATATGTATTTAGTGATTCACATAGCAAGGGAGAATATTTTATACCAGTAATCTCAGCATTAATAGTCATTTTTTCAATATTATAGTAAGATTTTATGTCTGTCAAGCGATTTATTGATCGAAGCGAAAGTTACTTGGGCGTTTGTTGATTCAAACGGTATGCCTGCAAAAATTCCGCCCGAGTTTGATTTGCCGGGACTGAAGCCGTGAGGGTTGGGGGCTATTCTAATTTTATTCTATCATATTCCTTTCTCTTTTTATCATTCAAAAATGTTCTAATAAGGTTATAACTACTTTCAGGCATTTTGTTTATTTGATCGGCACACTTTCCCTTCTTTACATCAATTTTCATGTCCAGTTCTGTAAATTCTATCCCACATTCAATAAAGTTGTTTATAATGAATAACGCCAATTTTGGCTCAAGCGTTCCATTTGTTTTTAATTGTGTCCAACATTCAATAAACATATTATTTTGTTCCAAATCTTTTTTAATTTTACATAAATCGCTCAACGCCTGAAAAGTTAATTTATTTGATGAATTTATTTTCGCCAACGTGATTATTTTATTTATTTTTGAATTCCTGTCTTTACCATAAATTTTTTTACCGTCTTTTTCCATTAGTGCGATATTAAATTGTTTAATACATGAAGAACCAACCTTTAAGGTGTTTTTATTGTTGACATTGTATATTATGAATTGCCACCTTAAGTCTTCATGTTCGCAAAGCTCACATGAAGGTCTTGAAATATTGTCATCATAGAATTCATTATTGTCAATAACTTCATTATAAAAATACCATTCATTTAATGCGATTTTATAATTTTCCTTTTCCAAACTATATTCGAGTAAATTCTTTTTGCATTTTTCCGAATAGTTTTCCATCATTAAAACTTATATTAAAACAAAAATATATAATTTATGTCCCCCAAAAACACAAATCAAGCCTCACGCAGAAAAGCGACGTAGCCTCTGTATGTCGTATAAAGATCGATTTTGCTGATCACCTCGAATGGTGAGTGCATTGAAAGAACGGGAACGCCGCAGTCGAGAACATCCATTCCCAAATTGGCGGCATAAAGAGCGATTGTTCCGCCGCCGCCTTTGTCTACTTTGCCCAATTCCCCGAACTGCCACTGGATTTTATCGTGACTCATGATTGATTGCACTTTGGCGCAGAACTCGGCGTTGGCGTCGCTTGCGCCGTACTTGCCGCCGGAGCCTGTGTACTTTGTCAGCACAATTCCCTTCCCGATGAACGAAGAATTCTTTTTGTCGAAGACTCCAGCGTAGGTGGGATCAAAAGCCGCGTTGACATCGGCGGATAACATTGCGGAGCGCGAAAAACAGAGGCGAAGGTCTGCCTCTGTTCCGCCGCAAAGAAGTGCGAGAAAATTTTCAAAGTTAAGGGAACGCGCACCTGTATTTCCTGCGGAGCCTGTTTCTTCTTTGTCTGACAGATAACACACCATCGTTTTATTCGGCGCTGTTTTTTCGCGCGTAAAAGAAATCAGAGCCTGCAAAGCGGGCCAGGCGCAACTACGGTCATCATGTCCGTACGCGCCTATTAAACTCCTGTCAAGACCGACATCAGCCGCCTTAAAAGCGGGGACAAATTCAATCTCCGCTCCGGCAAAATCTTTTTCTGTAATACCGTACTTTTTGTTTAATAAATCTAAAAGAGCTAGTTTTATTTTTTCTTTTTCATCTTTATCTGAATGGGGACGCGAACCTGCGAGAATATCCAAATCCTCCCCTTCTACCACAGCTGACGCTTTCTTCTCCATTTGTTCTTTGGCAAGATGAGGCAAAAGGTCTGTAACCGTAAACACAGGATCGCCCGGCTCCTCGCCAATATTAATCGTTGTCTTTTTTCCGGCAGAGTTGATAAATACACCGTGCATTGAAAGCGGAATCGCTGTCCACTGGTATTTTTTAATGCCGCCGTAGTAGTGGGTGTCAAAGAGAGCGAGGTCGTTGTCTTCGTAAAGCGGATTTTGTTTTAGGTCGAGACGGGGAGAATCCAAATGAGCGCCAAGGATGTTACAGCCCTCAACAGCGGACTTTTTCCCAATTACGGCGGCAAGGACGGACTTGCCTCGAATATTCTGATAGACCTTCATGCCAGTTTCAATCTTTTTACCTTTCAATGTTTCGATATTAAGAAAGCCGTTTTTTTCGAGAAGGGCGCAGATCACGTCGGTACATTCCCGTTCGGTCTTTCCCTTGTCCAAAAATTGTTTGTATGATGAGGCAAGTTCCTCAACTTCTTTTTCGGTTTTTTTGTCGATTCCTTCCCAGCAGTTTTTCAACTTGAAAAAGAGTTTATCCGATAGTTTCTCTTTTTTGCTCTTTGTTGTCTTTGCCTTTGCCATGTTACCCTCCAAACGGTTACAATTAGTATACAACTATGATACAGTAAAAGCTATGATTATACGAGACCGCTACGCCCCCTCTCCGACCGGACTTCAACATATCGGCGGAATAAGGACGGCTCTTTTCAATTACCTATTCGCTCGCTCTGCGGGGGGGAAGTTTATCCTCAGGTTGGAAGATACCGACAGAACCCGTTTTGACGAGAGTTATGTGCAAAATCTTTACGACACATTTTCATGGCTGGGCATTAAATGGGACGAGGGTCCCGACTGCGGCGGAGATTTCAGTCCCTACATTCAGTCTGAGCGCACTTCTTTATACAAAAAATACGCGCAGGAGCTTCTTGACAAAGGGCAGGCGTATTACTGCTTCTGTTCAGCGCAGAGGATCGAAGAAGTGCGACAGCAGAGGGAAGCCGCCCACTCCTCAGAGACCGGCTACGATCGCCTCTGCCGTAACATCGATCCTCAATCAGCAGAAAAAAGAGCCGCAGAAGGTGAAGCCTGCACTATCAGGTTGAAAATTCCGCTGGACGAGACAACGCTCTTTCACGACTATCTGCTTGGCGACATTGAATGGAAGAACAGCGATGTTAATCCCGATCCGGTGTTATTAAAATCCGACGGCTTCCCTACCTATCACCTGGCAAATGTCGTTGATGATCATTTAATGGAAGTAAGTCATGTTCTTCGCGCTCAGGAATGGTTGTCGTCCACGCCTCTTCATGTGATCATGTACCGCGCCTTTGGCTGGACGCCGCCTGAGTTCTGTCATCTTCCGATGGTTATGGGCAGTGACGGCAAAAAACTTTCCAAGCGTCATGGCGCGACAAGCATTGATGAATTCCGCAAGCAGGGCTATCTTCCCTCCGCACTGATAAATTATGTCGCGCTTTTAGGGGCTTCATACGAAGAGGGGAAAGAGATATACACTTTGGATGAACTCACACAGCGTTTCACTCTTGAAAAACTGAATAAAGCCCCTGCGGTTTTTGATTATAAAAAACTTGAATGGTACAACGGGCAGTATATCAGAATGATGAGCGATGATGATCTTGCAGACCTTTGTCTGCCATACGCAAAAGACGCGAATCTTTTTGGCGCAAAAGAGCCAACTCCTCAGCAGAGAAAAAATTTTGTTGACGCAATGCCGCTGGTAAAGGAGCGTCTTGTCTTTCTTAGCGAAGCGCCCGAAAAAATAGCCTACTTGTTCAATGAGCCTGAAATTCCTGAGGCGGAAGAGTTCATTCCCAAAAAATGCGACCTTGCCAAAACAATAGAGATTTTGCGTATTGGAAAAGAGATAGTACGCACGTTAGCTGAAGCGCCTGATGATGAACAGGCAGAAAACTTTATAAAAGTACAAGCTGAAAAGAGGGAAATAAAACTTGGCGATTTAATGATGCCTCTGCGAGTTGCCATTACAGGGACCCGTGTAAGCCCTCCTCTTTTCGGTTCTCTGCGCATCCTTGGGGCGGAATGTTCCGTAGAGCGAGTGGAAAGAGCGCTTGATAGGCTGGTTAAGGCGGATAAAGCTGGATTTTTAACTTGATCTACTGCCACTTCTATGAGATAATTTTATAGGAGGAACATTAAACATGGGTAATGCTCAAATTATCGCTGAAGGTGAAAATCTTTCGCAAAGAACGATTAAATTAAAATACACTTTTGAAATGGACGGCGATTTTTTTGTCGGTTATCTTGATGATTATCCTGAATATCCTACACAGGGGGAAAACCTGAAAGATTTTGAAGAAAATCTTCTTGATATTTACGAAATGATACAGAACGGTACTCTTGATGTTCATCAAAAAAGCGCTTAATGAAATAACTAAAAAAAATAATTAGGTGTCAATAACATAAGTAAAATCAATTATACACATCAATTAACATCAAACCTATTTTATGGAAAAATACCTTCCACATTTCTAAATCCAAATAGAATAGTATCTTTTTTAATTGTACAGGATAATTCAAATTTATTAGCTCTTACAAAATGCAACTCGTCAAATTCTTCATAAAATCTCCAGTCATCAGACTCCTTGCCGGTCAATAGTCTATTCTTATAGTCATTATACTGATTTTCATTAATTTGAACCTTATAATAAATAGGAAAAGTTCTAATTTGAAGGGGAATGCCGCCATCATAATCCGTAACTATTATTTGTACTTTTTGATCAATTTTCAGCCCGCTTTCTTTTAATAAAATCCATTTGGCTAATTTAATATTTTTACAATCCGGTGTTGTTAATAAATTTTGCTCATAAATTAATTCATAATTAGTTTTCTGACAAGAAATGATATTAATGATAAGAAAAAATAAAAGTAGTCTCTTTAATTTCATTAGATTAAATCCTCCTAGTTTATTTTTTTATTCCACATTTTTATTCTTCATGTGAAATTTTATATATGGAGCAAGAAAATTACCAAGTGATACCTGCTCAGACGAGATGTCTTCAATATTGTTGTAGATGTCAAAGATGTTAAAATAAACCTGCGCATTGAGGAGCCGCTCTGTAAATTTTCCGTTTCGCAGTATAAGTCCGTTTTTTATAATGCCGGAATAACTGCCGTCATCTCCTATGTCGCCGCGCAATTCATAAATAAACAAAGCGTCCTGTGTGTTCTTTAGCATAGCTTCCAAAGGCATTGCTCCTCCCTTTAGTTCAAAAGCTCTAAACGCATTCGGAATATATTTTTGCCCCGCCTTTTTTGATTCTTCCCTGTTCAGAGGCAGATGCCGTAAAACGCCGTCTTTTATCAAAGTTACGACTCGCGCCTTTTTACCGTCAACCGTTTTTTCCGTTCCCGCATGACGGGGATTGTAAGGATCAGAAGAAAAAGTAAGTTTGCTGTCAAAATATTTACGTTTGCGTTTTTTCTGATAATTACTTTTGTTCCACAATAAAAAAGACAATGTATTTGTTAGCGCATCGGGAGAAAGTATCATGGAAGACGCTGTTACTTTGTCTGCGCGAACGGGCAAATCAATGGTATCAAGTTGAAGCATATACTGCAAATTAGCTATTTCACTAACTAAGCGCGGATAGCTGGGAGTTTTAAAATTGTAATAATGAGATGAGCCACAGCTCTTATAGTTGATAAAGAAATCATAATCTAAAGTATCATCGATCTGTTTAACAGGATAATTAAAAGATTCTTTTTGTTCCCAAAATTGTGTGCATTTAACCATAATACATTCCGCGCCGGATTCATTTATTGCCGATACGATGCTCCTGCACAGATCGTCTATGCGCTCATTTTGATTTTGATCGCCAGTGCAGTATTGAAGCCACGGTAGTTTGAATTTGGAAAAGGAAAGTATTTTTGAACCTGTACGGGAAAAAGGTACATTACCGGTAAAACGTATGTTTTTTCTTTTGCCTTCTGCGACAAAAGAAAAATCGCTGTAGTCAACATATTTTGTTTCAAAGGCATCGTTGCCGTATTGAGCGCTTTTGACAATTATTGTTTTCTTTGTATACGCACTTTGTTCACAGCGTTCTCTAAAAATAGGCTTTTTTTCAAGAATAATTTTAACAGCCATGTACAGTACCCTTTAATACAATCGAAGGCGCGCCGTGCGTCAGCCTAAGACCGTATCCATTTTTGCCGCAGTTACCGCTGTGCCATGTAAAATCATCACTACAAGCGGTAATTGAATTAAGCAAATCAAGGGTATGACCACGGATGACAAAATTTCTGACACATCCGGTTATTTCCCCTTTTTTTATTTCATGTCCAAATTCTACAAAAAGTTCTACCTCGCCGTTTTGCTCCGATGAACCGGCGTTTATTTTTTCTACCACCAAGGCGTTATCGATCTTTGATAAATCAGCTAACAGAGATTTGTCAACTTCCAAAGCTGTATTTCTCATTCGTATTTGAGAGAGTTGAGAAAACAAACTGGAACGGCTATTGCCTGTACATATTCCTTCCACCGCAAACTGCCTGTTGTTCATTCTGTTTTGAATTTTGCCGTTTTTAATAAGCGTTACATCAATCGTTTCGGTTCCTTCGCTGTCTATGTGCAGAGGCAAAAGACAGGGCTTGCCAAAAGCAGTATGGGCATAATCTGTTACGGTGATATGGGGATTAATAACCGTTTCTTCATTAAAAATTGTTTGTTGGCGGAAATTGTCCTCTTCAAAAAGATGCCCTACCGATTCATGGACAAAAACAGAAGCGGCATTATGGTTAAGTATGATTGTATATTCCCCGGTTTGAGGAACCTTGGCGTCAGGAATTTTAAAATGCTGTTCAATAATAATGTCTAGTTTGTTTTTTAATTCTTCCAAAGTATAATCAAGCAGTTCAGTTTCATCCAGCAAAAGATCGCTGTTTTGGTACACGTTATTATGAATATTTACCGCAGAATAAAATTCGACTGCGGTTGAAAACTGTTGTTCTAACTGAAAAATGCCCTTTTGATAATTAAACAGCAAATTTTTGTCATTGGTAAAGTTGTAATATAATCCATGCTCTTTGATTTTTTTACAGGTTTTTTCTACATGAGCGCTTAATTCATCAAGTATTGCCAGCCGTTTTATTTTTTCATCATCAGCGGGAATAATATCGTTATAGTCATCAAAAAAATGATCTGCCGTATTATCAACAGGCAGTTCTTTGAAAAAACCGGCAACAGCCTTGGAATTTTCGGCAGATTGCGCGGTAAATTCAAGTTGAGATTCCAGTTTATAACAGGACATACCGGAATGTAAATCAATGCGCTCCTGCCGCTGTGCAGATATACTTGAAGGCAAACTATAACTGTATCTTTTTTGTAGACGACCGCCTATTCGCATAAGGCTCATATTAACATAAAATCATATAGTTAGACAACATCCCGACTGTAAATAGCATTTACACAATTTACAGCTTCTGGGGTATTTATTGTACCACCTAAATCATTACATTCCTGTAAAAAAAACAAATCCCAAACAACACACCCTGATGAAAAATTATAGTTATTAGGAAACTTCAGTTTCTGAACAACTTTCTTTTAAATAGCGTTTTTGTAGGGTTTTAGCCCGAAAAAATGCAGTATCTTTAGAAGCTGTTGAAAAGTTGGAAATCTAAGGATAATATTATAAAAAATTTACTTGCCTGATACGATAAAATTTCTTATTTTTTAGTACATGAAAATAACTGCGCTAGTCTCTGATAATATAGCCAGAGATGTAATGGCATACACACGCACCAAATCAATTGACGAAGCGATAGCTATTGCTCTAAAAGATTGGCTTGTTATGCACAAACTCAAAGAAGTAAAAAATAAAATTATATATCGGGACACTAACAGGATACCAAAAGACTTCATGGATTTAACTAATTACATGCCTACAAGCGAATAAGCAATTCACACCCAGCGCAATAAAGGTCATTCTATCTCTATTGCTCATCACTCCCTGCTCGTTGGTAGCACTTCATTCTCTAATCTCCCCATTGCTAATTGCTCACTGCTCTTTGCTAATTGCTATTCGCAAACACCGCTTCTGTCTTCACAATATTTACCGACTTCAAAGTCAGCTTGATTTTTTCGTTAGGTGCAACATCTTTCTGTAAGACAACTTGAGTTTCAAGAGCAAGGGAGGGAATAATCACTGCCCAGCGACTGCCTTTCTTTTCCAAGGCGACAGCGTCCCAAACAGAGTCTTTTTTATCGCTAAGATAAACCATTATCCAGTGATTACAGGAAGCCCTCTCTGCCTGAACAGCAGACGATGTTCCCGCCTCGCTAAAACCAATCCGCGCCGAGATTTCATCGGCGGAAAGTAGCTTATCCCCTCGCAGAAAAGAGCGTATTTGAATGTGAGACAATAAATCGGTATAACGGCGCAGTGGGCTCGTAACCTGCGTGTATGTGTCAAGCCCAAGCCCCTGATGATGACCCGGTTTCGCGGAAATAACGCGCGGTCGCATAAAACGGCGAAGTTGCCAAAAACCTGCAAGACCGTCGGGAACTTTTCCCTGTATATCCACTTCCTGACTGATGTATGGAAACGCAAGCCCCCGTGAAGCCGCCCATGTTCCCGCTCCCTCACCTGCGGCTATCATACACTCCCTTACTAAAGAAGCTGAGCGGTAAGATATTTCAGGCTCAATTTTTACAGTTCCGTCTTCAACAGTGATATGTACGCCGGGAAGATCGATGTTTACCGCTCCCTGCGCTATTCGGCGTTTGAAAATCTTTTGAGTCAGTTCGTAAAGAGAGCGCAGTGTATCGGCGGATGCGGA
The DNA here is from genome assembly GCA_031254315.1 of Treponema sp. Lineage (GTDB taxonomy): Bacteria > Spirochaetota > Spirochaetia > Treponematales > Breznakiellaceae > WQXQ01. The sequence goes on from JAIRUQ010000069.1 coordinate 15,923, forward strand.
TGTACCCGTATCTATTTCTCTGTCGGCTTCCTCATAAGTTATACGTTGCACCTTTACAACCGAGGGGAAAATTTCCGTATCAATGACAGAGCCGTTTTCGTCAATTATCAGCTTAAAAGTCAGCGCCAATGATTTTTCAGAAAGACCGAGCGCGAATATGGGAAGGGCTTCTTCAGCTAACATGCGGAAAGTTCCTTCGGGGAGATAAAGGGTCGCGCCGCGATCACGGGCTTCTTTTTCTACAGGACTGTCAAAGGCTATTGATGAAGCAGGGTCGGCAACATGAACATAGAGTACAGTCCGCCCCGGCGAGTCTTCGGCTTTTTCTATCGAAACAGCGTCATCGGGATCGTTACTCCAGGGGTTGTCAATGGCAAACGCTGTTAGGTAACACAGATCGCGACGGTCTTCGGCGGAAGGGGGATCAGGACAGATTGTTACGCAGGAGAGCGAGAAACCAAAGCGTACAGGGTGGGGATTGACCATCTCTGTCCAGAAACCTGTTTTTAAGAGCAGAGAATGCGCATCTTCGGGAGTTTCGCCAAGCCCCAACTCCTTCATTGTTTTGCTCTTCGTTGACTTACCGTAAGCAAGGGCTTCTACATCCTGAATGAAACGCGCGTCATTGGGGGGCATTGGGTTTTCGGCAGGTTTTTTCAAACACGCTTTTAAACGCTCCAAAAACTGCACTCGCTCGTCTGTCTCTCGCTGTTTGTCTCCCCTCTTTGCTTCCGCAGAGGCTACTTCATCCTTATCACGGGGAGTAATAGCGGCAACACTGCCGGAAAAATACAAGCCGTCTTTTAGCGCGAAATACGCGGCGCAAGCGGAAGAAGGAGTGTATTCGTTTGAGATAAGAGTAGCTAAATCTTTTAGAGACAGAGGCGAATCTTCGCCTGACAAAAGTTCCCATGCTTCACGGACTACAGAGACATCAGGACTGCCGTCTTTTATAGAAGAAAAATCTTCGATGGGACAGGGACCGGGGTGAATTACCTCGACATCCTTGTCCCGTACTTTAACCTGAGTCCCGTCTTTCAGCAATATGGTGATTTTTCCGTCAGAGCGATCCTTTACAATCGCGAGTTTGTTCTTATAAATGACCAGAGCATTTTCTGACATCATTTATTCATTATATACTAAATCGCTTCAACGTATAGACATTCTCTAAGTTCTTTCGCATGGCTTCGGATTTTATTCAACGCCCTTCGCTCAATCTGCCGCACGGTCTCAGGAGAAATATTTAATTTCTCCCCGATTTCCCTTAATGTGTGGCGTTTACAGCCGTTAAGCTGATAGCGGTAATTGAGTATGTGCCTTTCCCTCTCCATCAATTTATTCAAAATCCGCATAGTACCATCACGGGATGCCTGTTTCATCAAATCCCTCTCAGGGCTATAGGTATAGTCCTCGTGAATATCAGCGGCGCAAATCGTTTCATCATCATTTATGAGCTGTTCAAAAGAAAGAGAATCGGCGGACATATTGATGAAAGAATCAACATCCTGAACTGAAATGCCAAGCTCTTTCGCTATTTCGAAATTTCTTGGCTGATGCATCAATGTCTGGCAAAGAGTGTGGTACATCCGCTGAATTTTTCGCACAGCGTCTTCTTTTCTTTGAGGCAAACGGACAAGCCGCCGTTTGTTGGCAATATAACGATTTATAAACTGGCGAATCCACCAGCTTGAATAAGTGCAAAAACGCACATTCTTTCGATAATCAAATTTTTTCGCCGCATGAAGAAGACCAATATTGCCCTCTTGAATCATGTCCATAATGGAAATACCGGGAACATTGAATAATCCCGCGATTTTTACCACCAGCCGTAAGTTGGAGTTTATCAACTTATGCAGAGCGTCCTCATTTCCTTCCTGTATCTGCCTGGACAATTCTAACTCTTCTTCAAAAGTTAAAAGGGGAAAGACTTTTATCTGCTTGAAATATGTATCAAGCAAATTATCGTTCAATTTTGAAGCCTTTTTCTGCATACTGACCCTCCTCAGGTTGCGATAATCTTACAATTTATATAGCAAAATTCATGCCAAGCGAGCTGATATATCGATATAATGCGCTAAATCCTTACCGGATAAGGACTTACGCAAAACAGACAAAATAGCTTAAACCCTTTTAAGCGTCAATAGTGTATCGTTTTTCATACAATTATTATTTTATATGTATGAAAAATATAACTATTAAATCGAAAAATATGGGCTTCCAGAACAAGTCCATATTTGGTAGAGTAAAGTATGGAATACGGCATTACAGAGACGGAAAAAAAGGGAGATGGCTATTATTTTGTAAATTGGTCTCCTCTTGCCAAAGCTGACCGCCACGATATTATCACCAAAGTTCCGTCAGTTGCCGGTGTTTTTGAAATTTACTGGATGGATGAAAAAAACCGCCTGAGGCTTTTCGTTGTGGGATGTACCAATTACGGCGGATTAAGGAGCGAAATCAGACGGATTACCGATCCTGAGTTATGTAAAAATGATGAAAAAGCAAAAAAAATTCTTGAAGAAAAAGAAATCTGGTATCGTTACTCGCCAACGGACTCCGCAAATGTTATGTCTGATGTAATCTGGTTCTTTATGCAACAGTATTTTCCCGAAAAAGAATCATCAAGCCATTCGGGGCGTTATGAAAATATTTTCTTGAAAGAGTCGGCTCCCGATAAATTAACATGGGTTCCTTGAGGCAAAATGATTGAATATATCGTCCCATCCAATATTGACGACAGAATACTGAACCGTACAGCGCGTGTGCTGGAAGACGGCGGGCTTGCCGCCCTTCCAACTGACACAACATGGAGTATTGTCTGTTCCATTAAGTCGCCTGCCGCTATTAAAAAACTGCGAAAACTTTCGGGGGAAAGGGACGAGCGGCATTTTACCCTGTTGTGTTCGACAATATCCCAATTTGCAGAAGTGGTTTCGCTGGACAACACCCGTTTTAGGCTGATTAACCGTCTTTCGCCGGGACCTTATGTCTTTATCTTAAAAACCTTGTCGGGAACCGAAAAATTTCTCGATATCAAAAGACGTGAAGTTGGCGTGCGTATTCCTGATTATCCGGTTCCTGTCCGTCTTATAGAAACTCTTAACCATCCGCTTTATTCAATAACGGCAAAAAAGAGCATGACAGGCAATGTTGAGCCAAAAACTCACCATGATGAGGACTCCGATACGGAACTTCCGTCAATACCTGAAGATCAGCTTTTTGAAAGCGGCTGGGAACTCGAAGATATTGATGGGCTGGATATAATTCTGGACAGCGGCGAAGAACGGGAGCGGATTTTTTCTACAATTCTTGATATGTGCACAGACGAGATAAAAGTGCTTCGTCAAGGCTCAGGACTCTGGCCTATTTAATTCTTGTGAATTTCCAAAAATCAATATATAGTTATAATAATGACAAAAAAGAGATTGAAAAAAAGACTAAAATTTGTCTTTAGAAGAAGGGTCTTGGTAATTCTATCCCTTCTGGGACAGATCGCTCTGTTCATTTTTCTGATAGCCGGAACAGGAACAAATATAAAATATTCTTACTGGGTACTCTCTCTTTTAAGCATTATTGTCTGCATATATATAATCAACAAACATGAAAAACCCGGCTTTAAGCTGACATGGATTTTTATTATTCTCGTGTTCCCTCTTTTTGGAGGAATCCTTTATATCCTTCTGAATATATGGTCAAACCCAAAAAAAATCAGAAGGGCGCTTTTTAAGAACATCAGCGACAGCCGCAACGCTTTTTCTCTTCCGGGAGATTACCTTGACGAATTAATAAATAACCACCCCGAATTCAGAACTCAAGCGCATTATTTACAGGAATACGCCGGCTTTCCTGTTTACGGTAATACAAGACAGGAATATTTTCCTTCCGGCGAATCATTTTTTTACATAGTGCTTGAAGAGCTTGAAAAAGCGCAGAAATATATTTTTATGGAATTTTTTATATTGAAAGAAGGTCTCATGCTCAATTCAATATTGAAGATACTGGAAAGAAAAGCCGCTGAAGGTCTTGATGTGCGGATAATGTACGATGACATGGGCTGTTTTTTTACACTGCCGCCTGATTTTCAAAAAAAGCTCGCCCAAAAAGGGATTAAAACTTTTGTTTTTAACCGTTTCAAGCCGATTGTTTCATCATTACAAAACAACCGCGACCACCGTAAAATAATAGCGATAGACGGCAAGGTCGCGTTTACAGGCGGCTTGAACCTTGCGGATGAATACATAAACGCCGTTGAACGTTTTGGGCACTGGAAAGACGCCGCGATTTTAATCGAAGGATACGGCGCATGGTCTTTAACGCTTATTTTTTTACAGATGTGGAATTTGAGTTTAAAGGAAAAGGACGATTACGCTTCTTTTTATCCATGGAAAGAAAACGATGAACCAAAAGACAAAAACCATGAAGGTTATGAAAACTGCGGCTATGTTCAGCCGTATGCGGATAGTCCTATTGATAAAGAAAATATCGGTGAGCATGTATACATACACATTATAACTCAGGCTAAAAAGTATCTTTATATTAATACGCCGTATCTTATTGTAGATGATAACCTTTTATCCGCTCTGACGCTTGCGGCAAAAAGCGGCGTTGATGTGCGCATAATTACTCCGCACCGCTGGGACAAATGGATTGTAGCGATTACATCGCGCTCATATTACCGCAGGCTCATTCAAGCCGGCGTAAAAATTTACGAGTACACATTTGGTTTTAACCACGGAAAAACTTTTGTCTGTGACGACAAGGTAGCGACCGTCGGCACGACAAACCTTGATTTCAGAAGCCTCTACCTTCACTTTGAATGCGGCGTATTAATTTACGGTAGCGAAACAATAGCGGCAGTTAAAGATGATTTTCTGCGTATTCTGCCCGCTTCACAGGAGATTACCCTAAAAGATTGCGCTCGCAACCTTTTCCAGCGGATCGTTCCTGATATACTACGTATCTTTGCGCCGCTGATGTGAGGGTTAGGGGGAAAGTTGGCACAAATATGTTGACAACGATTGATTTATATTCTAAAATTGTAGATTAGAGGGAAAATGTATAATACACGCTATAAAGTTATTATTTTTCTAGCTATTATTATTCTTACTCTAACAACTTGTTCTAAAAAGGAACAAGCGGCAAATGAAGTATTATCCGCAAAAGAAATTACCAATGCGTTTTCTGAAAATATCTTAGAAGAAGAATATCAATCATTAATAAGACCATTTGTAGAAGCTATTAAAAATAACAATAAAGAAAGAATAGCGGATTTGATTCTCTATCCGTTACGAAGACAGTACCCAATACCTTCTATTAATAATAGGCATGAGATGCTCGAAAGATATAATCAAGTTTTTGATAATACATTAATAAATATAATAAAAAACTCATCTGTTGAAACCAATTGGAGCGCTGTTGGCTGGCGAGGAATAATGTTGAATGATGGTTTAATATGGATTGATTATGACGGACAAATCTATAGTATAAACTATCAGTCATCACAAGAGAGAGAAATAAGAAATAATAATATCTTAGAAATTAAAAATAATTTGCACGAATCATTAAGAGATTTTGAAGAACCGCGCTTATTATGTGAAACTGAAAATTATATCGTAAGAATAGATTTGTTGTATCACGATAATTACAGACTGGCATTATGGACTAAAGAAAAAAATCAAAATGAGCCACCCGATATAATTATTACAAACGGCGAAAGAACATTTGATGGAAGCGGAGGAAATCACTATTATGTGTTTACGGATAATAATAACCAATATATCTTATTTGTTGATGTGTTAAGCAGAAGCTATGGTAATTTTATAACATATAGAGGATTTGATAAAGATTGGTATGCTCGTGTTAATAGAAATAATATAATATCGGAGGAGAATATTATTAGGATTGAGAATTAATAAACTCTGTGGAGAAGATAGCCGAGGTAAGTACAAGCCGCATTTTGCGGTGTTGTATAATTATTTTCCCTAAACTCTCCAAACACAGAGTAGGCATTTGACCAGACTTTCGAATAAATTATATTGACAAAGTTCATATTATCTGTATATAATGGAAAAATGAGAACTGAAACTGTATTGAAAGTGAAGCAATGGATTTATTTTTAAAGACTTTTGGTGTCATTGAAACTGAACGGTTCATAACCAGTATAAAAAGTAACAATTTTGATTATACAGAATGGCATAAAAAATTTATGGAAGGATGAGCCTCCGCGGAGCAGAGCTCCGCGGTATCTTAAACGTTGAGTTATATCAAGCGGAGGCTCGTTCGAGAGGAAATTTATTATACCGTCTGGTTTAATACCAAACCTTAAAATGTCTTGATTTGTTTCAACCGGAGCAGAGCTCCGGGGTATTAAACCAGACTTTCGAATAAATCCATAAATGAGATACATAAAATGGTATCAGAATTTGAAAAACAGAAGTATAAAATATTTCACTTCGTATGACACTATATTGTAAATTCTAGACAAAATCCACAATTGACATTATTATAAGAATTGGTATAATATAAGACAAATTAGGAGGATTCTATATGCTTTGGCCCGGAATAAAAAAATTAGGAAAAGAATTAGGTTTTAAAAGAACAAATTCCCAAGTAGTCGGAATCCTAAAGAATTGTTTTGTAAGAATGTACGATGGCAAGAATATGAAGATTTTGGAAATATTCTCTCCTGAAATAGATGACACGGATAAAGAATATATCTTAAATTTATTGAATCAAAATAAAATTAAAAAAAATGAATGGAAAAATAACGGCATCATAATAATATTTGAAGAATATATTCGTCCCTATTCGATAATTAAAATAAAAAACATTTTATTTACTATTGTTGAACATTTTGAACAAAAATATCCAGATGCTATTCCTAAATGTCATAAATGCGGTGAGCAAAAAAATGCTGATGTCTATTCCACCGGCAATACATCAGACTTTTTATGTTCCGATTGTCTAAGAAGATATAAAAATGATTTAGATAGAGAATATTTGGAATACCAGCAATTACCTACAAATTATCTTTCAGGATTTATTGGGGCTCTATTATTTTCTATCCCAGGTATTATAATAACGGTGTTGCTTTTTTTATTCTTAGATAGATTAGCCGCCGTGTCAGCTATATTATATATTGTTTTTGGAATGAAAGGATATAAAACATTCAAAGGAAAAACATCGCCTCTTGGAGCGCTTATAATAATAGCTGTTGGAATAATAATGATTGGTATTGGAATATTAGTGGCATATTCGGCTGTGATTTTAAGAGAGTTAAAAACATTTGATATTGATTTATTAATACAAATTCTTAAAATGCCAGAAGTAGGAAAAGAATTACAGGCAAATATTATAATTGCATATACGGTTTCTATCTTTTATATTATTATTCAATTATTCCAAATAACAAGGGAGTGGAAATTCTCAAAAAACATACAAAAGGCAAGAGACATATAAAATGAGCCTGTAGCAGTATCACTAGCACAATCCCCTACCCTTTACTGCTTCAAAAAAGTATCAATATTGCGCCCTGCGGATTGGAAAAGTTCTTTCAACGTTTTTCTTATAAGTTTTCTTTTTGATTCATCTACGGCGCTTAAAGATTTAAAAACACGACCTGCGTATGAAAACCATGAATTTTCAAGGTCCGAAAATGATTTTATATCCGCCTCGCTCAAAATATGGTAAAGAGAGTCTATAAATTGTTCGCGCTCTTCATTGTCAAGATTGTAAATCCATTCGCGCAAGGTGTTGTTTACAAAGCGGCTACTTATTGTAGATTCTTCCGCGCGAAGGAGATCGTCATGTGTTACTTCCCATGAATACAGATTGTGCTGAGAAAGACCGCTTTCATTGCTTTTTATTACAGTAGACTCGTTCCCGTGTTCTAACAACATACCGATAATAGAAGACTGCGGAACATAAGAATGAATACGGTCTTTAATTGCCAAAAAATTTTCACTGTGAATAACCTTTTCATGGAAACCGGGCGCGTCATTGCTGTAAATGTCCGTTATGCGATGTTGTATATTTTTACTGCAATGGGAAGCGGCGTAAATCGCAAGGTTGCCTCCCTTTGAATGACCGCCAATGCGCAGAGGACGATTTATCATCCGGCTCATTTTTTCAAGATAATTTACCGCTTCTAGCTGTGCCGGAATTACTTCCTTAAAGCACATGTTAAAATCTTCTTTCCAGCCCACAACGGAAGAATCGGTTCCGCGAAACGCGACAAAACAATGATCGTCGCTTGTATAAATACAAAGCGCGGAAAATTGTAATTCACGGTCGTTGTCAAGATGATTTTCATATCCAAAAAGATGACAATTACCAAAACGTTTTGATGCGCCAAGGGTTCTGATTAAATCAGGGTCTTCCTTAAAAATTGACGTTACTTTTAATCTTTCAGGACTATTGATCCTTTCGTCATAAACTTTTACCGCAAGAGCAAGACTAATCCCTTCCTTTTCTCCCGGACCGGGAACAATTCCGTCCAGCGCAAGGTATGAGAGCTGGGAAAAAATTATGTTATCTACAGGGTTAAAAGGAGACGCGTTAAAATCTAAATCTCCTCTCCATGACAAATAGTCAAATATGTCAGCCATACTTGTAAATATATCATAAATTGTGTACATGATAAATAGGAGGAATTCTTTGGACGCCAAGCCGCTATCGACGGCAGACTCAGAAATACCTGTAACCCTCGCCCCTGTAGACTGGAACAATAAACGGCTTTTTGCCTTATTCTGGCCATTAATCGTGGAACAGCTTCTCATTGTAATGATAGGGATCGTCAACATGGTAATGGTAAGCTCTGTCGGCGAACACGCAATGTCAGGCATTTCACTTGTCGAGACTATCAACTTCCTCATTATTACAGCGTTTAACGCTATAGCGACAGGCGGCTCTGTTGTGGCAAGCCAGTACCTCGGACGCAGAGAAGAAAAAAACGCATCCTGTTCGGCGAGACAGCTTGTTTATATAAGCGTCATCATTTCTGTAATTTTGATGATTTTAACCATAGCAACTCGCCGACAAATGTTGCGTGTTATTTTTGGAAATATCGCCGATGATGTAATGCAGTCTGCGGATGTTTATTTTCTGTTTGTCGCTCTCTCCTATCCTTTCCTCGCGCTGTACACTGCCGCCGCCGCGATGTTCAGAAGCATGGGCAACTCAAAAGTCCCGATGCGCTCTGTTGTTTTGCTAAATATTTTTAACATTGGGGCGAACGCCCTTTTTATTTATGTAATGAAACTCGGAGTAGCTGGAGCCGCAATTTCAACATTTATCGGGCGTGTTATCGTTGCGTTTTTATTAATTTATCTTTTAATGAAGGATAAAACAAAACTTATTAATTTACACGGATTGACAAATATCAAGTTAGAACCGGATATGATAAAACGGATTCTCAATATCGGAATTCCAAGCGGTCTTGAAACGTCAATGTTTCAGATTGGCAAAATACTGGTTACAAGAATTTTTACTCTTTTTGGAACTGCCGCTATAGCGGCAAACGCCGTAGGAGCGACAATCAATTCTATCGCTTTTATGCCGGGTAGCGGTTATGGCATGGGACTTTTAATCGTAGCAGGTCAATGTATCGGAGCGGGAGATTATATTGCCGTAAAACGCTACACAAAAAAAATTATGATTCTCTCTTATATAACATATTTTATAATAAACATTAACATATTTATTTTTATGAATCCTATAATAAGTATTTTTAACCTTTCTGAAGAAGCGCATAAAATGTGCGCGTTGTTTTTAAGGGTTCACTGTGTTACATCGACATTGTTCTGGTGTCCGTCATTCGTGCTTCCTAACGTATTAAAAGCCGCCGGAGACGCACGGTATGTAATGATTGTCGCCGCCAGCACCATGTGGATTGTCAGGGTATGCTCGGCGTTTTTCATGGTTTTCACACTTGGCATTGGACCGGTTGCGGTCTATCTGGCGATGGGCGCGGATTTCCTTTTTAGAGGCATATTTTTTATGAAGCGGTGGCTAAGTAACCGCTGGATTGAAAAGAAGGTTCTTTGATATAATGACTAATGCGAATAGTATCATGGAATGTAAACGGGATTCGCGCGATAGAAAAGCGCGGCTTCTTTGACTGGCTAAAAAAAGACGACCCCGACATATTGTGCGTTAACGAAACAAAAGCCGAGCCGGGTCAACTCGCGCCCAAATTTATAAATCCTCCCGAAACATCTTACTCTTCTTATTGGGCAAGCGCGAAAAAGAGAGGCTACTCTGGTGTGGCTATTTACACAAAGAAAAAACCCGAAGATGTGCATTTTTTGGGTAAGGCGCAATTCGACGATGAGGGGCGTGTCTTGATCGCGGAGTACAAAGATTTTTCCCTGATAGCCGCATACTTTCCAAATTCTCAGGATGAGCGAAGGCGTATTGATTATAAACTCGCGTTTAATGACGCAATGCTGAAACTCTGCAATTCAATCGTAAAAAAGGGGCGGCATTTTTTACTCTGCGGCGATTATAATGTCGCGCACACTCCCATTGATATCGCGCGTCCAAAGTCAAATGAAAACAGCGCGGGTTACCTGCCCGAAGAGCGCGCGTGGATGGACAAGTTCATAGCGGCAGGTCATGTTGATACATTCCGTCATTTTCATCCGGGAGAGCCAAACCATTACACATGGTGGTCGTATATGGGGCAGGCGCGCGCAAATAATGTCGGCTGGAGATTAGACTATCATTGTGTGGACAAAGATTTTATGCCTAAAGTAAAATCATCTATTATAAGACCGGAAATCGAAGGTTCCGATCATTGCCCTGTGGAGATAGAGATTAAAATATGAGAATTAAATACAACGCGCCGACAGTTTTAACTTTCAGCCTGTTATGCGCCCTGATATTATTTTTGTCGCGGACGATTTTTCCCAATCTTATTGATGACTGGTTTATGGTTCCCGGAAGAGACAATTTTCGCATAAGCAGTTTTAAGAACTGGGTTACAATTCTTACCCATGTTGCAGGACACGCGAACTGGCTCCATTTAATAAATAATATTACTTTAATACTCCTAATCGGTCCAATGCTGGAAGAAAACTACGGTTCAACTTCTCTTCTTTTAATGATTATTATCACCGCTCTTGTTACGGGCATTTTGAATGTCCTGCTATTCCACAGTTATCTTTTAGGCGCGTCCGGTGTAGTTTTTATGATGATCCTTTTATCATCTTTTACAAATTTTTCGCACGGCGAAATTCCCCTTACATTCATTCTTGTTTTAATTTTGTACATGGGAGTACAGCTTTTTAATAGTTCCGGTCCTGATAATATTTCTCATTTTGCGCATATTGTAGGCGGTTTGTGCGGAAGTTTCTTCGGTTTCTTTCGCACTCCAAGGAGGTAATATATGATAAAAGAATTTTTGCAATTTGACACAGTACGCGACAACGCAATTAAACTGGCGCACCGTATTTTCAGCGAAAATTTTATCCCCGATGTAATTTATGTATCGCTTCGCGGCGGCGCGTATCTTGGCAATATTATAAGCGAATATTTTAAGGTTGTTCACAAAGGAGCGCATCCCGTTTACTACGCCGCTGTAGTCGCGCGATCCTACACCGATGTAGCTAAGTCGGATAAAGTTAAAGTTGACGGCTGGACATATTCACCTGACTATCTGCGCGTTGGAGATAAAGTGCTTTTAATAGACGACATCTTTGATTCAGGCAGAACAATAAATCACCTTGCTCATATTATTCTTGAAAAAGGGATTCCTCGCAAAGATTTGAAAATCGCCGTTCATGATTATAAATATTTTTATGATAAACCCGATCAGCTTCCGATTCAGCCCGATTACTGGTGCAGAAAACATGAAGTCTCAATTCACGATGAAAGTTCATGGTTACACTACATGAGCCATGAACTTGTCGGTCTTACAAAAGAACAGCTTGAAGAAAACTACTACAAGCACGATCCTTCATTGCGTGAAGCGATGAATGTCATAATAGAGTAACATGAAACCTGTTATCTGCGGAATTGACGAAGCCGGACGGGGACCGCTTGCGGGACCTGTTTGTGCCGGTGCGGTAATTCTTGGTGAAGGTTTCCCCTGCGAAGAACTTAATGACTCCAAAAAACTTTCAGCTACAAAACGTGACGAACTTCGCGGTTTTATTCTGGGAAAAGCTCTTGCATGGGGAATAGGGTGGGCGTCGCACACAGAGATTGACAGTATCAACATTTTGCAGGCAAGTCTTTTGGCGATGAAACGCGCTTTTGAAGAAATGATTAAAAACGCTACAGAAAAACACTCTCTTTCGTTAGGTGAAAGTATAAACGCTATTGTGGACGGTCTTTATGTCCCTGATATTTCACTTTGCGAAGGCTATTCTGTTTCCTGCACAGCTTTAGTAAAAGCGGACGCAAAAGTCCCGGAAGTGATGGCGGCTTCTATTCTTGCAAAAACCGCGCGAGACGCATACATGGATGAAATGGCGCTTCTCTACCCCCAATACGGTTATGAAAAGCACAAGGGCTATCCCACGAAAGCGCACCGCCAAGCCGTTTTGAACTATGGTTCATCTCCTATTCAGAGATTGAGTTTTAAGGTGAGATAAATGTTAAACTATTTTTTGTTATGCAAGGACATTATTTATGACTGATATTGAATCACTTGTTACTCTAGCAAGACATTATTGCATAGAAAATTATAATTATTGGCATCAAAGATATTCAGGGGAAAGAAGCGGGCAAATGTATTCTGATAATGATTATAATATATTTCCCAGATACAATGTTCTAAATGCCATATTACAAGGCATAGAAACAATTATAGACAAAAAATATAATTCGATTGATGATTGTAAAAATGAACTAAAATATATCGGGAAAACTTCTCAGACAATATTCACTAAAGTAAGATTAACTAAAGAAAAAAGGGACAAAGTTAAAAATAATGCGATGAATGAAGAAAGGGATAAATTTATTCTTTTTATAGATAATATACAGGAAAAAGATTTATATGAAGTTTCTCCTTTACCGTATAACAGGAAATTAAGTCAAAATGAATCTAAAGAAATTTATAAACAACTATATAATAGCTGGGGGTTTAGCGGATTTACATGGAATCAGTCTGAAAGTAAGAAAGAAATTATTTTTTTGATGGAAAAACATATAACAGATGATGAAAAAAATAAAATTATTGAACATATTTTTAAATACGATAAAAGATTTTTTACTATTAGCGAAATGGAAGACGATTATGAAACAGAAATCATAAAAATTGATCTTAGCGAAACAATTTATACAAATAAAAATTTTGACTGGATAATATATAGTTCACATGAAAATTATATAACCTTTGGCGGCATTATATTACTGGATTTTTTGAAAGAATTATTTTCTGATAGAAAAGAAAAATTTAACGTATATGAATGGTAGATACGATAGGGATTTTCCTATAAGCAATTCGTTTAATTCGCGTAATTCGTTGCTTTCTTCTAAATTGCCAAATTAATCCCGTTTTTTTACCACAACACGTTTATCGCGTTTGCGATCAGAGTGCGGCTCTTGCCTGCGGCTTCTGGAATGTTTTTCGCCTGAGAAATTTTGCCGACCTCGCTCTGTGCGGTCGCTTTTGTAACTTCTTTCTCCGCCCTTGAAATTTCTCTCTGTGCGTTCACCTTTTCCTTCGCTCTTGTAAACTCTCTCTTTGCGGTCACTTCTTTCGCCACCCTTGAAACTTCTTTCCCTGCGTTCGCCTTTTTCCCCACCCTTAAAGCTTCTCTCTCCGCGCTCACTCTTTCGCTCGCCCCTGAAACTTCTCTCTTTGCGCTCGCCATTTTCCTCACGCTTGTAGCCTTCTTTGCGTTCGCCTTTTTCTTCGCGCTTTACGCCTTCCCTGCCCGATTGCCGTTTTTCCCTTACAGCTTTTTCCAGTACTTTCAAGGATTCGTCAAAGCCTTTAAGAAATTCCTGCAGATCATCGGCAAATAAAATTACCGATTGGCGATCAAAACCGCCGTTGTCGCGGTTCTTGCTCTCAACGATATTAAGATAAAGGTCTCCCATGCGGTTCTCTTTAACATTAAAAAAATATGTCCTGTTAGGAAGGATAATTCTGTTTGAAAAAAGCTCTCCACGTACTCCCATCATTTACTCCTTTTGTTCGGAAACTGAAGTTTCCGAACAACTTCTATTATCTGATTCTATTACCATTTGTCTCTGCCATTCAAGTAAGCGCCGCTCAATATCAGGCGATTCGGCATCCGCCATAATGCGAAAAACCGGCTCTGTAGCGGAGCCTCTCATCCATATATAAGCGGCTTCCCTGCCCTCGCTGTCAAAAAAGAGGAGCTTAAGCCCTCCCTTGCCCGCTGATCCAAAACGGCTTAAATTGCGCGTTTCTTTCAGTCCGTTATACGCAATGGCTTCCCATTTACAGAAACCGTATCGCTCTTTTAGTTCATCTTTTCGCTCTTTCCAGTCCCGCAAAAAAATCTCTTGGTAACGGTCTTTTAGTATAGCATGATCCTTTGTATTAATACACAGAATCGCGTCTTTTGAATACGCGGGACTGGTCGAAAACTGCGGCAGACTCGCGATTATGTCCGCAAGCGTAAAATCATCACGGTTTTTTTCAATCTGACCGGAGCGTTCAAGCCATATTTTAAAAAGACCGGGCTTTTCAGAGGCGCTTTTGCGATTAACAGAGCGCACAGAAAGCATCTTAGCGAGGGCAAGAACCGTGCTGAGCGGATCGCGGACTGCCGACGGATGGGTGATATTTCCGCCTGCAGAGCCTTCTCCCAGAATACGCACAATATAGCCTTCACCACGCAATTTACGGGCGAGAGAGACAACGTTCGCTTCGCCAACCTCGGCGCGAAAAACTGAAACGCCAAAAGCAGTCGCAATACGGTCTATGCGCAATGATGTAGGGTCGTTAATCGCAATGGCGGCTTTTGAAAGGACACTGCCGTCCGCATTGTATGAAAGTTCGCCCGTCCACACGAGGTGGGAAAATTCCGCGACGCAGGCAAGAGCGAAAACTTCCTGCGCTTCAAGAGGGCGCGCCCTGCCAACTGTTTCATCAAAAATGACTAAATTGCCCCTGTCGCCGTCGCAGTCGGGAACATAGCCCATAACGAATGACGTATCACGCTCGTGGGCTTTTTCAAGCAGTTTACCGCACGGCTCCATAGACTCGCCCTCCGGCACTATACGGTGTACAATCTGCCCCGGCTTATCATTGATACAGTCAAAATTAACATTGAGAGCGGAAAAGAAATCCCTGTCTATAGAAACTGTCCGCGCACAGCCGTTAAAATCGCAGACTATGCCAAGAGGGCGCTCTTCAAGACCGGCTTTAAGGGCGGCAGAAATAGCGGATGAGCCGCCGTATACAACCTGTCCGCAAAAGCCATAATACGCTTTTAGAGCTTGTGTTTTTGCCGCAGGAATAGCGTTATGCACTTTTTGAAGGAGCGCGGAATCGGCGGCGGAAATAAGGGATTCGATCTTAGTTATGCTGTCATTGCTGTCCAAAAAACCGCGAAAATTGGCGATGAGTTTTTCGGCAGTTTCCGCCGCCAGAACGCCGCCGTCCGTAAGACCGAACTTTATGCCGTTATGCCCAATAGGGTTATGGCTCGCCGATATATAGATGAAACCGGCTGTCTTATCACTGCCAAGACTTCGCGCCCATGCCATGATTTCAGGGGCGGCGGTAATACCGGCATAGCGCACATCGCAGTTTTCAGCCAACAGGACGGGTATTATCGCGTCAGTTATCGCCTTTCCCGTGGGACGGGTATCCGTACCAATCAATATAATTGGAGTACAAACATCAAGTCCGTTATCCGCACTGCGCTCTCTGCTTCTTAGATACTCAGCAAAAATCAAACCGGCAGTCCCACAAATTATTCTGTGAGCCTCAGAAATTTGTTCTAACGGACTTTCTTCGTCAGAGGAAAAAATTCCACGCCAGCCTGAAGCGGAAAGGATCATTTTATTAACAGCGGCGATGATATTTTCTCTTGAAACCATAGAATTTTAGTATAAACTTTTCTCTGCATCAATTCTACACATAAAAAAAGAACTCTTCCCAACCCATAAATAATAGACAAAATATGAAAAAAATCATGGTCAAGGGGGTATTTTTTTTTTATCTTTAATAATGAAGAGTGCTAAGGTTTTTCTTAGGCAAACTTTAACACTGTTAAAAGGATATTATTATGGAAAAAAATAATGAAAATTTGACTGCTTGCCAGCCTGAACCCACTGTAAATGGTCAGGAAAGATGGCTAAACGACGAAAAGCTGATAAAAAAAGCCGAAAAAATCATGCTTGATTACAAAAAAAGCACCGGAAGCTGTATCTGTTTCTATGACGGCGCTTATCAGCCGCAGTTTCTGAGCGATTGTGCTACAGAATGTTGCCCGGAAAGAAAAATATGCCCTTATTGCGTAAAATCAAACAACAATGGCACTTATCCGTGTCATGAAATGCACAAAAACGCTATAAAAGAGGCAAGTAAAAAAGGCTCCTGCCATATCTATAGTTGCAGTCTTGGTCTTCTGTTTTGGACAAGCCCTATATATACCGAGGGAACTTTTTCAGGGGCTATCCGTGGAGCGGGTTTCTTGATAGAAAAGAAAAAAACGATTGACATTTTGTCAAATGCCAATGATAATCTCGTTATGTGCAATGAAAAAATGTCGAGAGAAGAATTAAAAGAGCGTGTCAACTCGTTCCCGGAGGCGGACGGAGAAAAAGCCCAGTCTCTGGCGGAAATGATGCAGTTGTGCGCGGAATCTCTAAGTTCAGGAAATGAGGATTATCACGAAACCATGAAAGAAAGGTCCCAACAGCAAGAGGAAATATCAAAGATAATCGAAGAATTAAAGAAGCAGTACCCGGCAAACCCGGAAAAAGCCGGTTATCCGCTTGAAAAGGAAAAAAACCTGCTCTCAGCCATGCGTAAGGGAGATATAGGGGAAGCGAAAAAAACGCTGAATGAACTGTTGGCGATGCTGTATTTTGTGAATCAGGGGCAATTCAAGTATGTGCAATTAAAGGTAGTCGAGCTGGTTGTGCTCATTTCCAGAGTTGAAATCACTCCTGTAAATGGCGGCTATCATTCTGCGGAAATCAACATTCAGAACCTTAACATGGTTCAAGAAGCGAAAACTTTTGAAGAACTGACCTACATTTTACATAACATAATTAACCGTGTATCAAGCGCGATTTCTTCCTACCGGGGAGTCCCCCACGCGGCGGCTCTGCGGAAAGCTGAAAATTTCATTACAGAAAACTTCACAAGGAAGATAAGCCTAAAAGAAATATCCGAAGTAGCGGGACTCTCCCCGCCTTATTTCAGCACCATCTTCAAAGAAGAAATGGGCGAGAACCTGTCAAAATACCTGAACAGGCTCAGGGTAGAAAAGGCAAGCGCCCTGTTACTGGAAACAGATATGTCGCTTAGCGAAATTGCCGCCTGTTGCTGTTTTGAAGATCAAAGCTGGTTCTCAAAGATATTTAAGGCATACACCGGCATCAGCCCCGGAAAATTCCGCAATCAGGGCGGCGGCGGCAAGTAGCTCAGTTTACGCCATTAAAACGGCGCAAACCGCTACGATAGACGACATTAAAACGTCGTCCATCGTAGCGGTTTACGGGGCGGCTTAGCCGCCCCTACATTCCGCCT
>JAIRUQ010000113.1 GCA_031254315.1 Treponema sp.
CGTTTCACCGTTATTCTCATATTAATGAGAAATATAGCCGTTTTGGCGGTTTTAGTCATCATAGTACTTTTATTTTCGGCATTTAATCCAATATATTGCCAAGAACAATCAGAAAGAAACTACGGTTTTTCGCTTGGGGGAATGCTCGGAATTGTTCACGGTCAAGCTCAGGAGTATGTCTATCCCGTAACAGACACAACGCATAAGTATTTAAGCGAGCTTTTATGGGATATGAAACCTGTCTTTTATCTTGGGATTCAAGCTGATTTTGGCAGAAGGAACCTCATGTCCGCTCCCGGTTTTTTTGCATCTGTAGCATTTAAAGCCGGAATCCCCGGAGACACCGGTGTAATGGAAGACCGCGACTGGCAACCGCAATATGGCTCCGGGCTTACAGATTATTCAAGACATACCAATATAACCCGTGAATACATTTGGCTGGATGCGGTTGCCGGCGCTTCAATTCCTGTAAAATCAATACTCTACATTAAACCTTTTTTAGGTTTCTCATGGGCACATTTCGCGTTTACAGGCAGAGACGGGTATAGAAACCTTTATCAAGGAAGAACAGTAGTTCAATCATTCGAAGGCAGGGAAGTAATAAATTATGAACAGGACTGGCTCCTGGTTACAGCCGGCTTTTCAATCGGGACAAATATACTGTTACCTTTTTCGATTAATTTGTCATTTCAGATAAGCCCGTTTGCGTACTGCGTCTCCAAAGACGAACATTTAGCAACAAATACAGATAATATAACTTATGTACATACAACTTATATAGATGTAACATATTCGGAGCTTTATATAAAACCAAGCATAAATATTTCTTACATTTGGAAAAATATCAGTTTTTTAGGTGAATTCGCATGGCATTTTATAGAGGTGAGTACAGGTGAATCATATATAAATACGGACGATAGGGGTTTCGATCTTAACCCGAATAAAGCCGGGGCGGGGCTTTCCCTTTTTGATTTTAGTCTAATCGTAAAAGTTCTGCTCTAAAGAAACAGCGTTCTCGCCAGAAGAAAATGCACAAAAGCGATGGCAAGTAGAGCAAGCCCAAGCGGTTTTCTAAAAGTTAAAAGATTAACTCCAATGCGGTCAAGCGAGCCGTCAGATTCCGGGGCTCTTGTAATACCCTGACGGTAAATGCCAAAAATCAAAACAAGACCGGCAATAATCCCGGCGGCGGCAGGGATAAGATCGCCAATTATAGGAATATCTCCTTCCAACGGCGGAGCGAGGATTTTCAAAATTCCGGTTACGGCGCTTAAAATACCCAGCACAAGGTGAAAAGTAGGGTTATTTAACGATAACCCGGTTTTCTCAGTATCGCCCCCATTTCCGGCGAACAGCACATAGCCGCTTAACCCATTACAAAGAACGGATAAAAAGTATAATTGAATCATACTTAATACATAACATAAAACAGTCATTTCGTCAATGTATTATTTATTCAGGCTGTAATTTAAATTGAAGGGTGCTTTTTTCGGTTTGAAAGACCATCAGCAGTTCGGGGGATGTAAAGGGGACGGCAAAACGGTACTGTTCTTCTTTTGCAAGGGTGAAGAAAAGGCGGTGGTAGAAGATGGGATAATCCCCTTCTGTAGGAGGAGAGCCGTCGCTGTTCAAGGGCATTGGAACGGATATGGCGACATCCACAGCTCCTGAATACGCGCTGTCATTCTTTGCGTTCTTTCTGACCGTAACAATGGTAGTCCCTTCAAAGTCAGTTCCGGTTATGTCAAGTTTGTTTCCTTCAAGAATATAGGACGTATCAAAAAAGCCAAACTTGGAAAGCGCGAAAATTAAAACACATAAAAAAATAATTACAAAGAAAAGCATTTTTCTTGGTCTGTCGGCAACCAAAGGACCAAGCAGATTAAACCGGAATGGTTTTTGCTCTTTGTAGAGGTTTTGAACGCTTTGCGGCGCTTTTTCAAGCCTGTGCTCTCTGTTATAGCGAAAGTTAAGCCCTTCATCCGAAGAGGGAGTGGGCATATCGTCCGGTTTGCTTAATCTGTATTTTGAGTTCGGTCTTTGCCCAGCGCCATCTGTCATAGACCATCCCCAATAAGTTTATCTGTTCTCCACCAGACCATTTTTACCTTATAATTATCTGCAAGCATTGCCGTAAGTATTCCGTCCGTAGTCAGAAAAAAATCATTGTATCTAAGCTCATCATTGGAAAATTGAATATATCCGTACCGCTGTTCACGGGAATGTGTATCGACATAAAGTATTGAGTAGCCTGTTTCTACAGGAAAGTAAAAAAGGATCTTGCCGCCGCGCGCCGCGCCGAGAACTGAATAAACTACTTTTATGCTGGTCTGGCGTCCGCTTTCAATTATTTCATAAAGCGGGATTTCTATGGAGTTAAGATACGCGCCGTCTTCAACATTAAGCGTCCATAAAACTGAAGAAATCGGCTCACTGCCTGTACGGGTATTTGTAGATTGATCAAAGGTGTCGCGGTTGTAATCAACTTTTATAAAAAGCTGTCTTGAGTCTACAGACGCAGTAATTGTATCTATTGAAGAATGAGCTTCGGGCCAGTCCGGCAACTGAGGGATTACATCTGAAGATATTTTTACGATATAAAGAAGCGTCCCCGATGGGCTGAACCAGTACACATCCCAGCCTGTGGGAAGACGGCAGATTACGGACAGTTCATCCCTTATTGATGTAGACATTCCGACTATGCGCGGAAAAGCACTGCCCCCAATCCCTTCTCTGCCAAGATAGTTTACAAAGCGCCCGTCCTTGTCAAAGTGCAGAATAATGCCGTCAAGCAATGACCTTATTTCGCTGTCGTAACGCTGTTCCTGCAGGGGAAGCCTGTCCTCCACAAAAATATGCAGGCGCGAATCAACCGCAATCCAGCCCGGTTCTTCAAGGGGATAGGTATATGCCCAGCGGGTTACCTGCTCATCATCAGAGACCTTTGTCCTTAGAGTGACAGGAGGAGGATTTTTTTCTTCGTTATAAATTAAAAATAAAAGATCGCCATAAGAATTGTAGCGGACAATTTTCCCGCTGTTCCCGTCGGCAATGTAGAAAAGACCGTCCCTCATTGTAAAACCTGTTCTGCGTATACCCCTGTCCCCTTCAAGCCGGTACAGGGCGAGCTGATCTTCCATTGGACCAATTCCCATTGAAAAAAGGTCTTCCCTTACTACCGAACCGATTTCTTTGTTTTTGCAGGATGCCGCAAAGACCAAAATTACGCTAAGGAAAACCAATGTTATTAAATGCGATACTTTTTTCATCTATCTTCAAAATCTACCTTTTTTTGTTGTTTGTCAATGACTTGTTTGATAAGAATATTAACCACGGAGGGCACAGAGAACACGGAGAAAGAGGAAGAAAGCTAATCAAAACTCCGTGAACTCCGTGTCCTCCGTGGTTAAATTCTTTCTTATTTCTTGGACATCTCCGGTCACTGCACGTAAGGAAAGTAATCTACC
Organism: Treponema sp.; assembly: GCA_031254315.1. Classification (GTDB taxonomy): domain Bacteria; phylum Spirochaetota; class Spirochaetia; order Treponematales; family Breznakiellaceae; genus WQXQ01. The sequence goes on from JAIRUQ010000113.1 coordinate 3,468, forward strand.
TAAAAACTCCATGTTGCTACATTTCTAAAATCGGAATATACTGATTTTATGGACAAGGTAATCCTGAAAGCGCAGGAATTGGACGGCTATTTAACGGACGAGGACAAGGCTAATCTTAAAACTATGGATATACTTTTTGGCAAAGCCCTCGATATTTTTCCAAAAGTGCAAGAAGGAAGCAAAGACGGCGAAAACAGCCTTATCTCTTTGTACAACGAAATGGGCGTTCTAATGCAGGAAATATGCAAAAAAAATCCCGCAATTCATGTCTATTCGTTTGCCTCTCCGCATGAGGATCGCTCTGAAGCTTCAAGGTTAATTGCCAAATTAAGAGATATAAAAACCAAAAACATGGAATTCGTTTATTATATACAACGCGCCTACGAAATACTTTTTAAGCTCGCGTGGAGCAGTATTCCCGGAACTCAGAAAAATTATCTTGTTGTAAAAACACCTGTAATTGACCCGGTGCAAAACTTTGCCATTCACAAGATAACCAATATAGACAGTAAGATTGAAAATACCGTGATGTGCGTAATGTTAAGGGGAGCGCTTCTCCCATCCATGATTATGAGTAAGGAAATCGAAGAGTATTCATCAACAGGTTATGTAACGCCCTTTGCCCTCTTAAAAATTCGCAGAAATGACAGCAAACACGAAAATGACATGGAATACATTTTAGACTTGGAAAAATCCTTTTTTAATCCCGAGTCTCTTAACGGAAAAGATTTAATATTCGCAGACCCCATGAACGCCACAGGCGGAAGCCTTGTTACTGTAGTTAAATATCTTTTAAGTATTGGCGTAAAACCGCGCTCAATTTTCTTTTTAAATGTTATTTCCGCGTTAAAAGGCTCTCTTAGGGTTATAAGGGCGCTTGATAACTGCGACATTTATACCCTCTGGATGGACGGCGTGTTGAACAAAGACGCGTACATCATGCCCGGTCTTGGAGATGCCGGGGACAGAATTAACGGAAAGGACAGCGAAACAAACCCCAGAAATATTATTCAGCTCCTTGCGGATTACGGAGGCACAATGGCAGACCTTTACCGTTCACAATTCCGTGAAATTGAAAATACAGTGCTTGGCGTTAAACGTCATAGGTTAGTATAAAAATGAATAAGATTAACATAAATATGACTAATGTTATAACTTTTTTATATATTTTAATATTTTCCTTATCAATTTGCTGTTGTGCCGGTATGGCGGCTTCGGCGGAAGAGTATTATTCCATTGGCATGGCGTATTTTGAGATTGGAAAATACGAAGAAGCTGAAAAATGGCTTAACCGCGCCAGACAGGCAAAACGGACAATGACGGCTTCTACATACAACCTTGGACGGATTGCGTTTGAAAGGCAAAGATACGAGGAAGCGGCAAGGCATTTTGAAAGTGTTTTAAAAAGCGATCCCGATAATGTACTGGCGTTAAAAGCCGCCGCGTATGCAAGGATCAGAAACGGAGATATTGAAATCGCAGAAAGGCACTATGCGAAATTACTTACGATTGTCCCGGAAAGCGCGGACGACGGTTACAACCACGCGCTTGTGTTATACGCTATGGGTCGCTACAGCGCGGCTGAAGAAGTTCTGCAAAGATACCCCATTGCCATGCAGGACAACATGGATGTAGTCCTCCTTTATGCACGCTGTCAAGCCGCGCAAAACAATGTAGAAGCGATTAATAATTACTCTACCTGGTTAAGCAACACATCCACTCCTAACGCAAAAGTCCGTTATGAATACGCGCAGGTTCTTGAACGCAACGGGTTATACGCAAGAGCAATTGAAGAATACCGTCTGGCTCATACAGAAGCCGAAGTAACTGCGGTTAACCCTGCAAAATGCGATATACGTTTTGCGATTGGAAGGGCTCTTTTAATAGCGGACAGAGACAGCGCCGAAGGTGTTACAGAAATGCAGGGCGCTGTTACAGACGGCTTTAAGGATGTTTCAGCCGTAGAAGAATTGCTTAGAAACAACAATATCAGCGCGTCTGTCAGAGATAATTTGCGAAGAAATGTTTTTAACAGTTTATTGAACCCGCCTGCACCCACACCTACTACACAAGAAACCGGCAATTAGCATATTATGCGACGTTTTCGCTTAGAGAACTCAGGGGCGAACCAGCCGAAAGCCAAGGCAATTGGTCATGCCGAGCGGGGGGCAGAATGTCCGATAGGCGGAACGGAGTCCGTGTCCATCGCTTGCCCATGATCCGCCTCGTGTCACCCGGAGGGTACTGAGAACCGGACTCATGGGGTCTACTATTTCCGCAAGCCGGGGATCGTACCCCCACAAGTCCCAACACCATTCATCCACATTTCCGTGCATATCGTACAGTCCCCATGCGTTCGGCTCGAAACTTCCTACAGGGGTTGTCCTTTCCCGATACTCCCCTTTTGCGTTGTCGTTGTAGGGGTAATCCCCGTTGTAATTTGCCTGGTCTGTCGTTATGTTGTTTCCGGTACTAAACGGAGTTGTTGTCCCGGCACGGCAGGCGTATTCCCATTCCGCCTCCGTCGGCAGGCGGTAGCCGTTAGCGTCCCGGTTCCACGTTACATTCTCACCATTCACTGTATACGCCGGTGTTAGCCCTTCTTTCTGACTCCGCCTGTTGCAGTATTCAATCGCGTCGTACCATGTTACCATCTCCACCGGCAGGTTATCCCCTTTGAAATGCGGAGATAATTTGCCAATGGAGCCGAGATCTGTCCCCATGATTTTGTGATACTCTTTCTGCGTTACCTCGTATTTTCCCATGTAAAAAGAATTTACCGTTACCTGACGTTGAAGTTCATTACTGCGTTCCGGCTCGTTTTCAGGACTGCCTATCAAAAAGGTTCCGCCGTTTATCAGCACCATATTGCCTGGTACCGAACACTTCCATGTGCAAAGCGCAAAAATTATACCGGCAAATACAACTATTGTGATTATTTTTTTCATAAAGAACCCCTTTAATTGGAGATAGGCGACGTTTTAATGTCGCCTATCGCATAAGTATCTGCCGTTTTATTGGTAGATACTTTATTTTATATAAACTCTCATGCTAATGTCTAGTTATAAAGTCATACCATATTTAATTTTATACATAATTACTAACCTTGCTCAGAAACTAATTCTTAAAGTAGTTCCCAAAAGTACATCAAAAATAAATATTTCTGTGTATAAATCCCTAGCGCCTCTTAATTTTATAAAAGTTGTAAAGTTTAATCTGCCTAAAATCCTGATTATATCTTCATGACCTGCCGTTATGCTCCAGCGCAAATAATCAGTAGATTTGTCAAATACAATTTCAAGGCTTTCTTTTCTGAGTTTCTCATAATCGGAGTTTAACAGCGAAGAAAAAGTAAGCCATGAACTTTGTGTTTCAATAGTACGCGCAATCCAGCCGTAGAAAACGCTTAAAAGACTGCTTTTTACAGGAGACTCCCAACCGGCAACAAAACCTTCAATCCAATAATCTGTTGAACGCAATGTAAGCGTATTCGTGAAATTTAATGTCCCGCCTGTAAAACCTCTAAAGGACGCGCTTAGTATAGAACTTACCCTCCATGAAACCTCTTCATCTTTTGGAATAATAACCGCGGCTTCTATGCCATGTAAATATTCATCGCTACGGTAAAATTTAAAAATTGGCAGATAACCCATTGCGCCAAACATATTAATAGCCGAGAATCCAAGACTGCTTCCAAGAGTTAACATATCAACCCTTGTGTCCAGTTTTTGTTCAAGTATTCTTTCTATTCGGAAAGTTATTCTTGAGGGTAAAAAGAAGGATGCGAGGTTATAAACAGGAGGCAGATTAACTCTCGCGCTAAAATGATCATTGAATGATGTGTAAAAAGCAATATCCGCCGTTGGGGAATTAACCAATAAATCATCCATAGCCGTACCAAGTTCCGGCGCGAATAGCGAATAACCGGGAAAAACTCCCCAAAGAATAAAACAGTCTTCTAAACTTTGTGAAAATTTTCTTCCGTCATCAAGAACATCTTGTGAAGAAAAATACAAATGCCTTTTAAAACCGCGCCCGGCTCTGAAATTTAAAGAGAGCCTGTTTATTGTTACGGGAATATCCAAAAAAGCGGAGTTTTCGCTTCGCGTAACATTGTTCGCCTCAGAAAAACCCGCAATCGCATCAAGAGTCAAAACAGCTCCTACAGGAGTTGATCTTTGCGTTATGATAAATTGGGATTGCGTTCTTCTTGTATTCGCCCCACTTCCAATATCGGGAACAAGGGGAGACCAACTTTTCACCCAAATATCCCCATAATTTTCATCCTCCGCTATTTGTCCGCTCCTTGTCCATACTGCCTCGGTGTTGAGAGCGACAGAGGGAATAAAACTATTTTGCGATCTGTAACCAATGTCGAAGTTCCATTTTTGCCTGAGACGCGAAAAATCATAAAGAGCGTCCGCGTCAAATTTCGCGTAAAAAGGAGATGAAAAAGCGATATTAACGCCATGACGGGCTGAATTCTCAGAGGGGGAAGTGTAAAATTTTTCACCGATTGATAAAGGACCGAATGTTCTTGAAAGCGAATGATCCGCGCTCCACAAAAATGTCTCTTGCGCGGCGGTGAACGCGAAGTTACCGCCAACCTTCATCCCCAATATAGAAATCTCCGCTCCTGTACGGCTTACTACACTGCCTTGAATTTGTTCCTGCTCTACTTCGCTTTTAGCGCGCGCTTCTGATTCCACAGCGGAATAAACTGAAAAATCAGCTAACACAGGAACTCCGCCAATAGCCGCTATTGTTCCGGGCTTTGAATATTCAATGCCCGCGCCGGCATTCATCCTGTAGACAAGAACGGCGTCTTCAAGGATTATTTCATCAATGTAAACTGTTCCGTTTTCAAGCGTCCCAGACTGTTCGGGACTTATCAAAATAGCGATATAACTTGTTCTTCTCGCGGAGTTGTCTATTGACTGCGTCAAAGGTTTGTAAGGGCGTGAAAACGCGCCGGGTATAGGCATGCCGTCTACGGTAACTCCTGTATTTTCTCCCTGATAGCGAATTGTAACCTTTGACCACCGCCCTTCTGTGAAAGCGGTCATTGGTATACGCGCCTCAAAATAGCGTTCAGAAATTGACTGCGGTCCGGACGCGATAATAAAACTTAAATTGCCCGTAACTGCCTGCCGTGGTTTTACAAAAAATGACAATTCACGGTAATCGGAAAGCGGTAGCTCCCCTACCATCCCGTCAACACCGGCTGAAATTCCTGTTTCCATGTTTTCCCATTCAATTCTTAAAACTCTCTGCGTGTCATTTACTGAATGAAAACGGTTTACAATTTCACCATAAGAAGAGCCAAGAGACGCTCCGCTGTCCATTGTTTCTGCGGCTGTAACATTTTCGGGATTTCCTTTAACACTGTTATCGCCGTCTAAATTCGCGGTTATCGCCCTGAACGCTGAGCCACGGACAATTGGCGAGGCAAGTATAACACGCCCATGAATTTCAGCCGCTCCTTCATAAACGGCTATTATGCGCAAATATTTAGCGTCTCCAAGTTTGAGCCTGTCTTCATCGTTTAGTACAAAACGTACTATTCTGTGATTATAATTAAAATCGGTACTGCTGTAGTAAGCGTTTGGATCAATCGGTACTAACGGATCATTTGTAAAAAGAATTTTTTCCCAAATAAGAGCGGGATTTTCAGTAAACATAAAATCCTTTCCTGAAAGCGAGCCTATCTGAACAATCAACTTAAAATTTGATGGGGGACTATCAAAATCATAAAATCTGAACGGTATCTCCAATTCTACCGCGCGGGACAAAAGATCGGCGTCATAATTTAACGCCACTTGAAAGCCTGTCCAGTTTTTTTCATCCGATAAATCAAATTCCGCGACTAATACCTGTCTTTCACCAAGCCTGGAATCTTTTGCCGGGTAGGGTCTATTAATACCGGAAATTTGCTGGGCGTTCCGGTCAATGTTCATAAGGTTAGAGCCAAGTACGGTGTTATCATAAAAATTTCTATAAATTAAATTGGCGCGAGTACTTTCAGTAAGCTGTGGGAAAGTAGGTAACAATAAAAAACACGGATTTGAAAGAAACGATAACTCGGGCGACAAAGACAGTATTGCCTCATGTCCTTCCATTCCTGCGGCGCGGTAAAGCCCTGTTGTATCAGACTGAACAAAGGCAAATCCTCCTGTAATACGCGCTTTTAAAAACTCATAATCCCACGCGACTCCCGCGCCGATACCGACAACTCCCGTACTTGAACTGTTTTCTTCCGTGTACGAGTCATCTGTAACATTCCAGCGAACCCCGACGGCGGCTTCTGCGGAAAAATTATTGTCGGCGTTAGTATAATTCGCGCCAATACCGGCGGCAATGCTTCCAAATTGGGTTCCCTCACTTTTTTTCAGGTATGTTATGCGAATTAATTCATTTTGTCCGACAACGCCGCCAATAGTAACTTCTCCCGAAGACTGATTGTAACTAAAGTTTGTATCTAAAATGCCGCTTCGCCAAACTTGAATAGAGCCGGGTATTACATCCGTGCCGATATAAAAGCCGCTGACACTGTTGTAATTTGTAAAGCGCAGAATAATATCGCCTGTAAAAACGCCGGACGGCGGAAGATATATTTGCGGATAATCCTGCGCTAAAGGCCAGCAGGTTTGGGGATCACGCATAGAAAAACTGTCTGTCTGTACAAGTTCATAAATAGCCATTCTGCTGACAGTAGGGACAAACTGCGGTATATCTGTAAACGACGCCGTTTCCAAACGGACAAGTTCAAAACCGCCAATCTCAGTACCTGACGAGAGGCGGAGCAATTCCGCCCTTTCCGTTGTGCTTGAAGGAGAGTCATAGCGGTTTCGTCTTTCAAAGGGAGAAAAAGTTCCCGGCTCATAAATTACAAGAGCGTTGCCTCCATCTATATTAATCGATGTGGGCGATGAAGCGCCGCCCGCGCATTGCGGATAATCTTCCAGTTTGATACTTCGATCGGGAGAAAACCAGTTTTGAACTTTGGTTAAAAATCCGTTAGGTGATCCATCATAACTTCCCATTGAGTTATTCCATGGACTGGAAAAATTATTTTTTGTATAAGAAATCGCTACCATGCCTGACGGTCTTACGCTCAATTCTAAAAGACCCTGCATTCTTGAAACAGCGTATTCACTTGACAGGGCAAGCCGCCATCGCCGTCCGCTTGTGTCCCTGATCGTACCCTTTTCATCTTCAATGTAAACTGAAACTCCGCCGTCAATATCCGTGTCGGGCAGTACAAAAGAAATACCTCGCACAGAATTTTGAGGCTGTACATCGCTGTAGGTTCGCTCCCTGCCGCCGTAAAAATTACGCTCTTCCCTGGAAGCAGAGTCATAACGAAATAGCGTATGAATATCAAGTTGCGGCGTACCAAAGCGACCGTAAAAACCAAATGAAGACGGAGAGTCCCCGCCAAGATCAAGGTATGGGTACGAAGGGAAATCAAGCCCTGTGTTTCCGATTCCGGCGTACTTTATAAATTCGCCGTCCTGCCCCTGATAACCGGCGCGGTATGTGTTTTGGCTGGAATCATCAAGAAAATTCGCCTCTACAAACCATCTGCCATTTATAAAGAGCGAGAGGGTAAGATCGGCTTCCTGCTTGAACAAAAGCGGCGTTTCGGGGGAAGCGAAACCCGTCCCGACAGGAGAAACAGAAAAACCCAGATTCCCCTGCAATTCGCCCTTCCATGAGCCTGTTATAAAAAGTGAAACGGCGGAATCATCAAGAGAATAATCCATGAGATCGGGCGAGTCTTCGGCTAAAATCCTTTGGCGCATTTCATCAATATCAAGTTCTGTTTCACCCTCTTCCTGCGCGGACACAATGGCGGCGCAGAGCAGGACGAGAAAAAGCAGTATACCCCTTCGCAAAAAATCCACTTTAATGTATAATACCTTATATTTCCATGATTGTTTCAATGATACAGATAATTTTTGAGATTCCCGACATCACGAATATCAAGGAAAAGCGGCGGATAATTAAGTCTGTACTGGCAAAGATGAAGCAGAGGTTTCATTTAAGCGCGGCGGAGATTGATCTTCAGGACTCACTTTCTTTTTCGCAGATTGGGGGAGCGATTGTTTCAAATTCGCGTACCTTTGGAGAGTCGGTGCTTCAAAAAGCGTTTGATATGATAGAAAGGGAAACTAATGTCCGTATTCAGGACATGAAAATACATTCGGAGGAATTTTGATGAAAAAACCGGCCTTTCGCTTAACGGGGACATTTTTAACACTTTTTGTTTTATTTTTATTCAGTTCATGTATAGGGCTATCTTTTGATATTCAACTGAACAGAGACGGCTCAGGCAGATTAAGCCTTGAGTACCGTGTTTCAAGCCTAATCAATAATCTGGGAGAGCTTGACGGAAATGAATCAATGCCTGCTCTGCCCGTCAGCCGAGCGGATTGGGAAAGAACGGTAGCAAGGATTGACGGGATGAAACTTGTCTCCCATTCATCAAGCGAAGGAAGAACGGATGTTGAAACAAGAGTTGTCCTTGAATTTAGCAATACGGACGCGCTCATAGCATACACGGGAAACTCAAGCAACATTTCCATAACCAACAACGGTCAAAGCGGTGTCTTTAATTTCGTTCTTGTTGACGAGCCTGTAGACTTAGGGATTGGTGAAGAGGAAACAGAATACTATGAAAAAATAATCGAGATGATGCGGCTCTTTTCTGACGGCTACAATCTTTCTATAAGTTTTGGCGCTGTCAGAAATTCTACGCTTACAGTTACCGATAAAGACGGCAACACGATAACTCCGCCCGCCTCGGCTGTAATTGTCCCGTCAGGCAGAAGGGTTTCTTTTTCTATGCCTATCATGGATGTTTTTGATCTTACGAATGGGCTTGGGCTGAGGTTTACATGGTGAGCAAAGAGGGAAGAATTTTACCACGGAGGGCACGGAGAACACGGAGGAAGAGAAGAATCAACGAATTGCGCACGCCCAATAAGGCATAGCGCAGCTATGTGGATGAATAATTTAGCACGGCGTGGCGCAAAACTAAAGTCAACGCGACCGTAAATGCGCGAAGGCTTTAGCCTGAGCGGCGCGCCTAAAACGAATGTTATAGGGGAAGTTTATTATGAAAAGGATATTTATGATAATTATATTATTGTCTGCCGTTACTCAGCTGGTATTATCAGAAGATTTATTTCGTTTCTTGGAGGATACTCCTGCATGGGGAGGTGAAAACCATCCTTTGACAGATGCAACGGCAGACAGAATAATCAGACAAGGTTTCGTTATTTCAGGTGTGTCAAGACCCTATCTTAGTAATATTAATGGGATTCTAAGTTTTTGTAATTCTCTTTTTTTTCAAAATATAGAATATAGTGTCCCTGCAAATACAT
>JAIRUQ010000004.1 GCA_031254315.1 Treponema sp.
ATATTCAGCAAAACGAGGGAAAGGCGGCTGACGTGAGTCTGGAGCTTGTTTCCAAAGCCCGCGAACTTGCGGACAAATTGGGAGCGGAAGTGAGCGCCGCGATTTTTGGCGAGAAGGTATCAGGAGAAGTTTCGCGGCTTGCGAGTCTTGGCGCGGACAAAGTTTATCTTGTGGAAGATTCCCGTCTAAAATATTACACCCCCATTCCCTACAGCAAGCTGATGATTCAAACAGTCAGCGAAAAGAAACCGCAGATCGTTCTGTACGGCGCGACCACTGAGGGACGCGATCTTGCTCCCCGTGTTGCGTCACACTTGAAAGTGGGACTCACCGCAGACTGCACCGATTTACAGATTGGGGATCACACGCAAAAAGATACGGAATACAAAAACATTTTGTATCAGATACGTCCCGCATTCGGCGGCAATATCATTGCCACTATTGTCAGCCCGGAAAAAAAGCCGCAAATGGCAACCGTCCGCGAGGGCGTTATGCGCATGGCACAGCCGGACACTTCACGCAAGGCTGAGACAATCAAGATCAAAGCCGATTTTAGCAAAGATGATTTCCCCAGCGAAATAATCAACCGCGTACTTGAAGCGAAAACTGTTAATTTGAAAGGAGCGCAAATCATCGTATCCGGAGGTATGGGCGTTGGTAGCAAAGACAACTTCGCACTTATCCGCGAACTTGCCCAGACACTTGGCGCGGAAGTGGGGGCGTCACGCGCCGCAGTGGATCAAGGTTTTATCGGCAAAGAACATCAGGTCGGACAGACCGGAACAACGGTACGACCCAAACTTTACATCGCCTGCGGCATTTCAGGGGCAATTCAGCACAGGGCGGGAATGGACAGCTCAAGCAGAATTATTGCGATTAACAGCGATCCGGAAGCGCCGATATTCGGTATTGCCCATTACGGCATTGTGGGAGACCTGAACGAAGTAATACCACAAATGATTAAAGCATATAAGGCAAGGGTATAATATATGGAAAATTTTTTTTTTTTTTTTTAAGATATTTTATTCCATCTGGATCATCTTGATTTCGACAGGATCATTAAATTTAAATTAGACAGTTTTGAACAGGCAAAACAATTTGCTTTTGCCCCAACCGATATAGAAGACGCAAAAGATTCATACCGCAGAGTGCTTTCTATTATCGGAGAAATCGCCGGTGAACACATGGCTCCTAACGCTCCGGCGGTCGATGAAAGCGGTCCCACTTTGGCGAACAATCAGGTTACCTTTCACCCTGCGACAAAAAAAGCGCTTGATATGTTCGCGAAAGCCGACATGATGGGCTTTGTCATTCCACGGCGTTACGGCGGACTTAATATGCCCAACACGATACTCACCATTGCCGCCGATATACTTTCACGCGCTGACGGTTCATTTCTCAATCTGGGACTCCAGCAGGACAATGCCGGAACCATAAACAAATTTGCTTCAGAAGAACAAAAACAGGCTTATCTGCCTAAACTCTGTTCCGGCGAATGGGATTCCGCGATGGTGCTTACAGAGCCGGACGCGGGTAGCGATCTTTCATCGGTAAACCTAAAAGCAACTTTAGCTGAGGACGGTAAATGGTATCTTAACGGCGTTAAAAGATTTATAACTAACGGTTGCGGTACTATCGGACTGGTTCTCGCCCGAAGCGAAGAAAAAGGCAAAGACGCACGCGGACTTTCGTTCTTCCTTTACAAGCGTGACGATAAAATGATCATCCGCCGTCTTGAACACAAGCTCGGCATTCACGGCTCACCAACCTGTGAGTTGCAATTCAACAACGCCCCTGCCGAACTGATTGGCGAGCGGAAGTGGGGTCTTATCAAGTACACAATGTGGCTGATGAACAACGCCCGTCTTGGCGTTGCCGCTCAGGGAGTGGGTATTGCCGAAGCCGCCTACCGTGAAGCCGATTTGTACGCCGCCAAGCGTATTCAGTTTGGCGCTCCGATACGCGAGCTTCCTCCGGTTTATGAAATGCTTACCGAAATGAAAATTGCCGTTGAAGCAGGCAGAACTCTCCTTTACGAAACCGCGCGCTTCGTTGACCTTAAAGAATGTCTTGAAGACTATTCCGATCAACACCCCGAAGACAAAGGTGAAATTATCGAAGAGAAAAAAAGATACGCGAAACTTGCCGGTTTCTTTACTCCCATGGTTAAAGCCTACGCCACTGAAATGGCGAACAAGGTCGCCAATGATGCGATTCAGGTTCACGGCGGAACCGGTTATATGAAAGAGTTTAACGCCGAGCGCCACTACCGCGACGCGAGGATCACCAATATTTACGAAGGCACAACGCAGTTGCAAATTGTCGCCGCCATTGGACCGGTTACTTCCGGTGTCGCGCAGATGATCCTCGATGAATACGATTCTGCAAGCTACACTTATGGCGCAGATTTATTGGCGAAAATCCGCGAAAGCCGAAAAGTCTTTGAAGAAGCTTTAGAATTCGCGAAAGCGTACAAAGACCATAAACAGTTTCTTACCTATCATTCACGCAGGCTTGTAGAAATGGCGACCGACCTTGTTATCAGCTACCTGTTACTCCGTGACGGCAATCACAGTGAACGCAAGCAAAAAGTGGCAACAATCTTCATCGCCAAAATGCCTTCACGGATCAAGGCAAACCGCGATTTCATCATGAGCGAAAATGGCACATTGCTGAATAATTTTGAAGCGGTTATTGGTAAGTGATCAACGAATGGCAAAAAGAAAGAAAAGGATCAACGAATGACACGAATTGAACGAATGAACGCGAATGAAGAGGAAGGATTTTATTCGTGTAATTCGCGCAATTCGTTGACCTAATTCTTTGTTCAATCCGTTGATCCTCTCTCGACAAAGTTTTAAATATTTAGTATAGTATATCAAAATCTTAGTTTTGGAGTTATCATGCGAGTTTACAATTTTTCACCCGGACCATCAGCGTTGCCAGTACCGGTTCTTGAAAGAGCCGCCTCAGAGATGCTTGACGCGAACGGCACGGGTCAGTCGGTTATGGAGATGAGCCACCGTTCCAAGGACTTTAAGCCCATCATTGAAAAGACAGAATCCCTTCTGCGTGAGCTTATGGGAATCCCCTCAAATTACAAGACGCTCTTTTTACAGGGCGGCGCTTCACTGCAATTCTCTATGATTCCCCTCAATTTAGCCGCCGGGGACTTACCCGGTAAGGGAAAAAAAGCCGCTTATATTGAAACCGGCATTTGGGCGGAAAAGGCGATTAAGGAAGCCTCCAAATATGCTACGGTGGAAGTAAAAGCAAGTTCCAAGGACAAAGCCTATACTTACATCCCGGAAGCTCCTTCTGCCAGTGATGAGGCTTACTATCACATTACGTTGAATAATACTATCGTCGGAACCAAGTGGGATAAAATTCCTAATACCGGCTCTGTTCCGCTGGTAGCGGATATTTCAAGCTGTATTCTTTCCGAACCTCTTGATGTAAGCAAGTTCGGAATACTCTATGCAGGAGCGCAGAAAAACCTTGGTCCTGCCGGAACAACCGTTGTGATTATTCGCGAGGATTTAATTCGCAAAACGCCGGATTGGGTTCCGTCAATGCTTCGCTACGATACCCACGCGGGCGAAGGCTCAATGTACAACACTCCGCCGTGTTACGGCATCTACATAATTGGGCTTGTGCTGGAATGGGTAAAAAAACTCGGCGGCGTTGACACGATTGCCAAATTAAACAGAGAAAAGGCGGCGCTGTTATACAACTATCTTGATGCGTCAAAAATGTTTTATTCGCCTGTAGAAAAACAATTCCGCAGTTTAATGAATATTCCGTTTGTTACGGCAGAGCAGGATGACGCTAAAAAGACCGAGTTGGAAACGCGCTTTGTAAAAGAAGCGGCGGCAGAAAGGCTTATAAATCTTGCAGGACACAGACTGGTCGGCGGAATGAGGGCGAGTATTTACAATGCCATGTCAATTGACGGCGTGAAAGCGCTGATAAGTTTCATGGAAAAATTTGAAAAGTAAAAGGAAATAAATATGTTTCGTATTAAAACAATGAATAAAATTTCTCCTCCGGGATTGAATCTTTTTCCCAAGGACAGGTATGAAATCGCGGATGATATCGCGAACCCGGACGCTATATTGGTGCGAAGCGCCGACATGAATAGCATGGAGATACCGTCTTCGGTACTGGCAATAGCGAGGGCAGGAGCGGGGTATAACAATATTCCCGTTAAAAATTGCAGTGAGAGCGGGGTAGTGGTCTTTAACACTCCCGGCGCGAATGCCAACGCCGTTAAAGAGCTGACTCTTGCGGCTCTGCTTCTCTCATCGCGTAATATTATCGGTGGTGTGAACTGGACTTCGTCTGTCGCAGACAAGACCGATGTTGCCGAACTTGTTGAAAAAGAAAAGTCCAAGTTTACAGGACCGGAAATTAAAGGAAAGACCCTTGGCGTTATCGGTCTTGGCGCTATTGGCGTACTGGTTGCAAATGACGCGATTGCTCTGGGCATGAACGTTATCGGCTTTGACCCGTATATTTCCGTAGATGCCGCATGGAATTTGTCGCGCGAAGTTATCCGCGCCGAATCATTTGAAGGCATATTGGCAAAGTCAGATTATATTACTCTGCACCTTCCCCTTGTTGACCAAACTAAAGGGCTTCTGGACGCGGATAAAATCCGCATTATAAAAAAAGACGCGCGTGTTATCAACTTTTCGCGTAACGCGCTTGTAAAAGACAAGGACATTGTTGAAGCTCTGGAAGCGGGGAAACTCAGTGCGTATGTTACGGATTTTCCCACACCTGAGCTTTTAGCCTGTAAAAAAGTAATTGGTGTTCCACATCTTGGAGCGTCTACGCCGGAAGCCGAAGATAACTGCGCGGTTATGGCGGTCATGCAGATTATAGATTATCTTGAAACCGGAGAAATCCGCAATTCCGTTAATTTTCCGCGCTGTAAACTTGAACAGCGTTATCCGCACAGGCTTCTTGTTGTAAACCGTAACATTCCTAACATGGTTGGACAAATTACAACGAGCCTAGCGGAAGCGAATGTTAATATTCAGGATTTAATTAACCACCATCACGATGAATATGGTTTTAGCATTATAGATACAGAACATCAAATCCCTGACTCTGTGCTTGAAAAGATTCGTAAGGTTAACGGGATAATCAGGGTTCGTGCGATTCAAAGGTAATCTTTGGAAATGGTTTTCCGTAATATAAGAATGGTGTTTGTAGCGCCCCTGTTTACAGGGGTGTTATGCTCTATGTTTTTATGCGCGGTAATTGGAGCCGCTAACGGCTATTTTGTAATGCCGCAGTCAGGCTCTGCCTCCGATAAAGACCGTAACGAAACCGAAATTGAAAATGAGTTTCTTTTTGGGGCGGCGGAAGATGTTCCCGATTTAGTTCTTGAATATTTCCGCGATATTGAATACCGCGACTGGGTAACGGAATTTTTTGCAAGTATCTGTTCAAACCGCGATATTGCTGAGGCAATTCTTTATAACTGTAACAATAATAATGTCTCTCCTTCGCTGGCTTTTGCGTTATGCTGGGAAGAGAGCAGGTTTAACCCAAACGCGGTAAACCGTCATAACCGCGACGGCAGTATCGACCGTGGTTTGTTTCAGCTTAATAGCAATTCTTTTCCGAATCTGGATAATTCCGCTTTTTTTAATATATACGCCAATTCGCGTAATGCAATTGAGCATTTGCGGCAATGTATGGATTTGGGCGGCAGTGAAATTTCCGCGCTTGCGATGTACAATGCAGGGGAGGGGAGGGTAAAGTCTACAGGTACGCCCCATGTTACGCTTAACTACATCAGCCGTATTTTAGAGAACCGCGCTAGGATTGACAGAAGATTTCATTCAAGGTTAATCAGTGAAGAAGAAGCCCGCCTTCAAAAAAATGAGCAGTGAGCAATGAGGGGGGCGGTGTATTGAGAGGGGGCGGCGAGATTAGCTAATGAGCAATGAGCAATGAGAAAGGAACAGAGATTAGCGAGACTAGTTAGCAAGGTGGTACTTCATGCTAATCATTCATTACTTGAGGAATGTGCAAAACTAACACATTTCCTCATTGCTCACTGTTCATTGCTAATCGCTAATTTTTATGAGCGCTTCTCCGTTGTAGCCGCTGTTGTAGATAAACAGCCGCTCTTCTTCGCAGTTGTATTCCCAACGCAGGTTTTCTCCTGACGGAGCGTCAATCTCTATTTTGGGCTTTGCGCCGAATGTTTGCAGTGGCAGATAAATTACGGTTGGCGCTTTTACATTGCTGTCCGCGTAAAACTTAAAAACAAATTTTTTATGCTTTGTATTCCAGTTAAAAGAAAGCGGCTGTCCTGCGACTGCCATTGGGTAGGGACGCTTCCATCCCTTTGCGGCGCGTTCGCTACCCTCAGAATAAATCGAAAGGTCTTCGTCGTTCCAGCCGTCGCCGTATTTATTTGTGTTACTCGCCGAATAGTTCCAAATGGTTGAATGGAGCATATTGGAATCCACTGCATCGTAATACATGGAGAGCGCTGTTTCATGCATTGAATAATCGCCTTTCTTAAAACCGCTACGGTTGTTTAGGTCAAAGGCAAGCCCAAACTCTCCAAGCAAAGACGGTATATTTTCCATTTTTTTCTTCGTCCAGTAAATACCTTGAGCAAGGCATTTAGCGAAATATTTACTTACATTCTTTTTACCTAAAATTATTTTGAAAGTGTTCGGGTCTGCGTTGAACCATGAACGGAAAGTCTTTGTAAAAAGGGAAAGACCGTCGTACCAGTGAAATGCGTTTACCGCGTTGGAAGGGTCGTCCTTGCTCCATGACGGATGTGATTCTTCTTTTGTACAATTAGGGATGCCTTCGATAAAGAAAAGAGAGCGTTCACCGGCTTCTTTCATTGTGTTAATATATTTTATAATAAAAGGTTTTAAAAAGTTAGTAGAAAAACTTGTAGGGTTATTATAAAACATACTAAAGTGATCAGGGCGCAAAAGTTTCGGCTCTCCGCCTTCATCTTTCCACACGCCTGCCTGTTTCCACGGGCAGGAAAAACCGTCTTTAAAAAGTGAAATCCCCTGCGGATTAAAAGTTTCGTAATAAGAAACTTTTTTCCACAGTGTTTCAATTCTGTACACGGGAACTTTTACAGGATAGCCGGAGGCGGCGAGAATTGCCTGCCACGGACTCGGACGCGGTCCTTCCGGTATTACAGGATTTTCTTCCTGCGTAAGATTTTTATGCCCAATAAAACCAAAGTGCGGCTCATTCATCGAACCCCATCCAGCGATTGCGCCCAAGTTTTTTAAACGGCGTTGCGCGTGCTTAAATGCGGCAATGTACCGGTTTTGTAACCAGTCCTGAACATTCTCACCTTCGATGTTTAAATCCGGGGCATAAGTTTTTCCCCCAAAGAACAGACTGAACATTGTAGCGGCGGCATAGCGGTTATAGTTGCTTGGCCAGAGCATCTTTGGATAAGGTTTACCGTCCGGATGTTTTTTGCTCTGATGAAAAATGCCATAACGCTGTCTTGTTACAGCGGCGGCGCAAAGGTCGCAGTTGTCAAGGTTCATCCCTAACTTTTCCATTGTCCAGCTAGGAGCGCCGTCGCCGCCCGTCCATCTGCTCCATACATCCTGATGCGGATCGATAAAGACGGAAATCCCTTCTTTTTCAGCTAACAAAAGAATTTTCCGCAAATACGCTAAATACGCTTCATCATAAATGCCCGGTCCTTCGTGTTCAATCGCTTCCCATGTAACAAGCAGTCTAAGGAAAGTCATCCCCCCTTTTTTTAACCGCAGAAAATGGCTTTCTGCTGTTTCAAGAGGGAATGGTCTGCCGACAAACGAAACATTATTTTGGGTATTAAGGAATGAAGGCTCAATTTCACTGCCCGGCGGACAAAAGGGGATTTTGGAATCTCCGCCAAGATTCACTCCGCGCAGGAGCAGAACCCTGTTTTCGTCATCAAGAATAAGATTGTTTTCTATTCGCATCAGCTTCCCCTATTGGGGTCATTCCGACAGTATTTCCAAAATTTCTTCGGGTGTTTTTGCATTCAGTATTTCTTCCCGTTTTTCGGAACTTTTAAACAGAAGACTGATTTCCGCAAGGAACTGCAAATGCGGTCCTGTTTTTTCAACCGGAGAAAGGGTCATAATAAAAATTCTGCATGGCTGTTTATCTAAAGAGTCAAAATCTACCGCTTTTTCAGAAATACCGATACAGGCGACCAAGTCTTCGGTGGCGGCGCATTTACCGTGCGGAATAGCGATTCCGTGCTTCATTCCGGTGGACATTTTTTCTTCTCTGTCCATTACCGCCGCCAACGCTGTTTCCCTGTCATTTATTTTTCCGTTTTTGACAAGCATGTCGAGCAATTCGTTGATTATTTCTTTCTTGGTAGAACCTTTTAGGTGAAGGTCTATCATGTCTGTGGTAATTACTGTTTTGATATTCATATCAATATTTTACCCCCGAAAAAGAGAAAAGTCAACCCACTTCGTGGGTTGGCTCTTTTAAGGTAGGATTTACTGTCCGCTCACGCGGACGACGGGTCAAGCCGCTTCGCGGCTTGGCTCTTTTAAGTAGGGATTAAATGTCCGCTTACGCGGACGATGGGTTAAGCCTGCGAATTTGCCTTATTTTTGGTTGTTTTCTCTATTATTGGCTATTAGTGTCCCCAAAGCGTATTCCTATTCCAAAGTATAAACCTACGGTAAACGCGCTGTAGTTTACACTCTTAAACTGACCGGAAGTATTTCGAGAAATAAGCGATGAATTGTTATACCCCTTTTCCCAGCGCATGAAATCCCATGAGACTGTAATGCCGTTTATAATAGTAAGCCAAGTGAAAGGATTAATCACAATAGCCGCATCGCCAAGTACGCCAAGATTAAATGCTTCATAGTAGCCGGAAGAGCCATAAGAGCCTGGAAGCGTATAGTCATAATCCATAGCCCAATATCCGTTCTCTTCTTCCCGATAATTGGAAAACACAGGACCTATTGATATTGGAATTTGAATTAATGATCCTGCCCTTATCCTGAATGACGGTCCTACGCTTATTTTGATGTCTGTAGATGAATAAACCGATACAGATGTCGTATCGGTTTCTGTCCATTCATAACCGGTTGTAACTCCTCCGACAGAAGTACGAATAAACCAGCCCAAAGGAGAATTTCCGTTATAGTGGTTAAGCATCATATTTAAGCTGATGCCGTCCAAATCTCTGCCATAATTTTCGTCTGGATATTGCTCGCTTAGACGGGTAAGGCTAGTGGAAATGCTATACAATGTGTCGGCAAAGGATAAAGAGGTTATCCCGGCAAATAAGGTAATAAAAACGGCTATTTTTCTTAAGTTCAGCATCATATTTATAATATATCGCTAATGTAGTAAAAAAACAATGTAAATAGTGAAAAAGTTCCACGATTGTTTTGGTTGTCGCTTGGGGGATATTGTGGGAAAATATGCCTTATCGGGTCGCAAAAAAGTTTCGAATCCTGCGCTACTCATAAAAAAACTGACTGTCCTTGCGGACAGCCAGTTTTTTCTTTATATTGAGCCGCGCAGGATTCGCCTTCCATTCGGCAACGTCGTGTTGCCTCATTCCAGACCGGGGTTTTCGCTAAACGCACATCCTGTACGTTTACTTTCTGAATCTCCGATTCAGAAAGCCGCGAAAACCCTTCGAATCCTGCGCGGCTCATAAAAAAAACAGCCTCACCTGCGGCGAGACTGTTTTATTTTTTATTGATGAGCCGCGCAGGATTCGAACCTCCGACCACCGCCTTAAAAGGGCGATGCTCTACCTACTGAGCTAGCGGCCCCAAGACCCTCGAAAGAGCCTTTGTACCTGCGTTTTATTTACAGGTACAGTAATATAAGAAAAATATTGAAAAAAATCAAGTAGTCAAGTTGTTAACGAGGGCGGTTTTTCAGTTCCAAATCCTTTTTTTCAATCTGATCTTTAATTATTGCCAATTCGTTTAATATTGTCTTAAATTCTACCGTCTCACGATCGGCTGTCGCTTGATCCTTCTCTGTAAATGTGATGTAGGTCTCGTTTCCAAGACGGATCAGGAGCTTTTGCGCCTGATTTTCAAGCTGTTTGATGTCCCACATTAACATGCCGCGTTCGCCTAAATCCTGAGCCTTTGCTCCTGCCTTAATAGCAAAATCCTTCGATACAGCCCAGCCCTGTTCCAGTAACTCTTTCATTCTTTCACTAAATGTCATCTTTTTCTCCTTGCTTTCGTTTTATTCCTAGGATTGTCAAATCATCATACTGCTCATCTTCCTTTATATGAGTATAATACATATATGCGGGATTTTCATGGTGTTCTTGCGTATGGGAGCAATAACGCCTGTATTGCAGGAAATGCTTTTTAAGGAAGTCATCCACTTTCTTATCTACAAGTACGCGGGAATCTTCCCCTGCGTCTGACGGTTTATAACAGCGGAACATCTTCTCTACAGATACCATCGCCATTATTACATCTTCTACCCTTCCGGCGCAACTTGTAAAATCAAACTGTAAGTCCATGGGCTCTTCAGGATTGTGATATTTATGCAGAGTATAAACTTCACGCGCCATTACCGCGTTGATAATCTCTTCTACGCGTTCGGGTCCCATTTCTTCGTCACCTTGTCCGCAAAGATGATTTTCATGCATAGTATCATCCGGTCCTTCTGTGCAGAACATTTCCTTAAATTCTTTGGTTCGGAATTTTCTTTTTGCTTCTTCAATACCGTCAGTGAAGAGTAGCAGTATATCGCCTTTTTCTATTTTTATAGTTTGAACACTGTACCCGCCTGTGGTTTCAATTATTGAGTTGGGCAGTACGCCGGTTGCAGGGGATTGCGGCAGGGTAATTGTTTTCTTTTTGCCTTCGGACGCGCTGTAAAGATGAAGGATATTATCACCGGCGTTGCAGAAACGGACAATTCCTGTTTCTGAGTCGAAAAGACAGAGGGTAAAAGCGGCAAATCGTCCCTTAAAACCAAGCTCCTCAATAAAGTCGTTGATCTGGTAAACTACTTCTTCAATGTGCATTCCCTTTGCGTTTGGTTTCCACTGCTTAAAATAGTTCAGGAACATTGTCGCTACCTGAATCATGATTAGCGCGGCAGGAATTCCTTTACCGGCAACGTCGCATTTGATAATTGCGTAGTAACGACCGTCAAGGTCTCTGTAATCAAAATAGTCTCCCGATACGCCCTTTGCACCTTCATAGTAGCCAAAGAAATTAAGGTTGCGCGTTTTCTTAGAGCCGCTACTCTGTTTGTTGCCCTGATTGTCAACTTCAAGAGGAATAAATTTTTTCTGTATTTCTTTACCGATAGAAAGATCGGATGCGGCAAGAGCGGCTTTTACAAGACCATGTGTCATGTCATTGATAGTGTTGCCAAGTGTTGCTATTTCGTCTTTGGTAGAAATGCTTATTTCTACTCCGGCGAGTTTTGCCTTGTCTTCGGTATCGCGGATCATCTCGATATGTTTTACCAGATTAACAATCGGTCTGATCATCAAACTTGCGAATATTAACGCGCTGACAATTCCGATCAACAGTACAGTAAATGCGACAATTATAATCGTAATTAAGAGGGTCATCTGTCCCCGATAAATACTATCGACGATTGAATCAATGGAGACTTCCAGCCTGATCAGCCCACGGAAGAAATTATTATCCGATCCTTGGCGGTACATAATTGGTTTATAGAAAATAAAATTTCTGTTTCCGTCACGCGGGAGCCTGTCAACGGAGAACTGAGGATAAGAGCCTATTTCTCCTGAAATTTCCGAAAGTATTTCATTGAGTTTTACTTCCTGAGAAGTAATTGTTGTTTGAATATCGCCTCTTCTTCTTTCGCCTTCGGCATCTGTACGAAGGGCGAGTGCAAGTCCTTCTTCGTAAAGTTCTCTGATACTCCTTGAAATGTCTCCCGCCGTTGATTTCGCGCGGTCGTTAAGTTCCTCATTGATCCTATCATATAACGGAGAGAGAGCATCGCTTATTCTGGATACGCCCTGCCGCAATTCAGTTGTGTCAAGTTTTGAATCAATGTCAGGATCATTAGTAGCCCAAACATGATCTGTGTATATTGAGCCAATGCCGTAACCTGTGATTGTTATGTATTTAGCTTCGGGGAGGGCGGAGGATTGAGCGGGAAGGTACATTAATTCCAGCGCGCCGCGTTCGCCTCTGGACTGAATTGCCATTGGCAGATACGATCTCGCGTTGGAAGCAAGTCCTTCAAGCAGAACTTTCGATCTGTCCCACAAACTTTCCAACATGGTTTTTTGCTGGGTGTTTGTCATTATAATGTACATGGGCGTAGAGATCATAATAATTACAAGAAGAATAAGTACGATAGTAAATGACGCTAGTTTTCTGCGTAGTCCGCCCCCTCTCCTTTGTATTTGTACAAGTTTTCGTTTCTTTTCTAT
The DNA here is from genome assembly GCA_031254315.1 of Treponema sp. GTDB lineage: Bacteria > Spirochaetota > Spirochaetia > Treponematales > Breznakiellaceae > WQXQ01. The sequence goes on from JAIRUQ010000004.1 coordinate 12,443, forward strand.
TGGCATAAAATCTCCTGTAATGATCGCTAATGTTTCTTGTCTTACCGCTGTGCTTTCCATAATAATTCCGCCTATGCCCCGGATCATTGCAACTGATCCGAGCGCACAGAAAACCAACAACAGTATGACAAGCGCTATTATTGGGTTAAATGTTAATATCCCTCGTTCATGAATGCTCCACGAAGGTTTCCATTCACTGGTATAATCGCCGAATTTGACGGTTCCTGTTCTTGCTACGGGAATGAACGGGTCGGCGGTGAACCATCCCCTTGTGGAGTGGTTCAGTCTTATAAGATACCGTCCTTCATCAAGGTTTTCAAACATTAATCCGCTTATTTCCCTGTCAGATAAAATGTCAAAGTTACTTGTCTGTTCCTGTTTGCCGTCATGTTCCAAAACAACCGTTGTAATTCTTCCGCCGGTGTTAAAACCGCGTCCTGTTATTCTGATTGAAAGCACTCCCTGTTCGCTCTGCTGTGCGTCAACATAACTGACACTTGTATATGGGACAAATTTATTGGCTCTAAAAATAATATTTGACGGTGTACCTATATTGCCCGCCTGATCGATTGCGGCTACAGAAAATGCCCATATACCGTTATCCTGATTTTCAAAACTTACCGAAGTATTTGTCCCCATTATGTTTGACGGCGGAGCGCTTATCGCGGCGTTTTCATTTGCGCCTAAAAATTGAAGGTTCCATGTATAACCTGAAATGTACGGATCGCTTGACGGCTCCCATAACATATTGAAAGTATTTGAAGTAAGATACCCTTCGTCATCAAGCGTAGGCTGAATTATAGTCAGCTCAGAGGGAGGAGAAGTTTTTTTAAAGTACATAACCCGCGCAGGCTGTGACCAGTTATCAGCGTTATCCCGCGCACGGACACTGAAATACCATTGACCTTCCGAGGAGGCATTGTGTTCTAAACTAAAACTAGAAACATTTCCGGCATTGTAAATCATTATTTCTTCAGGCGGCACTTCGGTTTCATCCTGACTCCATGTCCATGAAAAGCCGGAAATACCGGAGGTGTCCGCCGGGACATTCCACGAGACACGGGCTCTTTCTGAGCGGGTAGCTCTTTCGGGAGTAAAATTTACCGCAGTTATCCTTGGACTTGCGACGGAACGATCCGGCGAAAGAATGTAAATGCGCCCGGTGTCCCGTGTTGTAGTCTGCCAGAAGATATAAGCCTCATTCTGTGATACTACCGGTCTTGCGAATGAAGCCTCCATAGAAGCGCCGGAAAGCATATAGTTCTGCCATGTGCTATTTTCGTATCGCGCTAGAACAATTCTGTTATTTCCACTGCGATTATCAAACCAGACTACGGCAGGTAAATAATTATAAACAAAACCGATTGGGTTGTTACAATAAGCGTCAACGGTGTTTACACGTTGAGCGCGGTTTACCATAATCATGTTTTGATTAATAACCGCGCTGTAAACTTGAGGTGTCTGTCCTGAAGAACGCCGCTCCCAAACAAGCAGTAAATTGTCTCCGTATTTTGCAAGATGCGGACGTTGGTTGTCAAAACTATTTTCGTTCTGGGCTTGCCCCGTAGAATCGCCAAATGTTGTAAAACGCCTCGCAGTTGTCCATGTTCTGCCGCTGTCATCGCTGGTTTTGTAAAAGAGCTGGAATGTTGATAATGTTTCACCCATAACAAAAGATTGAAAAAATACTATGTCCCTGTGTCCGGTGCTTGCATGTGCGGGAAGGAAGTTAAGTGAAAGCGTGGATTCCGTTGTAAAAAGCGCGAAAGGAGACCAGTTTATTCCGTTATCGGAACGGGAATAAAAAATTGACATTGATTGGGACTGACCGCCTCTGGTAACAAAAAGAAAATAACCCCCGTCAGCGCGTACATAAATACGGGGAGCGACAGTATTTACGGCTCCAAGATTTACCGCATTACGGCTGAAACTTCTCCCTTTGTCCTCAGAGATAAGAATATCCGTTTGAGCGCCGCCCGAAGCCGCGCTGATTAGTATCCTTCCCCGGTTATCTATTACAAGGCTTACAATTGACGGTTCTGTACCTGCAAATGGATAGGGACCCGCAATCATTCCCCTGTGTTCCCAGTCTCCTTCCTGTTGTTTAACGGCAAGGTATACATTGATGGAGCCGGAATCAAGCGCGTTTGCGTCTCTGTTAGGTGTAATCTCCTGCCATGCGACAGCGGAAAATTCGTCCGTATACGCGCTTACGGGAAACCTTCCTGCTCCCGAAGTAAAAAGCTCAGGCGCTTCCCAAAAAAAATCTTGCGCTAAAACGGCAAATACAGATGTAAAAGTAAAAAGTATAATTAAAAGTATTTTGTTTAAGCGGATCATAGTACCGACTGTATCCTTCGTTGTAATTCAATAAGTTTTGTTATATTGCGGTTTCTTGGGTTCTGCATAAGCCTTTCTACAATGGCAAGGGCGGCGAGGTTATTCCCTGTTTGCAACTCATTCATTGCTCTTTGATAATTTGCTTCGTCTTCACTTGAAAGTACGATAGAACCGGGGACGCCCATTCTGCTAAGGAGTCTGTCTCTTACCGCCGATGCTTCCGTATTAGTAGGATTTAATGTAATCGCTTCGTTTAACTGCGCAAGAGCGACTTCGTATTGTGCCGCCGTATTGCTTTGCAGAATCCTGTTCGCAGAAGCGGTTAATTCTCTGGAACGCGCGATATTCGCGGGATTTGGCGGAGCCTGTCGGCGTCCCATGTCAATTTCCGCCTGTTCTAAAATAGCCCTTAAATTCGGGTATCTTGGATTTATTTCCGCGAGGTTTTGAAGATCGGCAAAAGCCTCAATGGAGCGTTGTCTGGTTCCGGCTATGGCGGCTCTTATGCGCTGTTCAAATGCCGCGTTAAATGCCGTAGGGTCTGTAACTTGCTCCATACGCAGTTCAAGAATACCCGCTTGTTGATTAACCGGGAACAACAGTTTAACTTCTCTTGTAAGCTGACGCGCTTCGTCAAATTTAGCGATTCCAAGCGTGCGCTGTCCTGAGTTTATATAACGTACGCCCTCTTCAAAATTTCTTTGAGCATAATTTAAAAGCTGACTCATTTCTGCATAAAGAGGAGCGTTAGGAGAAATTACCCTGCCGGTAGACACAGACATTGCCGACCGGATCATGCCGAGCCAGTACACTATTTCTTCATTATCCCCCTGACCTGTTATACTCCATCTGCTTCTTGCCCTTAAAAGACCATCTTCTGCCTGTTGAAAGTTTCCGTTAAAGTATGCGTTACGCGCATTATTTACAAGATTACGCACTTCTACGATTATCGCTTCGTATTCGGATGCGGTTATGGACTGACCAAGATTGATCAACTGAACATCCCTGATCTGGCGCAAGGAAGCGGATTCCTGTATATCAAGGGACTGGGTCAATACATCGGACGATCTTTGAATCCGTTCACGCGCAAGATCAAAATTTTGCCTTTGATAAGCAGTCTGCGCTTCTCTGTAGAGCCGCTCTCCCTCCTGCCTAAATGTTTCCGCCTGAGCTGAGCGCGTACGGGCGGTTTCTACAAGAGATGTAGCTTGGGTATTTATGGTAGTCATTTCGTTAAGAACTGTTTGGTAATTAGAGGTTATATTTAATAGTTCTCTGTTATCTGATATTCCTGCCGGCTCATTCCTAAATTGTTGTAAAGTGGAGTTTCCGTTTTGCAGGTCTGCTCTTAATGCTGAAGTCATCGATGTCAGTAATTCCAGAGCTTCTGCCGGATAACGGGAAATTACAACAGAGCCGTCTGTGTTTGTGCGTCTCTGTCCGTCAAGAAATCCTCTTGCCCTTGCAAGCTCATCTTTTCTTACAGCCAGATTGTTTTGATAATTCTGTAATACAATATTGTAATACCTTTGCGCCGCAAGGTTACTTTCCGCAAAAAGATTAGAGCTTAATTTTTCTATAGCGCTAATTGCGTTTGCGACATGAGGCGTATTGTAGTATAAACTTATTTCTGTATTTAATTGAACAGCGTTTATCCTTATAGTTTCGATTGAGCGTTGCATTGTGTTTATGTTGTTTCTTGTCTGCTGTTCGGCGGTTAATGCTTGAGCTATAGTAATGCTTCCCTGTTGCCAGCGGGTAATAGACGAACGATCAATATTTTGGCGTGTGATTGTACTTCCTGCCTGCAGAAGAAAATTATTTGATTCATACAAAGCCCTTATTTCCAGATATGAGGGTATATCTTCGTTTAATATAGTATTACCAAAAAGCGAAATTGTCTGAGGACGTGCACCTGCGAAAAGCTGGCGGTGTCTGTCAAAATATAACGGCGAAAAAGAAATTCCTATGCTGTTCAGGGAAGATACCGCATCAGCATAATCTCCGCTATTAAATGACGAAAGGGATGACGCATTTGCCCTTACAACATATCGCGTAATCTCGTTTACAACAGAGCCTATTGAATTTGTCCAATAAGTATCAAAAGCGCCTAACATTCCCTCATGTATCGCTTCATCTGTCCGCCCGTGAATTAATGTTGATATAAATGAGAGATGGTTTTGTTCCCCTGTAATTTCAGGGTGAGCCGCCCATATTTCATTCAAGAGCCTATCAAGCGTATTGGCGGCGGAATACAGTACCTGCTTCGATTCGATAAATCTGTCCATTGTAGGCGTTAGCCGGTTTGTTATTTCGTTAATGCGGGAAGTCTCTCCCGCATTTATTGCGCGTACCAACTCGGCGGAAATTGTCCCCATCTGCGAACTTAGCTGTTGAAAAGAAGCGACCGTCGAATTGATCCTTGCCGTTTCTCTGGTAACCTGATTCTCGATATTTGCGCCGTAGTTTGACGCGAAAAATTCTGTGCGCATAAGGCTCATGCCTTCTGCATAGGCTTGAATAGCCGATGTACAATCGCCCGCGTCCAAAAAACGTCTGCCTCTTTCCAGAATATCCCGCAGAAGGTTCCTGTTAAAGTTAAATTGCGCGATCTCCTGTGTTCTGGAAACGAAATTTACAAGAAGCGAACTGTTTGCGTTTTCAAGAGAATGGAGCCGTCTGGACAGCTCAAGGATTTTTTCATTATTCCCCGGCTCATTTGTGAGGGTTTCTATCAATTCATCTGCGGTGCGTTTTACCTCTTCCCGTATTCTGTATATTCTTCGCAGACGCTGGTTGGCAAGATCGAATTTGTCCGGGTTACGTCTGGCAAAATCGGTTAATATCGACATCGCTTCATCGTATTCTCTTTCGTTTATGAGTGCGTCAGCCCTAGCCAGATCGGCATCTTTGCCGCCGCCGGCAAATACCGGGGTTACGGTTATAAACAGTAAAAAAATCGAGAAAAAAGTAAAAATAGCCGTTGTACGGACAGACCTCACCATTGTCATCATTATACTATATTATATTATCGTATTTTTCTGAATATAGTTGTTCAGAAACTTAGGTTTTTGGACAAATTCCTTAGAAAATACCCCGTGATATACTATTTTTTTGCCATTTTCCGATATATAATATACTGTAGATGGCTAGTAAAAAAGCGGCTTTTTTAACCGTATGCTTGGCAATATTTTCCCTTTTGCCCGTTTGGGCTGACTCGTCCGATGATTACGGGAGTATTTCGGACTATTTGAATGGTATTTACGGTATTGATGATAATACGGGTTTAACCGCCTTTCCGGTGTTAAATATCCCGATGGGGGGGCGTTCTGAGGGCATGGCGGGGGCTTTTGCCGCTATTTCCGATGATATTTCCTTTATTGAGTTTAACCCGGCGGGCTCTTCCATGTTGCAAAAGGCAGAGTTGGCTTTTTTCCACAATAACTGGATAGCCGACACAAAAATTGAAGGTATAGCCTATGCCAACCGTTTTGGGAACTTGGGGGTAGCCGCCGGCGCGAAATGGCTTTATACGCCGTTTACCGAATATAACCTCTACGGCGAAAGAGTTTCCGGCGGTTATTATTCTGAAGGAGTCGCAATTTTAAACGCCTCTTACAATTTATTTTCCAGTTATTACTTTTCCGGGCTTTCTTTGGGAATGAGCCTAAAAGGCGCTTTCCGTATAATGCCGGACTACACCGATAACTCTGACAATATTATCAGCGGCTCAGGCGCGTCCCAGTCTGCGGCAATGGCAATGGCGGATATAGGACTGCTTACAAGATTCAATCTGTTTAAAACTTATACCTCAAGAGAAAGAAACGCATCCGCCGCGCTTGTTATAAGAAACCTTGGACCTCCCGTTCTGGACGAACCTCTGCCTACAGTTGTAAACGCCGCGATTTCTTATAAGCCAATACGCCCCCTTACGATAGCACTTGATTTTTTGCTTCCCTTAAATTTGATGGATATTTCCCAGTCTGAATTACCGTACGGGGCGCTAGGCTTATCCGTTAATATAACGGATTTCTTATCCATGCGCGCCGGAGTAATGGTCAAAGCCGGAAGTAGCCGCGTAGCTGTAGGTAGCGCGATTAACCTGAACAATATCGCAATTGACATAAACTATACTCTGGATTTACTTACCCAGTTACAGCCCCTTAACAGAATAAGTTTGGCGGTACGTTTTGATTTAGGCGACGGCGGCAGAGGCATTATCTCAAACAAGGTCGATGATTTGTACCTTCTTGGAATTGACGCTTATTCCAGAGGAAATATTGCCGACGCAAAACTGTGTTGGGAAGAAGCGTTACGCCTTGATCCTACTTACAACCCGGCAAGAGAAAGTCTTGAAATGCTGGAAGACAGCGAAAACTTAAATCAGCGCATTGAAGACCTGTACAAGCTTGATTTTTAGTTTTTAATGATAACAACTATGTCTTGCGTCTAAATACTCTGTAATTAATATTCGGGAAAATATTGTGGCGGCGTTCCAGATTGGTAAGCCATTCAGTGCTAATGTAATTACTGCCTAACGCTTCATAAATCGTGGTAAAGTTGCGCAACGCGTTCTCCGCCTGATTACGGGCGTATTCCGTTGAGTCCTGTCTGTATAAAAGAGATGACCAGTCTGATGACTGAGCGAGCAGTATTTCTCGCGCCGCCTGATTTAAGGCGCGTTCTTTTAAGCCGGTATCATCCGGGAAACGTTCAGCAAGTTCTGTCATTCGTTCCATAGAACGGACAAGGTGGCGGTAAATCCAGTCATTTGAAACGTCCAGCCATGTTTCGGCATAACCGTGTGCGCCGCTTGAAGAAAATTCAGGAGACACAACCTGTAGCGAAGAAAGGTTCTGTTTGAAAATATATTCACTTGGGCATACAAACTGAAGATCCCTGTAGCCGCCTGCCATGCGAAAAAGCGTCTCTATAAAAAGTACACCCTCGTGCCACAGACGCCCAAAATAATCCGCGTTATGTGCATAAAGGCTTATAGGAGCTTCTTCCATGTGCTTTGACGCATCTTCAAGACGGGCTATTGTGTTTTCAAGGAAAACTCTCGCGTGTTCGACAACCCTGTCAGATGCCGCTTGCGGATTGTAAATATTGTGTCCGTTACCGGAGTTTTGTCCGTTTGCCGCACAAGAGCGCGCCCAGTATTTATAGCCTGTTCTGCGCCGCTCGCCTTCCGCTATTAAAAACGGGCTTACCGTCTCAGGCGGCAGTTCATAGCCGGCATCACGGTCGTTGTTGCGGAACAACTCATCGCTTGCGATTTTTTCTATTTCTTTTACAGCGTAAAAGTCCCTTGCAAGAATAAAAGTGCCGTTAGGTGTTTTTACAGGAAAAAAACATCCCTTTTTCGGAGAAGGTTCGCCGAATAAAAGACCGTGGCTGTCCACAATGGTATACGCAAAATTGTACGCTCTTAAATACGGTTCTATCGCGGAAGTCCAGCCGAGTTCAGGAAGCCAAAAACCTTGAATACAACTTCCAAAGTTGTGGCGGTAGCCGGGAGCGGGAACTTCCATTTGTGCCTGCAAAGATTCATGGTTGCCTCTGATAAACGGAAGGAACGAGTGAGTTGCGCAGGTAGCGAGGATTTCAACTTTGCCCTTGCGTCTGTAAAAATCAAACGCTTTTAGCAGATTTTTTTCATAACGTTCCGTGTATGCGATTCTTCTGTCAACTATTTTGTTGTAATAGTTTTGAGCGAGTTTGTTTAGATCGCTCATTCCCGCTGTACGTTCAAGTTCATGCCTGCCAAATTCAATTTGTTTATCAATATAAAAAAGGTATTTTTTTTGAAGATGTTCGTCATTCAACAGGCAGGCTAAAACCGGAGAAATTACAATGGCAAGTCTGAATGAAATATGATCCGTTTCCAGTCTGTGCAGGGCTTCAAGAAGGGGGAGAAGAGTTTCCGAGATGTATTCAAAAAAACGGTCTTCTTCGCCGGCTTGGGATAGGTCATCCTCTTTTTGAAATTCTTTTACAAAAGGCAGGTGAGCTTCCAAAACAAGCGAGATCGCATAACGAAAATCCATTTTACTGCCTCTTAACCTTTGAATGGCGATCTGAATTTTTTATAATTGATAAATCCTGCACTCCCGAAAGACGAATTAACGGGTTACAGCTCATTTCGGCGGCAATTTCGTTGTTGTACAGTTTTGGCAGACAAAAAGGCTGAGAAGACGCTATTTGTGATTCAGATTCGCCGTGAATCACATTCAGTTTTATTACATAACGGCAGGTTTCGCGCAAAGCGCCCTTTTGTAAGTGTTCTTCATGCGGCGCATCTTCGTCTGACGCCTGCCCTGCAAAGCCTAAATATCTGGCGGAGTCCTCTGCGCCAAGCAGTACGGTAAATGAATTTTCTCCCGGATTTGGCTCTCCGTTTTCGTTCAGCGGAATTACCCGTAAACAATAACCGTTAAAATCATCCGTCTTCTCATGCGCTTCCCTGTCATGGCTCTTGATTTCCCAAAACGCAAAAACCCAAAGCGGGTCTCTGATCATTACTTCGATATAGGAAATATTGTACTGTTTTGGCAGTGCGGCTGATTCCAAATAAGAGGGAGCTACTTCAAGATCGGCAGTAGGCTCCTGTTCATCCGCACTGGAAACTTCCAGCAGTTCTTCTATGATGAAAATTCTTTCAAGTTCAGGAGGTATGTCTATTCCATAAGTATCAGCCAGTTTGATTAATTCATCCGTGCTCAAACTTTCAAGCCAATGGCGCGACACAGGTGTGTGATTTTCTTCCATATTTAGCATTCAGCTAATTCTGGAAAAAATATCAATTAAAGTCAACATATCGGCTAAAGTAATCCGGCAGTGGAGCGTGAATGTCAATATTTAACTCTTCAATAACGAGATGAGACGCATGGAGGAGCAGGCGTTTAAGCCCTGCCGTTTTGCGTAAATTTTTATTGAGTGAAAAATCGCCGTACTTATCATCGCCAAGAATGGGGTTTCCAATCATGGCAAGATGGCGGCGAATTTGATGCATTCTTCCCGTGCCAAGTTCCAGTTCTAAAACTGAAAATTCCTGCCCCTCTGTAAGAGCGGCTGTTTTGATTGTTTTGTACATGGTCTGGGAGTTTTTCAGACTGCCCCTAATAAGAAGTTTGTCCTCAATAACGCCTTGCTCTTTGCCGGGGCGTCCTGCGCAGACGGCGATGTATTTTTTTACGGCTTTTCGTCCGCCAATTAACCGCGAAAGGCGGTTTGCCGCCTCGCGCCCCTTTGCAGAAATCAGTACCCCGGAAGTGTCCTTATCAAGCCTGTGAACTAAAAGAGGCGGAGGCGTGCGTATTTCCGCAAGGAGCCTATCCAGTGAAGTTTTTACTCCTTTTCCGCCCTGTACGGACAGCCCCGCCGGTTTATTTACAGCGATAGAATGCTCATCTTCATGTAGAATTTCTATGTTTTTCACTCCGATAATATAGCATGAAAAAGATAGTTTTTTTGTTGTTATTTATTCCGCTCTTTGCCTTTGCGGAATCGATGTATTCGCCGACTTGGGGATTTTACCTCGATCTTCCCGAAGGCTATGAATTTGTACACGGAGACGCGAGAGACCGTTTTTCGTTTGCCGGACCCGGCGGGCTTCTATTTGACATGGTAATTTACAACGACCGCTATGCGAGTATGCCGGAATTAATTGACGATGTAAATAGAAGGATTGGAAACCGGGGAGAGACCGCCGCTTTCCGTTATCGTGAAAGACAGGCGGCATTGATGAAACTGATTTTTGGCAATTTTGACGGATGGGGTCTTGTCATTGAACTTGAAAGCCGTACAGGCGGAAGACCGCCAATGCTGTTGGCGCTTGCCTACGGTCCCGCCAGCAGGAATGATTTGGAGCTGTTCCACATTTCCGCGCTTGACTCGATTTGCCCGACAGCGGCTGATCGCCGCTATCCCGGTCCGGTGATCGAATACAGTTATCCGCGCGGAGAAGCGAAAAGCGTCCCCCTTGCCGTAGCGGGGGTAAGCGCCATGATACGGGAGAATGACGCCACTGCCGCTCAGACTTTGATAGAGCGCGAATTTTATATTCTTCAACATTATATTGATTCCCCAAATTGGAAGGAAGCGTGGATTCGCTACTATCAATTTATTTATCGTGATTCTTATGACCGTATTGCAACTGCCGCCTCTGCCCTTGCGCGTAATTTTGGCTGGCGTGCGGCTTTTTCCGATGAAGAGAAAAGAGCTTTTTCTCAAAAGGTTCTTGGTTTTGTACAAGGCTTCAGGTACGAACGCGACTTGAACGGAAGCGATTTTGTCAATCTTGTAACCGCCATTACCGAAGGCAGAGGCGATTGCGACAGCCGCGCCATGCTTTTTGCGATAGTTCTCGCTAATACCAATATTCGTTCCGCTATTATGCTTTCACGCCAGTACAGCCATGCGATGGGTCTTGCGGATGTTACCGGAGCAGGGGCGCGTTTTGAATCTTACGAGACACGGTGGCTTGTAGCGGAAACCGTGGCAAACGTAGACATCGGGTTAATCGCTCAGGATATTAGCGACCCTCAATATTGGCTAGGTGTTGTTTTTGAATATCAGGATGAGTGAGAAGCACTTAGTACTCTGTTACAATTAAAACATTACAAACATAATTATTTATACATATAAGGAACCTCTATTTAACAGGCGGGGGCGGGCTGCGGGGCAGAAAAACATTTTCTGGAATTCTTCGCCGGAGAGACCTTGCAAAGGGCTCGTAGGCGAATTCCTCCAGAGTTTTTATGACCCGCAGCCCGCCCCCGCCTGTTAAATGAATAGCGGATATTTTTAAATTTAAATAATTGAGTGTTACAGACTACTAATTAACCAACAAATTATAAACTTCTTTTTCAGTTTTTGCCTGCAAGAGAGAATCACGCAAATCTTTGTTTTTTAACCTTGTGCTGAACCATGAGAGCGTCTGCAGATAGTAGGCGTGCTGGTTACCAGCCGCGGCAATCATAAAAACAAGGCGTACAGGCTCGTCATCCAGAGGGTGAAAATCGACAATATCTGTGCGACTGATCCCGGCGGACACGACAAGGTCTGTGACGGATGAGAGTCTTACATGAGGAATCGCTATTCCACAGCCGATAGCGGTACTCATCAATTCTTCACGTTTAAGAATTTCTGTTGATAATTCCTGCCTGTTCTTTACTTGAGGAGCGGCTGAGAGATTTTCCGCAAGAGCCAAAAGAGCGTCCCTTTTACTTGAGTAATTAAGAAAAAGTATGCGGTGTTCAGACAAAATTGACTGAGCATGCACAGGATTAATCTGCGGGGTAAGGTTAGTTGACGTTAGCCTTTCATTGACCCATTTGTCAATTTCTGATTTTTTGAAACGCCACGCGGTTCTGATTTTGCCTGCCGGAATTTCACCTTTTTGAGCGCAGTCATAAATTGTGCGCTCCGACACCCTCAGGTACTTTGCGACCTCTTCTAGGGTAAGGATATCATCTTCTACCATTTGTTAATTATCGCATGATATTACAATAGATGTCAAGATATTCAAGCAAATTCAGTATTTTGGGCTCATTTTCGTAATTCATGCAGAGAATCGAAGGGTAAAACCTCTCCTGCGGTGGTGTTTACCTGACTTTCTCCGCTTCCGGCGAAACGAATTGGAGTGTCCGGCGGCATAAATTCGCTTATTACCTGCCGGCAAGCCCCGCAAGGACCCACCGGCTCAACAGAGTCCGGCGTAGAAATCGCCAGTGCCTTAAAACGAAGATACCCTTTTCCGACTGCGGTAAAAATCGCGTTCCTTTCGGCGCAGACGGTCAGCCCAAAGGAGCGATTTTCCACATTTACGCCTGTAACAACGGAACCGTCTTCGCAAAGCAAAGCCGCGCCGACCCGAAACTTTGAATACGGAGCGTACGCCATTTCCGCTATTTTTCGCGCTGAAGAAAATAGCGCGTCCATTTGTCCTTTATCAATCATGCTTGCCTCCTGTAGTTATATATTATATAATAATTACTGTTAAAATAGGAGTCGTTGTGGCACAAAAAAAGAAAAGAAGCCAGATAGTTATTGTTTTTATAATTTTTGTTATATATTTTCTCGTGGCGGCAAAGCCCATCCCACTTGAGACAATACTCGCCCAAAAATGGATAAGTTCGCTGACGAACAGTGATGTCTACGATAATGACCCTGAAAACCCTTCATCCGTCAATATATCGGGGCAGTTGCTTCCATTTACCCTTGGCAGTCATTTTGGTTATGTCGATACGTTGGGGCAGTTTGCGATTAACAGAATCAAGACAAATGACATTTACCTAAGCCGGAATATGTGGACGGAATATTCCATTAACCCTGCCAACATTGTTATTAACAATATTTTGGATGATACCGAGATAGTTGTTGCTAATACAAGAGGTTATCCTATTTTGCTAAACAACCGGATTTTTATTCTTGGCAGTGATCAAAATTCATTATCGGAAGTTGACAATAGAGGGAATGTCATGTGGACGTATGAATTTGGCGCTCCGATTACCTGTATAGATGCCGCCGCTGACCTTGTATTAACAGGTTCGATTGACGGAGTAATCGAAGTTTTTAATTATTACGGGGAGCGTATTTTTTATTTTGAGCCGGGCGGTTCACGTTATTCTGTAATTCTTGGCTGTACTATTTCCAGCGATGGTTCGTATATCGGGATTATATGCGGTGTTGATACTCAGCGTTTTTTGTTGTTTGAGCGTTTTGGTAGTGCGGGAGGTGAGTATAAAGTTGTCTACCATGAATTTTTAGAAACCGGTTTTAGGAGACCTGTGTACATTTCTTTTATTGATGATGACAGTCGCATTGTTTTTGAACGCGCCGGAGGAATCGGCTGTTACAGTATAAAATCCCGGCGCGGAATAAATATTCCGCTGGACGGAAATATAACCGCCATTGACGATTCAGGCGGGCAGGGTTTTTTCTTTGTTATTACTTCCCACCCGGAGCAGGAAAAAAGACTTATAGGAATAAGGTTCCCGCATGACAGGTTGTTTGGGCTTTCAAGAACTAATGCGCGGGATTCAATTTTTATAAGAGCTTCGTTTAAAAGTGACGATGTTTTTTTTGGCAGGACAGGCTCAATGCTTGTAGCGGGCGGCGGTTCTACATTGATTTCCTTTGATTTGGAGGAAAACTAAAATGAGAGTGAATTTTTTGCGTTTAACAACCGTTTTAATTATTTTTTTAATTATTGCAGGCTCTGTTTCGGACTCTATGGACGCTATGAGTTTGCCCTGTGAGGGAGCCAACCTTGTCCGCAATTTTGGCTCAAATGACAACGGCAGACCTGTTCTTGGAATGATCTTTAGCGGTACGGTAAACGTGCTTGCCGCCGAGAGCGGAGAAGTGATTTTTTCGCGCGGCAAAAACGATTTTGCTTCCCGCCTTCCGTCTCCGCTTGGCGCATGGACGGCTATCGATCACGGAGACGGACTTATAAGCATTTACAGCCGTTACGCCGAACATAACACTCCCTTTACAGAGACTTATGTCGAAAAACAACAGCCAATCGCTGTATCTGGGACTTCAGGCTGGTCGGCGCAGGAAGGGTTTTATTTCATCGTTTTTGACAGGCATGAACGCCGCTGGATTAATCCTGAAATGATTATCACTCCGGCGCAGGAAACCCGTCCTCCGCAAATTCTTTCGGTTAATTTGCGAAACGCGCAGGGAGCTATGATGCAATCAAATAATTTAAGTCAGGGACGCTATACGGTGGTTGTCGGCGTTGCCGGAGGAACTCCCAGAAACATACAGACATCGGCGTATTCCCAGCAATACGCTCCGCAGAGAATTGTCTGCTCTGTAAACGGCGCGGAAGTTGGTTCGCTGAACTTTGAAGCTGTTTCCGCAAGAGACGGCGTTCTTATGCTTTATCGTAATGGTCTTGTTCCGGCAAAGCAGATATACAGCAATGTTTCTTCTTATGAAGCCGCCGAAGTTTTTCTGACACGGGGACAGGTTACCCTTGAAGTTATTGTGCAGGATATAACCGGTAATTCACGAAGTGTAATAAACCGTTTATATGTAAATTAGTGAAAACATGGTCAATGCCGGTATCAGCCGGAAAGAGCGTAACAGTACCCTGCGCCTGCTGTGGCGGTCTTGTTTTTAAGCCCGCTCTTGAGTGCGAAGGTTTTTCTTTTGTTCGCTGTGTATCATGTAATCTTGTGCAGAGAAATCCCCAGCCCGATAAAGATGAAATATTAGCGCGTTACAAAAATATATTCGGCAAAGATTATCTTTCTTATGAACTTGAAAATGAAGAGGCTTTCCTAAAACTCCAGCAGTTAGCGCTAAAAGACGCGAAATTTTCCCGCCTAGAGAAAGAACTCTTTTCGCGCACTGTGCAACAAAACGCCCAAGACGCGCCTTCCATTCTGGACATAGGATGCGCTACAGGTTCTCTTCTTGCCTCCCTGCGCACAAACGGATGGCGCGTAACAGGAGTAGAAATTTCCCCTTGCGCTGAATACGCAAGAAATGAACGTAACCTCGATGTGAGAGACAAGCCGCTGGAAGAAAATAACTTTCCCAGCGCCAGTTTTGACGTAATCCTTGCGTCCCACTTAATCGAACATTTAAACGATCCGTCGGTGTTTTTAAAAGAAACCTATCGCATTTTAAAAGATGACGGCTATCTTTTTATTACCACCCCGAACATCGACGGTTTTCAGTCGCGTCTTTTTGGCTCTCGCTGGCGTTCCGCGATATTCGATCATCTTTTTTTGTTTTCCGTACGAACTTTATCAAAGCTGTTAAAAAACACAGGTTTTAAAGTCAAAAATTGTTACACATGGGGCGGACTTGCAAAAGGAATGGCTCCCCCATTTATAAAAAAAATTGCCGACCCCCTAGTAAAAATCCTCGGCTCCGGCGACGTAATGATCATGAAAGCCGTCCGCGAATTACGCTAAAATAATTAAGAGATCAACGAATTACGCGAATTAAACACGCCAAATAAGGCATAGCGTAGCTATGTGGATGAATAATTTAGCACGGCGTGGCGCACAAAAAACGTAACAAAGATGAACAAGGCGCGAAGGCTTTAGCCTGAGTAGCGCGCCTGAAACAAATATAATTCCTCAGCTTATTCGTGTAATTCGCTCTATTTGCGCAATTCGTTGCTCCTTTTCTCCTTCTTTCGTTTTAATTCGCTCTTATCCTTTCCTCCGTGTTCTCCGTGTCCGGCGCACTACTCGGACTAAAGTCCTCGTGCCTTTTTTATCTGGGTTACGTTTATTTAGCGCCACGCCGTGTGGACATATTCATCTACACAGCTTAACGCTGTGCATAATTGGGCGTGTGGTTATCTTTTCTTTCTCTTATTCGTGTTCATTCGCTCTATTCGTGCAATTCGTTGATCCTCTTTTTCTTCTTCACGTTCAATTCGCTGATCTCCCCACAACTCTAACATTCAAAGCCGGTATCTGAAACCGTATATTCTCATATTGAAGAACCCTCTCCGGTAAAGTAAACTCTCCCGGAGCAAGCGGAATAACCGTCATCTTTATTAAAACGCCGTCTGTCCGCTCTTGCGCTGTCTGCCGTGACAGCGTAAGTATTACCCCCTGCGGCACTTCAGGCATAAAAAACTCAGGCGGCGGCAATTGTGAATCAAAGTCAGTTGCGCGTAACAAAAAGGTTAAACGTTCTCCGGCTGTTATTTGTCTTGGGACAGCGGACAATGAGCCATCACTTTCCCACGCAAGAGACGGCGTGATAATCATCCGTTCTTCACCTTCCCTGCGTATGTTCAAAACAAATTGACCTGTTGCTGTACGACCCAATGGAGTAACAATCGTAAACGATTCAAGAACAAAATGTCTGCTTACAATAGGGGTAAACGTGTATTCAACGACCGTCTGCGTTCGGGTTTCCCGTCCTCTTGCATATTTAATAACACGGTCAAGTTTGAGAACTCCTTCATAAGACGGCGGAATAACGCTAACTTCATTCGCAAAAGGGTAGTCAAGAAGAATTGTAAGAGTAAACGGACTTCCGACTATCAGTACTTCAGGGCTTATTCTCGCATAAAACTGCATAGTTTCCTGAGCGTTTACATTCGTAAATGTTAAAAGAAAAAATGTTAATGTAACAAAAAATGTTTTAATTTTAATAATCCGCTCCTGTATTATTTTCTTCGGGAGCCCATTCACGGCTTTTCCAGCGTTGTTCTTCTTCCTGCCTTAAATACTCAAAAAGAATCTCCCTTTGTTCTTCCTGCGCTTCCGTGCGTTTTTCTGTATCTGATTCCATAGAAATAGACATAAGGCTCAATTCAAGATTTCGCTTTGCGTCGATTTTTCTGGGATCAGCCCTCAACGCCTCTCTGAATTCATAAGCCGCGGCGCGGAAATCCCTATTTTCAAAATGTATAATCCCGGAGTTATAATGATTTCTGTAATGA
Source organism: Treponema sp. (assembly GCA_031254315.1). Taxonomy (GTDB): domain Bacteria; phylum Spirochaetota; class Spirochaetia; order Treponematales; family Breznakiellaceae; genus WQXQ01. The sequence goes on from JAIRUQ010000004.1 coordinate 29,217, forward strand.
AGCTCACGGTGTTCATTTTCAGAAAACGCTCCCAACATTCTTTGTGAATTTTGATAGCGTTTTAATCCCGCCTCTCCTTCATCAAGCGAATAAAATGTCAAACCAAGCCCGTATTCAGCATAAGGAGCCGCTTCTTTATGGTTGAGCGCTTTTAGATAGGGAATAAGAGCCTCATCGTATCTGCCGCGTGAAAACAAATAATTCGCTTCTATAAGAAGCAGTTTGCCCTCGGAACATGAGGTAAAAATCAGCGTAACGGTGATTATACCGGCGGTGAACAGGCGGCTTAATGGCAGTTTTTGCGATTGACGTGTAATAAACTTTGACGCGCTGTACGCGACAATCGCCAGTATTACAAACAAAGAACGGCGTTGTTTCGGCGTTTTTTTGCCGTTAGCTGATTCTATGTCCGTGGCGACTGATAAAAGGTGAGATGAAAGTACGGAATGTGCATCTTCCCGTCCGCCGTCAATGTAAATGCCACCAGTTCTTTCGGCAACTGTTCGCATAACAAGTACTTCTCTTCTGCTGGTAACAGACGGGGATTGCGGGTCTTCTGACTGAGACAGTATTTGCCGCCCTTCATCGCTTCCAACCGCGACAGTATTTACAATAATACCTTCTTTTACACAGCGGTTAATCGCGTTTCGTAGAACGCCTGAAAGCGCTTCCCCATCCGAGATAAGGACAATTACTTTTCGTGCAACAGACGTACTTTGAAACGCACCTACAGCCGCGTCAACCAAAGACTCAAGGTTTGTGCTTCTTCCTGTCATTGATGAGACATCAATTGACTCAAGGAAAACAAGCGCGGCTTCATTGTCATAAGTTAAGGGGACAGCCAAATAACCGCTTCCCCTGCCAATGGCGGCGGCAAAACGCGCACCTGAAACAGATGCAATGCTTTCCTTTGCGATAAAAAGTCCGCGCTCAAGACGGGACTGTGTTACACGTGTCCCTATTTGCGCATCACGGATGTCCATGCTCCGCGAAATGTCAATCGCAAAGACCGTATCAACTCCCCGGCGGTATTCGGACGGCGCGAAGCCCATCCCCCAGCGAGGACCAGCGAGCGCGATAATGGCAAAGAACACAAACAGGCGGAAAAGATAAACATTAGCGCGGAATTTTTTTTGCAATTCCTGCGATAGTTTGTTTTTATTTCCAAGAAGATCAAGAATGACCATTGGTATAAATACAGCGAAACCAAATAATAAAAAAGGATGATCAAATGTCATATTAAAGCTCCAAGTAAATTGCGCTTTACAAATCTTACAATAGCAAGCAATAAAACAGCGGCAATCAAAAATTGAAATGAAATCGAAGCCATGCGGTTTATAACGCGCGATCTCAGCACTGTAATTTCAGATTCGTCCAGATGTGAAAAAGCCGAGGCAAAAGAGTCGGCGGAAGGAGCGATAATAAACGTGCCTCCCCCTGCTGTACTTAAGCGGCGAATACTATCAAGATCATAACGGGAATCAAATGTTCCCGTTCTGCGGATTTTTGTGTAAGGGTCTAAATAATCTATTGGCACTTCTCCCGCAGAGCCGACCGCTATAACCCAGAATGATACTCCTATTTCGCGTAACAACCCAGCGGCAGTTTCAGGATGTATAGCTCCCGCGTTGTTTTCGCCGTCTGTTATAAGAACCGCGACCTTGTGCTTTGCGTTTGATTTTTCAAGGTGATATGCGGCGACGGCAATCCCCATTCCAAGAGCGGTTCCGTCTCCCATCTCTCCTATACGAAGTTGCTCCAGCCTGAGTTCTAACGCTTCTCTGTCGGAAGTCGGCGGCAGAAGAAGAGCGGCGTCCTCTCCGACTGCCACAAGTCCTATACTGTCCGAATGACGTTTATGCGCAAATTCAGCAAGTAAGGTTCTTCCTGCGCTAAATCTGCTTCTGCCGTCCATGTCCAATGCCGCCATGCTTGGGCTTGTGTCCAAAATAAACATAATATCCGCGCCGCGGTTTAACCAAACAGTTTCAGAAGTTTTTATTGAAGGACCAGCCGCGCTTAAAAAAAGTAAAAGAATTCCTGTTATTTCTAATAATCGAAGCAATCTGATTAAACCGCTGATCTGCGATGTCTTAAAAGGAACGCCGCCGGGAGCGCCAAGGGGAATAGCCGCGACAAAAGGGTTTTTTAACCGTGAATATATAAATATTCCGATAGGAATGATAATAAGGGCGCAGACAGCTAAAAACGGATTATCAAAACTTAAACTCATTCTGCTTTTACTTCCTTTTCCTTGTCTTTTGTTTTATCATCTAACATATTGACGAAAGTGCGAAGATCGTCTAACAGCTTTAATATATCATTAGATCTGATATTTAATCCCGAAAAACGCAGTTCATCGCAGTTTCGGAAAAAATTGCTTAAAAATAAACCGTTCTCCTGCTCTTCAAATTCGCGTGAAGTCATCGTTCTACAGTTGGTTTCTGTCAAAGCAGAGAGGAAATCCCTGAATTTATCCGAAAGGTTATCCAAAATGATCCGTTTATCTATTCCCTTTTGAATCGCCTTCTGAAGATTTTTTTCCGTCTTCCTAATCGAAGCCAAGAGTAGGCGGTATTTCCATTTTTTTATCAAACCCTTTAAAAAAACACGCCCTTTAAGGAAGAACCAAATTGTTAGCATTATAAGGAAAAAAATTACAGCCATCGCGCTGTAAATTATTGCCGCAGTTCCAGGCATAGCGAGGGCGGAAGCAGGAGCAGAAAGCAGAGGCGTTGAGCTCTTGTCTATTATTGAATTTACCGTAACTTTCAAGCCGGAAAAATATTCTCCTCCTATTTCTATTATGGGTAATTCAACAGTCCCTGAAACAAACGCTGTAAATTCAATCATCAGCCTACTGGCGCTGGTACGCCGTTCAAGAGTTATACGGTAAAAGTCAATGTTTGGGTCAGGTGGAAAAATGCTTTCTTTAATTGAAGATTTTTCAAGAATAGTATCCTCATTCACGGCGGCGGCAGGCAGGGGCACTACCAAAACAGCCGGGTCTCCCACAAAAATTTGCCGTGGTATTAAAAATGCGCCTGTTTGAGCGTGTAAAACCCCGGCGGAAAGATGTAACATAAAAATGAATAAAATAACATAAAATGTTTTAATTGTTATATAAAAATCTTTTAATTGCGCAAAGTTTTTTTTCATTTGCGTTTCCTGCGCTTATTCAGACTGTGGCTTCTGCTTCCAAAGAATTTTATCAAAGAAGAAGGAGCGTCTGCTGACGTGGACAACTCCAAAAACGCCGCTCCGCTTTTTTTGCACATAGACTCCCAGTATGTTGACTGTTCATCGTGCCAAACCGCCCAGCTTTCCTTAAATGAATCGACTCCGGTGGACGCTTCTATCCTTACGCCTGTTTCCGGGTCTTCAAGAGTTATAAGACCGGGGAAGGGTAGTTCTTGCGGACTGCAAATTCGCACAGCGATAACATCATGTTTGGAGCAGAGCCGGCTCATTTCCTGTTCCCAGTTACTGCTGTAAAAATCCGATATTAGCACGACAAGCGAGCGTTTTTTTAACAGCCTCTGCGCACCTGTCAGCGCGGAGGCGATGTCGCTTCCGTATTGCGACCTGCGCGGCGGAACATTGTTCTGGTACTGCAACGCGGACATTACAAGCGACATTATATGCTTGCGTCCCTTGCGCGGCGGAAAAACTTTTTCTATATCTCTGTCAAATAAAAACGCTCCAACCTGCTGTCCCGTGTGTTCGGCGGAAAACGCTATTAACGCCGCAGAGATCAATCCTTGTTCATAAGGGCTAAGTCCCTGCCGCGCGATATTTCCCCTGTGCATTGACGGCGAAATATCAAGTAAAATTAAAATTGTTAATTCCCGCTCTTCGCGGTACATTTTTACAAACGGATATCCAAAGCGCGCGCTGGCATTCCAGTCTATTGACCTTATGTCATCGCCTGTTTCATAATGACGCGCTTCGTCAAATTCCATTCCCTGTCCTTTGAAGATCGAACTGAAATTTCCGGCGAGCATTTCTTCGGCGAGTCCGCTGGAAAAAAGGGGAAGGTTGATTATGTTGCGTAATAAATCATTGGTTTCCATTTTCCGCCTTACGGGACAGGAACGTGGCTTAGAATTCTTGTTATTACCGCGTCAGCGTCCATGCCCTCCGCTTCCGCTTCGTAGGAAAGCACAATCCTGTGTCTTAAAACCGGATACGCGCAAGTTTTAACGTCATCGGGGCTTACAAAGTTGCGTCCTTCAAACATCGCTAAAATTTTACAACAGCGGAAAAGAGCGATTGAAGCCCTTGGAGACGCACCGAATGACACATAACGGTAAACGCTGTCTGCTTCGCTCTTTACGCTCTCCGCCTTTGCCTGCCCTGACTGCTTCCTTGTAGAAGCAGGGCGTGTTGCCGTAACAACCGACACAATGTACTTGCTTATCTCTTCGTCAATATGAACTGAGTCCGCGACATTTCGCAAAAACGTAATTTTTTCCGCGTTTAAGACAGCGGAAAGCGGCGCGCCCCTTGCGGCTGAACCGGAAGAAAGAGCCGGGCTGTTTTTTACGATTTCCAGTTCTTCTACAGGCTGAGGATAGACAATAAGCAGTTTCATTAAGAAACGGTCAAGTTCCGCTTCCGGCAGTGAATAAGTGCCTTCATGCTCGATTGGGTTTTCTGTTGCAAGGACAAAGAAAGGGTCGGGCAGGGGATGGGTTGTCTCCCCGATTGTTACCTGCTTTTCTTCCATTGCTTCAAGAAGAGCCGACTGAACTTTTGCCGGAGCGCGGTTAATTTCGTCCGCGAGAATTACATTGGCAAAAATGGGACCGCGCCTTATGGAAAAGCTACCGTTTGCCTGCTCCCAGATCATTGTTCCGGTTAAGTCTGCGGGAAGAAGGTCGGGGGTAAACTGGATTCTTTTAAACTCAAGTCCTGTAATTTCCGCGAGGCTTTTTACCGCCAGCGTTTTTGCCAGTCCCGGCACGCCCTCAAGCAGAATATGCCCCCCTGCGACAAGAGAAGTCAAAAGACCGTTAATCATTTCGTTCTGCCCGACAATTCTGGCGGACAATTCTTTTCTGCAAGCCGAAATTAATTCGGCACAGTGTTCAATATCTTCTTTTTGTATCATGCCTTAATAATTGTCTCTGTAAGGGTCGATAGGAATGTTGTTCCCGCCCGGAGAGCCAAGCTCCCGTAAAAATGCCGGATCGAACAGAGCCGCCAGTTCTGCGGCTTGCGCTCTTGTAAAATACAAGGCTATAATCGGGCTGTTTTTGTTATTATCCCTCGATATTTCCTCTCTATATTCCGCCACGCCCTGATTAATTGTAAAATAGGGCGATCTTTCCTTAAATTCGTATCCCATCCCCAAATTCATGTTTGCCCTTGCCTGTACCGTAAAACTGAACATTTGCCATATTAAATACCCTTTTACAGAGCCATAAGTCGATCTTGTTCTCCTGCCTCCCTTAGCGTTAAGGTTACGCGCATCGTAGTCCTCGTTATACTTTGCCAGCGCCGCCGCAAAAGTCCGCCTGCCATGGGCGCTCCAAAATTGATGATAAGTAACAAACTCATGCTTGTATTGCAGACAGACCGCGTCCTCTTGAGGGAAATACAGAACTTTGACGTTTTCCTTTTTTAACGTACCAAGGGACAGAGGTGGATTAAATTGCGCTTCGATTTCACCAATTTCAATTTGACGCGAATTCAAACTGACGATAAAGATTTCTTCGACCTTTTTTGTAGTATTACAAGTACAAAATATAAGGGTGAATAAGAATAGAAATAATATTGAAAGACGTTTCATGGTCTAATATTGGCTTTATTTTCTGAATTAGTCAAGGCAAAAAAAGGCTACCGTTACCGGTAGCCTTTTAATCAAGCAAACAACGCTATTACATGCTGAAAGTAAACATGATTGGAATAGTAACCTTAATAACGTCAGGAGTTGCTATAGTAGCATTGTAACCGGGTCCTCCAACCGCATATATTTGAAGTCCGGCAACCATAGGTCCAAGAGTAAAGTAGGGGCTAATCCA
>JAIRUQ010000013.1 GCA_031254315.1 Treponema sp.
CTGCGGTGGGTGCTTGCGTTGGTAAACGGCTTATCGCCGTAAAATTTTTCTATGACGGGGTCGGTAAAAACGATAGGATCGGACATTAAAGTTATGGGGAAAACGGCGGTAATTACGCCTTTGTTTGCCGCGTTGGTAGTTTCCGCCCCGTCAACCTTAAAGAAGCCGGCTTTTACGCCTTTCAGGGTAAACCCTTTTTTAGCCTTCAGGGTGATGGTGGCGGTGTAAACCGTATCCATCTTAAAGGTGTCATTGTCAGGCTTAGGTTCCCAGCCTACCGTTCCGGTGTACTGCGCCGTTCCGACAATTTCCGTTACCGGCGTTTCCCCGGCCACAGGGGCGGTAACGCCCTGAATGTCGGCCATGTTGATAACCTTACTAGGTTCGCTTTTTGTGTCATTGGGACAAGCCGCAAAGCCCAATGCGATTACCACCAAAAAGGTGACAGTCACTTTTTTCCTGAAAATGCTTGTTTTCATACTTCCTTCCTTTGAAATGCTATTTTTTTCGTGTGAAACAGTATTCCATTGTGATTTATAACCCTAGTCTTTGCGGAAAGATATAGTCATTTATGATGATTTTGCATGAAATGGCATAGTCATTTATGATGAGACGGCTAAAAAAGGCTCCCGGCGGTCATTTTCCTGGGCCTTTGCGTTATAGATATTCCTGCGGTGTTGCCTACGCCAAAACCGCTTTTTTGGCAAGGTTTTCTTGGTGTATGGCTTTGCAGGCGGCAATATCTCTGGACAGTTCTTTTTTTTCTTCTTCAGTCAACTCCCTGCTGACAATCTGAATCTCGTTGTTTTCAAGAGCTTCCATAAACTGGTCAAGGTCAACTTCTTCTTTTGTGTCCAAGTTATACATACCTGTTTCCTCCTGTTAAAAATATTTATCTGTTAAGTTCTGCGCATCCGTTTCAAAAATAGCCATTCTGTTACCTCCGAGATGTACCGCACCCAGCGTTTTTTCATAATGGGAAATTAGGGCGGTTTTAGCGTCAAAAGCGATAACCCCGTCAAAGCCATAATCCTTTGATAATTTACAGCCGTAAGCGGTCAAGTTACCGCAAACCCCGATATATTTCTTTCCTTTGCCGATGTTATTCGGCGCGTTTTCTATGAGGTACATAAACACATGATCTTCCATTTTTTTCAGCGACACTAAGCCTTGTATGGCTTGCGGTTCTTTTTCTATAACGAGTTTATACACTTGATGTTCAGGTTCGGAAAGCTCCTGTTTCCAGTCAAAAAGCCAGCCGTTTTTTATGACGGTTTCTTTCAAGTCTGCTTGCGTTACCAGTAAAACAAGGGTGTCAAGAGATTTACCCGTTTCGGCGTTTTCGATTGATTCGGTGATTTTGTCTATTTCAAAATCAAGTTCCATGCCTACAGTATACCGAATTTCTCATTCTTGCGCAACGAGTTGTGAACAAGGCAAAACCGTTCCGAAAGTACCTGCAAAGATAACAGTTACCAAATTTTCATAGTGCTGACTTGACCGAGACACCACTACATATGGTGTACCATGTCGCATAACACCACTAGACAAATTTGGTATCAGCTACCGTTGCGTGCCCGTTAGCCTGAGTAGCGCGCCGTGAAGATGCATGGCGCTTGCTCGAGAACTTGAAATTTTGAGAAAAAGGTCAACTAATTAAACGAATTAAGATGAATAAATACTTAAAAGAGAAAAGATCAACGAATTGCGCGAATAAAACGAATTAAGACGAATGCTTAAGAAGAAAAGGGCAACAAATTACTCACCTTTTTCGCTTCACGATAAACAGCACTACGCCGCCAGCCAGCACAACCACACCGCCTATAATAGCAATTAACGCCCACAATGGAAGTGATTGTGAAGATTTGCCGCTTTGAATAAAATCGTCTGCTTGGCTTAATCCAGCGGCGGCATTATCGGTATTCAGAAGAGGATAGTTTTCCTCAATGGTACGGTTGAGGGCTGAGTCATTTGACCTATCAAGAGGATGCGGATAGTCCATGCTACCGTCCGCTCGGCGTGGCCAGAAAGTTATTTTTGACAAATCATATGGTGCATAGTTAGTGGGATGGGTGTTGTAATGATCAAGGTAATAAATAATCCCCCCTATTTGTTGTCTTATTTCAAAATCAACAAGGGCATACGTTGTACAATATGTTTTATCAATTGCGGCTATGTCTTCTTTGTAATAGACATCAAGATAATCGCCGTCAATGACAAAATACAGGTACAAAACAGTGCCTCTTCTCCGTTCGGGTAAATTTATCTTCATGCTTCGGAGTAGGGTGTCCCATAAATAGTCAGGGATCTGTGTATTCCATGTTACCGTAACACAATATCCGTCTTGAATATGTTCGATCCGTCTAATCCAGAATTGATCACGAATTAACCCGCCGATAGATATAGTACCCTGCGTTATCACCAATGAATACTCAAACGCACCTACTTCATACCATTGTATGACTGACTCATTTGCTCTTATGTCATCAACATGTCGTTGTTCATGTGGTATTATTATGTCCCTGTTTCCTGTACGCATTACATCGAGAAAATAAGCGTTTATCCAAATTTTTGATTGCGGATCGGCACTTGTCAGAAAAGTCTCGTCAAATATTTCTTCGGTGTCTTTTGCGGTAAAAGTATTAGCGGCTATATAATAGCTTGTGTTTCCAAAAATGATACTGGTATGAGCAAAACTTGGAATCCCGTTTACTTCACCACGGTAAGGCGCAGGTACACTTGAGATAAGAGAACCTTTGGGGATTATTATTGTTGCTCTGGAATCTGTTAGAGGGGGGCTATTCCATACAGGGGTGTCTTCCAAAATACGGAATAAATCTTCTGATAATACTAGCTGAGTAACGGCAGACAATAATATAACCATCATAAATATCCTTTTCAACATAATCATCTCTCCTTGTATTCATCGTCATGATCAAACGGATTAAGTGTTGTACATATTGACCCACTTCAACCGAAATCTCTGAAAGATGCGTCAATAAATACAACTTGTTTTCATGATCATTTTTTATGATAAGTAACCTGCCATATACTTGTCCACCATTATAATTATCTGCTTCAATATTTCCTTGCCAAGTAACTGCCCATACTGTACCATATATATCATGACTGCCCTTCAGCCGTCAATGTTTGGTAGGGATTAACCTTTTTTGGTTTTTGTTGTTATATATATGTAACCCCTAAAAACCCCGGTTGGGTTTTTAGAAGTTCCCTATATAAAGAGGTTTTCTGAAAACAATGAAAAAGGACATAAAACAACTGCCGGTTCTCTGCCTTCTGCTCTTGCTCCTTTGTGTGTCGTGTTCGGGGAAAAAGAGCGGAACAGCGTCCTACGAGTTTACCACTATACAGCGTGGAACGCTGGAGCGTACGGTTTCGTCAAGCGGGACGATTAACCCGGTCGCTACGGTCAGGGTTTTGCCCCGAATGAGCGGCAAAGTAGAAAGAGTCTATGTCGATTACAACGCCACTGTAAAAAGAGGGGATGTTCTCGCCCAGCTAAATACCGATATGCTCCGTCTTCAAAGGGACCAAAAGCAGGCGTCTGTTCAAAAGGCGCGCGCCAATTATGAATTACAGCTGATCAGTTACCAAAATCAGGAAGTCCTTGCCGAAAGGGGGCTTATTTCCGAGTATGAGCTTAGAACAAGCAGAACTACCCTCAATAATCAAAGGGCTGATCTCGCTGTCGAAGAGGCGAATTTAAGGGTTATCGAAACAGAGATAAATCAATACGCGTTTATAACGTCTCCGATAGACGGGATTGTGCTTGACCGTAATATCAATGTCGGAGATACGGTCGTGGATTCTTCAAGCAATAATTCAAGCAGTATTTTTACCATTGCCGAAAACCTGCGTGAGATGCAAATTGAGGCGATGATAGGAGAGATTGATGTTGCTTCCATACACAAGGATCAGGCGGTGCGTTTTACCCTTGAGAGCCTTCCGGGGCGCAGATTTTCAGGCGTTGTAGATACACTGCGGATGGTTCCTGTTGTGTCGAATAACGTGGTTTCCTATACGGTAATTATCAATGTTGAAAACCGTGACGGCTCTTTGCTTCCGGGTATGACATGCGCCGTGGATTTTATCGTAGAGCGAAGCGAGGATGTTCTTTTGGTTGCTAACGCGGCTCTGCGATACCAGCCTACAACACTGGATGAGGAAATAATTTCCGATATGGTTTTTATAGCAAGCCTTGAAAATATGCCGGAAGAGAGAAGAGAGGCGGCGATTTCAGCGAGGGAACAGCAGAAGGAACAAGCCTCACAGCAGAGACAGCAGACTAATACAGGCGGCGGGCTTACAGGTCTTATGATGCCTCAGACAGGTATGAGACCGAACAGACCTTCCAATCAAAGTCAGGGAGGAGAGCAGAGACGCACCCAAGCTGTTGTTATGCGAAATATATGGTTTTTTAACAGTGAAGGCAAACTTGACGTAATTCAGGTACGCACAGGAATAAGCAATGGTTCGTCTACGGAAGTTTTTTTACCGGAAGAGTTTGAAGGACTGCAAGTGATTCTGCGGGAGAAGATTTAGTGTCTGTTATTGAGATGCGCCAAATAAAGCGCGAATACCGAATGGAGGTAAAAAAGAAGAAATCATCGTCAAAAGAGGATAACGCTGTTGTTGTCCGAGCCCTTCGCGGCGTTGATTTCTCTGCGCAGACCGGAGAATTTATTTCTGTAATGGGACCTTCAGGCTCCGGCAAATCAACATTGATGAATATTATCGGCTGTCTGGACAAACCTTCAGGCGGAACTTATGTGTTAGACGGCATAGAAACCTCTACTTCGGATTCAGATACTTTCGCTTTTATAAGAAATATAAAAATTGGTTTTGTGTTTCAGTCTTTTAACTTACTTGCCCGAACCACCGCGCTTGAAAATGTAGAGTTACCGCTCTTTTACCGCCAAAAGAAAAAAGGCGAAAAGCGCAAATTATTCGGAAGTGAAGCCGCAGTTCGCAAAGAGAAAGCAATGACCGCTTTAAAAGATGTCGGTCTTGAACAGCGCATGGATCACTTTCCTTCACAGCTTTCGGGCGGACAACAACAGCGTGTCGCCATAGCGAGGGCGATGGTAAATGATCCCGCTTTTATTCTTGCCGATGAGCCTACAGGAAACCTTGATACAGGCATGACGCTGGAAATTATGGGGCTTTTTCAACAGTTAAACGACATGGGCAAGACAATTATAATGGTAACGCACGAGCCGGAACTCGCGGCGTACACAAAGCGCATTATTACCCTGCGCGACGGACAGCTTGTCTCCGATAAACAGGTTACAGATCGGCGAAGCGCTGTAACTGATCTCGCTCAGTGGAAAAAAGACCACGCCCTCTTAGCGGAGGAAGAATGAACGTTTTACAACTTTTGCATACCTGTATTCGCTCTATCCTTCGCAACCGCATGAGAAGTCTTCTTACATCGTTAGGCGTTATTATCGGCGTTGGCTCTGTAATAATTATGGTCGCCCTTGGCGAAGGCTCACAACAGGCGATTGAAGAGCGAATTACCGCTATGGGGACAAATTTATTGCAAATAACGTACCGCAGGCAGTCGGCTCGCAGTGGTCAGCAGGTTCTTATACGGGCAAGTTCTTTTAGCAAGAATGACATTGAAAAACTAAAGAATGAATCAAGTTATGCCACTGCGATTTCCGGTGTTGTTCAGTCAAACGCAAATGTGATTGGCGCAGACGGAAACGTTCAAGTTTCGGTTCAGGGCGTTGAGCCTGATTTTTTCATTGCCCGAAACTGGAACATTGGAGAGGGCGATATCTTTGATGAATACGATTTGCAGACAAGAAGCAGGGTAGCGGTGCTTGGAACCACCACGGCAAAAACCCTTTATGGAAACTCCTCTGCCGCGTTGGGACAGCAGATGCGAATAGGGAACGTCTATTTTAACATTATAGGCATTTTGGAAAGCAAGGGCGCCGGAATGGCGGGCAACGATCAGGACGAAATTGTCTTTGTTCCGCTGGACACCGCGATGACACGGCTTAACAATTCGCGTAACATCAATATGATAGTGATAAGCGTTATCAGTAAGGATTACATGAGCGCGGCGCAAAAAGAAACCGAATTGATCCTACGCGAATCTCGCAATATTCCAGACGGGGTAAACGCCGATTTTAACGTGATGAATCAAGCCGACATGATAGAAATGGCGTCCGCTACATCAAAAACGCTTACAACATTGTTAGCCGCCATTGCGGGCGTTTCGCTTTTAGTAGGCGGAATCGGGATTATGAACATTATGCTGGTCTCTGTTACAGAGCGCACACGCGAAATAGGCATTCGCATGGCGGTAGGCGGCAGAAAACGTGATATACTTTTACAGTTTCTTACAGAGTCTGTAATTTTAAGTTTAATGGGAGGGCTTCTTGGAATTGGCATGGCTTTCCTTGTGTGCCATATAATGTCGGTAATGGGAATTGCTACCGCTATAAATCCGCTAATTATAGCCATATCGACCATTTTTGCCGCTCTTGTCGGCGTTATTTTCGGGTATTATCCCGCCTTAAAAGCGGCTCGTTTATACCCGATAGACGCATTGAGGTATGAGTGAGGAACGTTATGCACAAATTATACGGTCTTTTACAACATCGTAAATTTAAGAAGAGAGGATCAACGAATGAACACGAATTATACGAATTACACGAAAATATTATTAGTTTTCATTCGTATAATTCGCGTAATTCGTTGACTCTTTTTCTTAAGTTGATGTTGTGTTTTTTATTTTTATTTGGCGTAAGTGTTGGGGCGTTCGCTCAGACCGTCAACCTTGAGCAGGCGAGGACGCTTGGACTTGCGAACTCGCGCTCATTGGCAAGATACGAACTCGCGATTCGAAGCAGTGTATTAGATGAAAGAAACCAGTTGTATTCGATGCTACCGCAAGTTTCTGCTGAATACAGGGCTTCAATGTATTATCTAAGGAATTGGGAATTTTTTAATCCGATTGATACACTTTCCGCCTCAGCCGGTATCTCTATAACGCAAATAATTTTTCAGGGCGGAAAGAGTTTTATTCAAAGAGCTATTAGCGCAATCTCAACGGAGTCCGTAAGAAAGGACGCGCTCGCTGAGTATTTTAACGTCATCGACACTATTGATAACGCTTATTATGCGGTACTGGAAGCGTCGGCGGCTTTGGAAGCGGAAGAAACTTCACTTCAAGCCGCAAATATTGCCTCTTCAATCGCCGAGGTACGTTACGCGAGTGGAATGATAAATCAGGGCGATTATCTGCGCGCACTTGCGGACAAGGAGACGCGGGAGAACACGCGTAATCAGGCACGGCGCAATCTTGCCCTTACTCTAACAAGGTTTAAGACATTGACAGGCATTACAGAAACGGTAGAACTTGAACAGATTGATTTTGCTTCTTATGAAGATATGATTTTGCGCCTTGCTTCAATTTCTGATGAAGAGGCGGACGCGTTATTTGAAAGATTTTGGAATATGCTGACCGCCGCGAATCCCTCTCTTGCGAAGGCGGCTTTGAACAGCCAAAGGGCGGAAAGAAATCTTACACTTACAAAACGTGATTACGCCCCAACAATAAGCGCGACAATTTTTTCAGGCGATATTGGTTTTGTATCTCCCAATAACTTTAGCAATTCAGGTAGCGGCGGAATTAGTCTTACGGGAAGAATACCCATAGATTTTTGGGTTTTGAATAACCGTATTGAAAGGAGCGAGATTGCGCGCGATACATCCGTTCTGGAGTACACAAACACAGAAACTTCACTGGAACAGGAACTACGAAATTCCCTCTCAAATATTTTTTCTCAGGCTGGAAACGCTATTTCTTCACGCAGAACTCTTGAGTACACCGAAAGACACTTTGAGTATGTAATGGAACGTTACAGACTTTTGCAAAGTTCAGTGTCCGATTTGAACGAAGCGACATCGCTTTATATTTCAAGCAGAAACAGTTTGAACAGAGCAAATTACAGTTTTCTGCAAAGTCTCTCAAAAATTCGCTCGTTATGCGCTATTGACGATGAGGATCAGCTTGTGAGTACTTTTGTAGGAAGTGGAGAGTAGGTGTTTGATGGAAATGTTTAAGAATTAAGAATTTTACCACGGAGGACACGGAGTTTTGATAAGAGTTCTTCCTCTTCCTCCGTGAAACTCCGTGTACGGCGCACTGCGAGGACTAAAGCCCTCGCGCAGTGTTCGTCTAGTTAGCCTTTGTTGTGCGCCACGCCGTGTTAAATTGTTTATCCACACCGTTTTCACGGTGCATACTTGGGCGTGTGGTTTTATTTTCTTCTAACATATCTTGAACGTTGACTTATATCAAGCATAGGCTCGTTTGAGAGGTTCCTTAATTAGCGATCTCTTTTAAACGTCTGATAATATCGATGTGCTGGGTGCAAGCCGCTTCACACTGACCACATTCGGTGCATTTTGCCGCTCCCGATCTTTCAAGGTTCCAGTGCCATTTGAGCCGGTCTCCGATTGGGTCGTCGATTGCTTTATTCAGTAACTTCTGGTTGTAAGTGTCCATGTAATAAGGAATGGGAATCCCGACAGGGCAGTTGTCGCAGTACGCGCATCCGGTGCAGATACCTTCAAAGGAAGAGGCGGCTTTTGATTTAACTTCTTCAAGTTCTGCGGGAGTGCGCGGCTTGTAGTTTTCTATCGCTTGCAGAGCTTCGTTGACGTGTTCAATTGTATCAAAGCCGACGAGTGTATTTGTAATCTCGCTGTGATCCCAAAGGAAACGCAGAGCGGCGACAGCGGCTGTCTCGCCCTCCCTGCGGATAAACTTAAAAAGATCGGGGTGTTGGGGAATAACGCCGCCGCCAAGAGGGTTCATAACAACAGCGCCGAGTTTTTTTTCTCTTATCGCGTCAAAGGCATCCTGCCTTGTTTGAAAATTGTAGGCGGAATAGCCAAACAATACGCCTTCAAAAACTCCTTCCATCAACAGTTTTTTTATTTCATTTTTAATTAAATGGCTGGAAATACAAATATGATTAATTAATCCTTCTTCTTTTAACTTTCTAAAAGTTTTTATTATATCATTCTTTTTTCTGTTTTCCCAATTATCAAGAGTAGTTATGCACCATATATGGTAAAAGTCGATTGTACTGATATCTAGGCGTTTAAGCTGTCCCTCAATTTCGCCTCGTATACCGCTTTCCGTACTTTCAAAAGTTTTGGTAGCGGAAAAGTAGGGCAGTCCCCGTTTTCGCATTTCGGCGAAAGCCTTGCCGTAGACAATCTCGCTCCTTGTCTCAAAATAACCGGGAGCCGTGTCAAAGTAATTAACCCCGCCTTCCGCCGCAGACACCATCATGCGGACACACTCATCATGGTTATCGACATTCTTAAACCTCATCCCGCCAAACCCAAGAAGAGAAACCTTTTTCCCGGTTTGACCGTATTCTCTGTAAATCATGGTTATAGTATAGCATATTTTTTAGGAATAAAAAAGAAAAAAATTAAGAGATCAACGAATTGCGCGAATGAAACGAATAAATCCATATTTTCCAATAAAATATTCGTTTAATTCGTTAATCCTCTTCTCTTCTTCCTCCGTGAACTCCGTGGTAAATTCTTCTTCTTCCATTGCTCACTTCTCATTGCTCACTTTCTCACAAATCCCCCAAATCATAAGGCGTTTCCTGATAAACATAATTCAGCCAGTTATCAAAAAACAGATTCGCGTGCGCGCGCCAGCGGACAATAGGCGCTTTTGACGGATCATTATCGGGGTAATAATTTTTTGGTATTTCTATTGGCAGTCCTTTTGAGACATCCCTGCGGTATTCGCGGTCAAGGGTGAGAGGGTCGTATTCCATGTGCCCGGTAACGTAGATTTCCCTTCCCTCGCGCGCGGTCGCGATAAAAACCCCCGTTTCGGGTGTTTCTGACTGGATCGTAAGGCGCGGATTTGCCGCTATTGCGTCGCGGTCGCATGCAGTGTGCCTTGATTGAGGAGCGAGAAATTCATCGTCAAAACCGCGAAAGAGCAGATTGTCCTGTTCTTTTACGGCATGGGGAAAAACGCCAAAAAGTTTCTTTTCCAGAGGCTTTTTTGGGATGCCGTACCTGCGGTAAAGAGCGGCTTGCGCTCCCCAGCAGATGTGTAGGCAGGAAAGGACATTGTTCTGCGAATAATCGATTATCTGCGCCAGTTCATCCCAATAATCAACTTCTTCAAAGGGCAGAGTTTCTACAGGAGCGCCCGTGATGATAAGCCCGTCAAAACGTAACTTTGCGCGGACAATTTCTTCGGCGTTTATGTAAAATTTTTCAAGATGACCGGGAGGCGCGTTTTTAGAAGAGTGGCTCCCCATTTTTAGAAAAGTAATATCCACCTGTAGCGGATTGTTCCCCAATAACTTCAAAAGCTGGATTTCCGTATCTATTGTGGTCGGCATGAGGTTGACAATACCGACTTTCAACGGTCTTATATCCTGAGATTTTGCGCGATCTTCTGTTATTACAAAGACACTTTCACGCGCCAATGAGTCGTATGCGGGCAAATCTCTGGGTATTTTAATCGGCATTTCCCAAATCTAACATATATTAATAGAAAAGCCAATTGACTTGTCCAAGAACCCGGTTGGTTCTCGGACAAGTCTTGCATTTTTTCAGGCTAAAGCCTTGCAAAAATGCGATTTTATAAAGAAGTTGTTCAGAAACTGAAGTTTCCGAACAACTCTAATATATTCACGCAAATCGCTGTGAAATCACGGTATTCTTAATGCTTACTCACGTTTTTTTAACAATTTATGGTAAAATTTTTCTTGAAGTTTTATACGAAATGCAGTAAAATGAAAATATTAGGTTACTTGGTCAAAATTTGCCAAAATTGATAAATTGTTGAGACATTGGGGGCATTGATGAAAACAATATTCATTGTTGATGATAGCGATACAAACCTGTCAATGGCAGAAGCTGTACTAGATGATCAATACCGTGTTATGACCATGCCTTCCGCTTCAAAAATGTTCAGCCTTCTTGGAAAAGTAGCCCCCGACTTAATTCTGCTGGATATAGAAATGCCGGAAATGGACGGATTTGAGACAATTAAAAAACTCAAAGCCGAAAGTTCTTATGCCGATATTCCAGTCATGTTTCTTACGGGACGCAACGACCCCGATGTAGAAGCTAAAGGTCTGGAACTGGGCGCGGTCGATTTTGTTACAAAGCCCTTTTCCGCGCCCGTGCTTCTTAACCGGATAAAAACCCACTTGGGTATTGATGAAATAATACGGGAGAGGACGGCTCAAGTCAGGCAGTTGCAGAACAGCATTGTAGCGGTTCTTGCGGATATGGTAGAAAGCAGAGACAAGGGAACCGGCGGTCATATTGAGCGGACATCAATTTACATACAAATATTACTGCAGAAAATGAAAGAACGCAGTGTGTATGCCACTGAAATCGGCGAATGGGACATTGAAAAAATCGTATCGTCGGCGCGTATGCACGATCTGGGAAAAATCTCCATTACCGATGTAATTATAAATAAAACGGGCAAGCTCACCGAGGAAGAATATGATGTAATGAAAAAACATGCTGAGGAAGGTGAGCGGATAATCGATGAAATTATCTCCAGAACCAGCGAAGATGAATTTTTGCAGTACGCTAAATTGTTTGCCGGCACTCATCATGAACGATGGGACGGCAAAGGCTATCCGCGCGGACTTAAAGAAAACGAAATTCCTCTGCAGGGACGGATAATGGCGATTGTGGATGTATACGACGCGCTTGTTTCCGAGCGTCCGTATAAGAAGGCGTTCTCTGACGAAGAAGCAATTAAAATTATCATGCAAAATTCAGGAACCCATTTTGATCCAAAAATCGCCTCGCTTTTCTTTGAAGTAAAAGACCATATAAAATCTGCAAAGGCAGATATTGCATGCGTTTAATGTTAAAGAAAATACTTACCATTGTTACTCATGTACAGGTACTGGTAGTAATTATTGCTTTCTCTCTTATGGTTTTTTTTAGCTACTATTTCATGAGCGATATTGAACGCAAACACTTATTAAAAGATGTAAATAACGCAATTTCTAACGTACAGGTCTATATTGAATCTGATCTTATGGAACCGGAAACCGCACTTGGAGTGTTCGCGGAAGTAATTCAAAGTATAATTCTTCACGGCGCTTCTCCTTCCGATGTAAATGATTATATCATTCAAACAACCGATTATTTATTAAAAAAAGAAAGGAATATAACGTATGCTAACGGCATTTATGGTTGTTTTCCTGTGTTTGACGGGCTACTTATATCGGGAATAGGCTGGGTTCCGCCGGATGATTTTGTGCCTGAAGATCGTCCGTGGTATAAAGTAGCGGTTGAAGCGAACGGAAAAGTCGGAATTACGGAACCATATTTGGACATGGTAACAAATACCGCGACAATGACATTTTCGCGTTGTCTTTTTGGCAGAGAAGGACAGCTTTTGGGAGTTATCTGTGTTGACGTAATGTTTGACAGAATTATGGAGTTTGCTGTCAACGCCGGTGTTTCTCATGACAGTTACGGAATACTGCTTGACAGTAATTTCAGGGTAATCGCTCATCCTGTCCCGGCGTATATTGGCAAGCATGTTGATCTCATGAACGATGGCGATGCAATAAGAGAAGAGTTAATGCAGGGCAAAGAAATTTCGGAACGACCGGCGATAGATCACCTTGAGAACCCGTCTGTTCTTTTTGCAAGGAGATTAAATAACGGCTGGTACATGGGAATTATTGCCTATTCAAAAAGTTATTACAAAAGCGTTAATGATATTGGAAACATTCTGGTCGCGCTTGGGATTGTTTTTGCCGCCATTTTAAGCGGAATCTTAATATACATGATCTTAGCAAGAAAAAGAGCGGAAGAAAGAATTCAAATAATGACCGATGCTACTCCTTTGGGCATTACTATGTGGGATGAAAACATCAATCTTATCGATTTAAACTACGAAGCGGCTAGAGTACTCGGCATATACAGCAAAGAAAAATACCGTCAAATATACAGGGAAACAGTGCCGGAATTTCAGGAAGACGGCAGAAGATCCACGGAAGTTCATGCTGATTTTATTAGTACGGCATTTAAAAAAGGCGAAAACCATACAAGGTGGGTTCAAAATTCAATATACGGAGAAAAAATAACATTTGACGCCTCCGCATTCCGCCTGATATTAAGAGATAAACCTGTTATCGCGGTGTACTGCCGTGATATTCGCGATCTTGACAGCGCTATCGCAAAGATTCGTGAAGCAGACGAGTGCAGAGAAACTTTGTTTGACACAACGCCCCTTGGCAGTTTTATGATTGACAGCTCCTTAAAAATACTGGAATGTAATCAGGAAATTGTAAGACTGCTTGGAATACCGGATAAACAAACATATATCGATAGATTTCTTGATTTTTCGCCTGAATACCAGCCGGATGGGAAGTTGTCTTCCGTCAAGAGGGCGGAAAAAATTAAAGCCGCGTTTGAAGAAGGTTACGGTCGTTTTGAGTGGCAACACCGCAAATTAAGCGGTGAAATAATACCGTGCGAAATAACCCTTTTTTGCGTAATGTTCAAAGGCGAAAAAATGATCTGCGGCTATACGCGTGATTTGCGTGAGCTGAAATCCATGATGGCAAAAATGCGGGAAGCTGATGAGTGTACCCAAGTCTTGTTTGACGCGACTCCTCTTAGCTCTTTTATGATTGATCGAAGCTCAAAAGTTCTTGAGTGTAATCAGGAAGTTGTAAAACTGCTAGGACTTTCGGATAAGCAGGAATATATCGACAATGTCTTTAAATATTTTCCCGAATATCAGCCTTCGGGAGAGGTGTCAAGTGAATATGTAAATAAATTTGTTGATGAAGCGTTTGAAGAAGGTTCCTGCCGCTTTGAATGGATGCACCAGAAAATGGACGGGGAGCAGATACCTACCGAAGTTACTCTGGTACGCGTTAAGTTCAGGGGCGAGTACATGGTTGCAGGTTACATAAGGGATTTAAGAGAGTTAAAAACAATGATTACGGAAATGCGCAGAGCGGAAGTTGCCGAAGAAAGCAGTAAGGCAAAGAGCGACTTCCTTGCGAAAATGAGCCATGAAATACGCACGCCCATGAACGCTATTCTTGGAATTACGGAAATTCAGCTTCAGGACGATACTCTTCCGCTTGTTACAAAAGAAGCGCTGGAAAGGATTTACAATTCCGGCGATTTATTGCTTGGAATAATCAACGACATACTTGACCTTTCTAAAATTGAATCGGGAAAATTTGAGCTTGTACAATCGCGCTTTGATATAGCAAGCCTTATTTACGACACTGTAAAATTAAATGTTCTGCGCTTTGAAAGTAAACCGATAGATTTTAAACTGTTTGTAAGTGAAGATATGCCGCAAGTTTTTCTGGGAGATGAACTTAGAATAAAACAGATTCTCAACAACCTTCTTACCAATGCGTTTAAATATACGGATGAAGGACAAGTGGAATTAAGAATGAGTGTAGAGCCGCTTAAAAACAATTCCGATGTCAAACTAATATTCCGTGTTAGTGATACAGGGCAGGGAATGACGGCGGAACAGCTTAAAAGGCTTGGCGATAAATTCAGCCGTTTTAACCTTGAGTCCAACCGTAAAACAGAAGGAACTGGGCTTGGCATGAATATTACACAAAATTTAATACAGCTAATGAACGGCGAATTCCATATTGAAAGCACTCCCGGAATGGGCTCGACATTTACAGTGCGTCTTCCTCTGTCATGTGATAATTCCGTTATGGTAGGCAAGGAATTAGCTGAAAGCCTCATGAAACTGAACCTAAAAAACACAGCTAAAATGAGGAGCGCTCAGATAAAGCAGGAGTTTATGCCGTATGGGCGTGTTTTAGTAGTAGATGATGTTGAAACAAATCTGTATGTTGCGCGCGGTCTTATGGCTCCTTACGGGCTGTCAATTGATACGGCGGAAAGCGGTTTTGAAACCATTAATAGAGTAAGAGGCGGCTCTACATACGACATAATTTTTATGGATCACATGATGCCGGGCATGGACGGCATAGAAGCGGCAAAAATTTTACGCAACATGGGATATAAAAAACCAATTGTCGCATTAACCGCAAATGCCCTCGCAGGGCAGGCTGAAATCTTTATGAAGAACGGTTTTGATGATTTTATTTCCAAACCGATAGATATTCGCCAGCTTAATGCGGTGCTGAACAAAATGATACGCGACAAACAAACGCCGGAAGTTCTTGAAGAAGCCTCCAAACAGCGGCACAATCTGTATGCGACAGGCAAGCACAATATAGCCATTGAACCGCAATTAGCCGAGTTCTTTGTACGCGACGCGAAAAAAGCCAAAGATACATTAATCGCCATCAGCGAAAACAACTGCAGAAGAAGCGATGATATTCCTTCATTCATTATTAATGTCCACGCGATTAAAAGCGCCCTTGCGAATGTCGGGGAAGGCGAACTTTCATCAAAAGCTATGGAACTTGAACAGGCAGGACGGGAGCAAAATATCAATTTAATTTTATCTTCTCTGCCCGCCTTCCTTGAGTCTCTGCAAAATGTTATAGATAAACTTAAACCGGACGAAGAAGACACAGGCGAAGAAGGCAATTCCATCACAAGCGAGGATCAGGCTTTGCTGACGGAAAAACTGCTTGCCATACAGGACGCATGCGCTTCTCTCAATAAAAAAGCCGCAAAAGACGCGCTTGCCTGCATAAAAGAGAAGAGCTGGCCCAGACCAATCAGGGAAAAACTCAGCGCTCTTGCCGAGCATTTGCTTCACAGCGAATTTGAAGAAGCCGCTGGAATAGCGAAGGAAATCAATGGATAAAACTAGTTAAGACTTAAGAGAAGAGTCAACGAATTACGCGAATAATACGAATGAACGCGAATGAAGAGGAAGAAAGTATGGACTTCACCGGAAAGATAGGTACTTTCTTAAAGCCTTAATTCGCGCCCATTCGCGCAATTCGTTGACAAATTCCTCTTTTCCTCCTCTTAATTCGTACAATTCGTTGACAAATTTCCTCAAAACTATTGACATAAACTAAAAAAAACGATACCTTAAAGTTAGTTTAGTTTTTCATTAAAAAAAGGGCTCAAAGGAGACCCTTTTTTTTTAGGAAGTGGAATGCGGTATACCGGCAAAACGGGCGAAAAACAGGAAATAGAGCCTGTTGTCCAGCCGTTAAATGCTGTTCTTGAGGGGCTGGGGTTCAATCTTATTGAACTTACTGTTTCCAGACACAAGGGTAGTGTGCAGGTCAGGGCGGTAATTTACAACGGGCGCTCCATTGGCACGGATGATTGTTCAAAAGTCCACCGTGCTATTATGCCCAGATTGGAACTGCTCTTTCCTCAGCAGGATATTTATCTGGAGGTTTCTTCTCCGGGGATAGACCGGCTGATTAAGGACGGAGCCGAATTCCCACACTATAAGGGCAGGGGAGTGCGGTGTTACCGCACGGATATTTCAGACTGGACGGCGGGAATTTTAGAGGACGCCGGTGAAAATGGAATTTTGATAAAGACAAAGGATGGGGTAGAAAGTTTGAGCTTTGATATTATAGCGAAAGCCAAGCTGGACTCCTCGCAGGAGGTATAAATTGGGAACAGATATGTCGCAGGCAATTCGTCAGTTAAATCAGGATCGCGGAATTCCTGAAGAACTGATACTGCGTACCATTGAAGATACTCTAATTACCGCTTACAAGCACCGTTTTGGAAGCGCGGATAACGCGGTTGTAAAGTTTGATGAAGAAAATTTAGAAGTCTCGATTTTCGCGCAGAAAAAGATCGTGGAACAGGACGGCGTTTACGACCCTGTAACCGAAATTGATCTTATAGAAGCCAGAGAAATGAACCCTGACGCCGAAGTAGGCGATGAAATACTTGTAGAAATTGATCCCAAGCAGTTTGATCGTATAGCCGTTCAAAGCGCGAAGCAAAAAGCCCATCAGTCAATCAGGGATATACAAAAAGACAGCCTTTACTCCGAGTTCAAGGATAAAGAGGGTGAAATTATAATCGGTTATTATCAGCGTGAACGCAACGGCACTATTTATGTGGACATCGGTAAAATGGAAGGCGTCCTTCCAAAGAAATTTCAGTCTCCGCGTGAAACTTACCATGTCAACGACAGAATAAAAGCGCTTATCGCGGAAGTAAAAAAAGATTCGTCCGGGCTTCAAATTGTTCTTTCCAGAACACATACCGACTTTGTACGCGCAATTTTTGAACTTGAAGTCCCCGAAGTTTACGACAAAACCGTAGAAATTCACAAGATCGTCCGTGAACCGGGCTTCCGTACAAAATTGGCTGTTTATTCAAACCGCGAAGATGTTGATCCTGTCGGCGCGTGCGTAGGGCTAAAAGGCGTGCGCATTCAGGCTGTAATCAAAGAGCTTGAAGGAGAAAAGATCGATATTCTTAAATACGATCCCGAACCAAAACGTTTTATTAAAAACGCGCTTTCTCCGGCGGAAGTTCGTGATGTTATAATTCTTGATGAAGCTAAACATCAGGCGCTCGCTGTTGTAAGCGATACAATGTTGTCCCTCGCGATAGGAAAGCAGGGGCTTAATGTGCGCCTCGCAAACAGGCTTGTTGACTGGAACATCGATGTAAAAACAGAATCGCAGTTCGCGGAAATGGATATTGCCGCTGAATCGCGCCGCGCGGTTTCCGAGCTTTTCGGTGATACTGAATCCTACGATAATGAAATTACCCGTATCAGCGAGTTGAATGGCGTGGATGAACGTATCGTAAAAACCCTCCTTGATCACGGCATTGATTTAATCGAAGACTTCATGGGGTTAAGTCAGGAAGAGATCGAGGCAAAGGGACTCACTGCCGAAGAAATCGAGGGGTTACGCAAACTTATTGATGATGTCGTAGAAATTGTAGAAGAAGAGCAATTTGAAGAGCCGCAGGGAGAAAAAACCGCGGAAGATGAAGAAGAAAGCGAAGGCGAAGAGGGAGAAGAAGCTGAAGCTGAAGAATATGAATGTCCTGAATGCGGAGCGAAAATAACCGTAGACATGACAACCTGCCCAAGTTGCGGTATTGGTTTGAGTTTTGAGTACGAAGAGGAGGAATAGAAAAAGGATTTATGGCGGAAGATACTGACAAAAATAAAAAATCAAAAGCGCCACTGATAAAACACTCAAAAGGTGATCAGGAAAGTCCCGCGGAAAAAAATTCCGCGGAACAGGGTGAACCTCGCAAAGTAAAAGTTGTGCTAAAAAAAGCAGTAAGCGCCGCAAAAAAAACTACACCTAAAACTTCTGCCGGCGCTCCTTCAGGAAAATCCTCGTCAAAGAAAACAGAAAACCACGAAGAAAAAAAACAGCACGGAGAAGAAGCGCCAAAGGTAAATTCTTTCTCGATAGCCCAGCGTCCTGCCGCCGCCGCGGGAAGAGTTGGCGGTAAATTAGTCGGCGGAAATCAAGGGCACGCGCCGAGGCATGGACGCTCACAGCCGCGCGGCGGAAATAAGGAAAAAAGTGACTTCACCGGGAATAAAGGCGGTGGGCATTCAGGACAGCGTCAAGGCGGCGGTCACGGATCAGGCTCAAGACCGCCCTTTACTCCAAAACAAGGCGGCGGCGGTTCTGGGCAACGTCAGGGCGGCGGCTTTAATAGACCTGCGCAGGGCGGCGGTTTTAACAGACCTGCGCAAGGCGGCGGTGGACGCGGCGGCTCAGGCTCGGCTCCCACAGGACCTATCCCTGAAGGAAAGGGAACCGCGAAACGCAAGTTTATTACCAAAAAGCCGGCGTATAACCGCAAAGAAAAAGAACTTGAAATGGAGGAAAAACTCCTCCAGACAAAGAAAAAAATAACACATGTCGCGAATCCGGTTCCAAAATCAATCGATATAATGGAAGTTATTTCGGTTTCTGAATTGGCGCGAAAAATGAACTTAAAAGCTTCCGATTTAATTCAAAAACTGATGAGCATGGGGCAGATGGTTACGATTAACCAGCAAATAGACGCAGATACGGCTACCATTTTGGCGGCAGAATTCGGCGCGGATGTAAAAATTGTCAGTCTCTATGACGAGACGGTAATAGAAACCGCCTCGGACGATAACGCGATAATGCTCCCTCGCCCTCCGGTTGTTACGGTAATGGGACATGTCGATCACGGAAAGACAAAACTGTTAGACGCAATTCGCAAAGCCGATGTTGTGTCGGGCGAATTTGGCGGCATTACCCAGCACATCGGCGCGTACATGGTAGAAACGCCGCATGGCAGTCTCACATTTCTTGACACGCCGGGTCACGAAGCGTTTACGCGCATGAGGGCGCGCGGCGCTCAAATAACAGATATCGTAATCCTTGTTGTCGCCGCAGATGACGGCGTTATGCCGCAAACAATTGAAGCTATCAATCACGCGAAAGACGCCGACGTACCGATTATTGTCGCTGTTAATAAAATTGACAAACCTGAGGCGAACCCCGACAGAGTAAAAAGCCAGCTCTCCGATCTTGGGCTTATGCCTGAAGACTGGGGCGGACAGACAATGTTTGTCGAGCTTTCCGCCCTGCAAAAGACCGGTATTGATAAACTCATCGAAGCGATATTGCTTGAATCGGAGCTTTTGGACTTAAAAGCCAATTTCCAGCGTACCGCAGAGGGAAAAATTCTTGAGTCTAAAGTTGATCACGGACGCGGAATTGTAGCGACTGTAATGGTAGAAAGGGGAACGCTCGCGGTAGGCGATTCATTTGTTGCCGGCATTTGGCCCGGCAAGGTACGCGCCATTTTTAACGACAAGGGCGAAAAGATCAACAAGGCGACTCCTTCAATGCCGGTTGAAGTTCTTGGCTTTGAAGGCATTCCAAACGCGGGAGACCCATTACAGGTAGTTTCGGACGAAAAGAAAGCGAGGGAGTTTTCAGCCAAACGTCAGGAATTAAAACGTTTTGAGGATGCGAAGACAATTATAAAAGTTACCATGGAGAATATCCATGACATGATAAGCGACGGCGCGATTCAGGAATTAAAGGTAATCATAAAAGCCGACGTTCAAGGCTCCGCGGAAGCTCTTAAATCGAGCCTTGAAAAACTTTCTACAAAGGAGATTCGTCTTCATTGTATACAGGCGCTTCCGGGACCAATCAACGAAGGCGATGTAGACCTTGCTATTGCCTCAAAGGCTATTATTATAGGGTTTAACGTTCGCCCTCTGCCAAAGGCAAAAATACTCGCGGATCAGGAAAAAGTAGATATAAGAAAATATAATATTATCTATAAAGCAGTAGACGAAATTAGACTAGCTATGGAAGGAATGTTAAAGCCTGAGACAAGAGAAGAAGTGGTAGCGATGGTAGAAGTACGCGATACATTCAAGGTTCCGAAGATCGGAATAATTGCCGGTTGTTATGTGCTAAGCGGAACTGT
Source organism: Treponema sp. (assembly GCA_031254315.1). GTDB lineage: Bacteria > Spirochaetota > Spirochaetia > Treponematales > Breznakiellaceae > WQXQ01. The sequence goes on from JAIRUQ010000013.1 coordinate 20,422, forward strand.
CAAGCGAAGCTGTACCGTCAATCTTCTGCGCAATCAAATTGTTATCCATACGGGAAAAATCGCCTCTTTGCGGCGGTTCAAAGATGACGCGCGCGAAGTCGCGGCGGGCTATGAATGCGGAATAGGGCTGGAAGGTTTTAACGATATTAATGTAGGCGATCAATTAGAGGCAATCGAAACCGTAGAAATCGCCAGAAAACTGAGTTCTTCCTGATGTCTCAATTTAGAATAGAACGGCTGGGTCAGATGATTCAGGAAAAAATAGGCTCTCTAATCATTGAAGGCAAAGTTAAAGACAATCGTGTAAATACGTTTATGTCGATAACAAAGGTTGACGTATCAAAAGATTTGTCTTTTGCCGATGTTTATGTTTCTGATATTCGCGGTAAAATAAGCGAAAAAGAAGTTGAGGGGCTTCAAAGCGCCGCAGGTTTTCTTCAATCCCAGCTTGGGGCTGTAATGCACATCAGAAAAATCCCCCGTCTTCGCTTTCACGCTGATAAAAGCATTGGTGAAAGTTTCGACCTTATAAAGAAAATTGAAAAACTTGTTGAATAGTGAAATGAACAGCGCCATAATTCTCCTTGACAAAAAACCGGGTCTCACTTCCTTTGACACGTTACGCGACATAAAACGCTCTCTTGGAACGAGAAAGGTGGGGCACACCGGTACTTTGGACAAATTCGCGTCGGGGCTTTTAGTCGTTCTTGCGGGAAGGGCGTTAAAACTCAGCAGGTGGTTTTCCCTCTGCGATAAAAAGTACCAAGGCAGGCTCCATTTTGGTATTGAGACTAACACCCTCGATCCTGAAGGGGATGTAATCGCCGAAGCTCCGCTCCCTTCCCGCGAAAATGTAGAAAAGGCTCTCTCTCAATTTACAGGAGAGATCATGCAAGCTCCGCCTGAGTATTCGGCTATTAGTGTGAACGGACAGCGAGCCTCAGACCTTGCCCGAAAAGGCAAGCCGCCCGAAATGAAAAAACGACCTGTGAGCATCCATAAAATTGATCTGCTTTCATGGGAGCCGCCCTTCGCGGACATTTTTGTCCATTGTTCAAGCGGCACTTATATCCGTTCCCTTGCGAGGGATATCGCGCTTTCCGCAGGGAGCAGGGCGCACCTCTGTTCGTTAGTAAGAACGCAAGTTGGCGGTTTTTCCCTTGATGATGCCGACGGCTCCCTTCGCCCTGTTAATAAGGTAACTATAAGCGCCCTCGGTCTTCCCCACTTTGAAATTACTCCGCCTGAGGGTGAAAAAATAATACAGGGCAAACCGCTTGAGCCGCTTCTTAAAGACAAATCGCTTTTTTTTGAACAGAAAGATTTGCCAAATGACGGGCAGGACATTACAGCGGCTGTTTTTTCGGAGGAAACGCTTGTCGCCGTTGTAGAAAAGACAGGCGGAAGCTGGAAATACGCCTGTGTGCTTGGATAGGTGGTCAATGAGCAATGAGGGGGCGGCGCAGAAACAGGGAGCGGCGAGATTAGCCGATGAGCAGGGAGCAAAGGAAGAGAGAAGAATTTAACCACGGAGGACACGGAGAACACGGAGGAAGAGGGAGAAATAGTACCAAAACTCTGTGTTTCTCCGTGGTTTTCTTCTTCTTTGTTCCCTGCTCATTGCTCATTGCTCATTGCTCATTGCTCCCTGCTCATTGCTCCCTGCTCATTGCTAATTGCTCATTGTCTTGCGCTTGACATTTTCCTAATTTTATGCCATAAAGTAACAAAATGGGGTTTTCCCCTCAAAAAGAGTACCCAATTAGGAGATATATATGGCATTAACCAAAGAAAGCGCGGCTTTAATCGTTGAAAAATTCGGAAGGAACGAGAAAGATACAGGCGCGACGGAAGTTCAGATTGCGCTGCTTACTGAACGAATCAACCAGCTTACAGAACACTGCAAGCAGTTTAAGAAAGACAGAACAGGTCAAAGGGGGCTTTTGATCTTGGTCGGAAAACGCAGAAGGATGTTAAAGTACATTCAGCGGACAAATCTGACAGGCTACCGCAAGCTGATTAAAGAGCTGGGACTGCGTAAATAATGATGCAAAAAGTAACACTCAATATAGCCGGTAAAGACTTGGTTCTTGAAACCGGCAGGATCGCGAAGCAGGCTAACGGCTCTGTTTTCGCTCAGTACGCGGGCTCGGCGGTAATAGCCACAGTCTGCTGTTCATCGGAACCGGTAGAGGGGCTTGATTATGTACCTCTTACCGTTGATTACAACGATAAATATTATGCCGCCGGGAAAATTCCGGGCGGTTTTATAAAGAGGGAAAGCCGTCCAAAAGACAAGGAAATCCTTGTCTCGCGTCTTATCGACCGACCCATGCGCCCCCTCTTTGAAAAAAGTTTTGGTCGCGAAATTCAGTTGATCCCGACAACATTGTCCACAGATCAGGTGAATCCCCCCGACATTCTGGCTATCATCGCCGCCTCTGCGGCTGTCCACATTTCTGACATTCCGTTTAACGGTCCTGTCGCAGGGGTGCGTGTCTGCCAAGTAAACGGTGAGCTTGTCGTAAACCCAACTTTTGAGCAGATTGAAAGCTCCACTATGGAAATCGTTGTTGCCGGAACTAAAGACGGCATTACAATGGTAGAAGGCGGCGCGAAAGAAGTAAGCGAAGAGCTGATGATCGAAGCGCTGGATAAAGCGCACGCGACTATCAAAGAATTCTGCGCACTGCAGGAAAAACTGCGCGAGCTGTCAGGAAAAGAGAAGCTCCCCCTTACTTCGCCCTCATATTCACTGGAGAACGGGGACGCTATTCGCTCTGCCGCTTATCCAAAACTTCAAGCGGCGTGTTTCCTTCCCGCCAAGCACGAGAGGCGCGATGGGATTAAAGCGATAAAAGCGGAATTTGCCGCTCAATACGCCTCCCAGCTTGAAGATGAAATGCAGAAAAAACTTTTTAACGCCTTATTTGAAGATATGCAGTATGAAATATTGCGTTCTTCAATTTTGAATAACGGTAAGCGTGTTGACGGTCGCGGTCTTGAAGACATTCGCAATATTACATGCGAGATTGACATCTTACAGAGAACGCACGGTTCCGCTCTTTTTACGCGCGGTGAAACACAATCCCTCGTTGTTACTACATTAGGAACTGTTTTTGACGAGCAGATTTTCGATGACATTGAAGGCGACAAACGCGAAAACTTTATGCTCCATTATAATTTTCCGCCCTATTCAGTCGGCGAGGTTGGCAGGATGGGAACAGGACGCAGGGAAATAGGACATGGCAATTTAGCTCAACGTTCATTAAAAGCGATTATTCCTTCAAAAGAAGATTTCCCGTACACAATCCGTGTAGTTTCAGAAATAATGGAATCCAACGGCTCATCTTCAATGGCTTCTGTCTGCGGCGGCACTTTATCAATGTTACACGCCGGTGTTCCAATTAAAAAGCCCGTCGCCGGAATCGCGATGGGTCTTATCACCGAGGGAAAGGCCGGTCCCGGCGACAGGTTCGCCGTGTTATCTGACATTCTGGGTGAAGAAGACCATTTAGGCGATATGGACTTTAAGGTTGCCGGGACAAAGGACGGAATTACCGGTTTTCAGATGGATATAAAGATTGCCGGGGTAAGCTCTGAAATTATGCGCAAAGCCCTTGATCAGGCAAAACGCGGAAGGATGCATATTCTTTCTATTATGAACCAATGTATCGAAAGACCGTCTGATCAGATCAGTGAATACGCGCCAAAAATTGTTACACTTCGCATTGATATTGATAAGATTGGCGCTCTTATCGGTCCCGGCGGCAAAAATATTAAGGCGTTATGCGAACAGTATTCGGTTAGAATCAATACTGAAGATGACGGCACTGTTACAATTTTTGGAAAGAACACAAAGGATGCCGAGGAAGCGAAAACAGCTGTTGTCGGAATTACTTCTGACCCGGAAATAAACAGGGTATATGACGGCGTTGTAAAACGCATTATGGAGTTTGGCGCGTTTGTGGAGATACTGCCGGGCAAGGAAGGACTTGTCCACATCAGTAAACTTTCCAGACAGCGAATTGCGCAGGTTACCGATGTGCTTAAAGAGGGTCAGCAGATTCCTGTAAAGTTACTCGAAATTGACAAACAGGGCAGGCTCAACCTTTCGTATATTGACGCTATTGATCCAAATGGCGCAGGCGGTGAAAATACGCGGACTAATACCGCACCGCGCAGATAGCTGGGGGCGCGATCTTTGCCTGAGCAAGTGAGGACAGCTTGAAAGAAGTATTGTTAAAGATACTCAAAGCCGATCCCCGAGTTATACTCCCAAAGTACGAAAGCGAAGGCGCTTCCGGCATGGATTTACGCGCGTTTCTTGATTCGGAGCAGACAATACCTCCTATGGGCAGGGTAATAATCCCGACAGGCTTAAAAATTGAAGTCCCCGAAGGTTATGAAGCGCAGGTACGCCCCCGCTCCGGTTTAGCCTTAAAAACAGGCGTTACTGTGCTTAATTCACCCGGTACAATAGACAGTGATTATCGCGGAGATGTTAACATAATTCTTGTTAACCTTAGTACAAATAATGTTACAATTAAAGATGGGGAGCGGATTGCCCAGTTGGTTATAGCTCCCGTCTGCCGCTCTCATGTCGCGGAGGTAGGAGAGCTTGCCCAAAGTGTGAGGGGAAGCAGCGGCTTTGGGTCTACAGGCGTTCATTGAAACGTCCGGAGTAAAAATGAAAAATTTTGCGTTACTTGAAAGCAAACGTAACCTTTCCCCAACACTTTTCCGTTATGTTTTATATGAAATGCTTTTTTCATTTGCTATATGTTTCCTTTTCTTCTTTTTCATATTTTTTGTAAATCAGATACTGTTAATGGCTCAGGAAGTGTTGACAAAGAAGGTTCCTTCTAATCAGGTCGCCATGTTAATTCTTTTTTCCCTTCCCGCAGTTATAGCGATGTCCGCGCCCTTTGCCTGCCTTGTCGGAACATTGATGACTGTAGGGCGGCTAACCTCTGACAATGAAATTCTTGTTATGCTTTCATCCGGGCTTTCATATAAAAATGTTTTTATTCCCGCAATTACGGTAGGGATTGTAATTTCACTATTATCTTTTTTTACCAACGACGTACTGCTTCCCGCCGGTACTGTTCAATTTAACAAATTGTGGCGAAAAATCCTTGTTTCAACTCCCGCACTGGAACTGCATGGCAATTCTGTAAAAAGGTTTCAAGATACGGTAATTGTAACAGGCGGCGTTACGGGCAATATAATTAACAATCTGCTTATTTTAGACAAAACTAGTGACGGAGAACGCCGTATTATAATGGCAAGAACCGCCGAATTAAAAGACGGCGGACGTGAGGGTCTCAGTTTGAATCTTGAAGACGCGTTTGTTCAGTCTTCAAAGGAAGTTGTAAGGGAAGATTATGATTATGCCGTAACAGAGAATTTGCAGTATTGGGTTTCTAATGAGGATATTATGCAATCACCTGTTAGTGTAAGCCCAAGAGAAATGAGTTCAAGGGACGTAAGCAGTGCGATAAAAAAAAGGAGGGCAGAGCTTGCCGTGCGTATTAATGACAGGATTACAAGAATGGCAGGTCATGCTGTAACTTTGGAAAATATATTAAGAGCTGGACCAGAAACAGATGGGTGGAACCGCAGAGCCTCCAGTGTTGGCTCCTTTAACCGTGAAGTTAGTGCGATCAAATCGCTTCAAAATGACAGAAGCCTGTTAATTTATATAATTGAAATTTACAGAAAATTTTCAGTTCCGTTCGGAGCGTTTTGTTTTGTATTTCTCGCTGTCTCTTTAGGGCTTATGGCAAAAAAGAGCGGACAGACAGTCGGTTTTATTTTTGGCAACATTATCGCAGTCCTTTACTGGTCTATGCTTTTTATAGGACAGACAATGGGTTTGCGCGTAGGAACGCCGCCATTCTTGTCAATGTGGCTTCCTAATATTTTATCTCTTGGTATTGGCGTTATTTTGGCGATAATTAAGGTACGCAGATGAACAGAATAATGGTTCTTGATAAATATTTGTTGCGTCAGTTTTTTCCGATTTTTCTTGTGGCGATTTCATTGTTTGTATTCGTGCTTTTGTTACTTGATCTGTTTGCAAATTTGGTACGTTATCTGAACAATGAGGTGTCTATAGCGACAATCTTAAAAATAAGTTTGTTTTTTATTCCAAAAAGCATATCTTATGCGATGCCTATTTCCCTTCTTTTTGCCGCGGCATATACATTAGGCGATCTTTACGCTAAAAATGAATTAACGACAGTTTTTTCATCTGGAGTACCTTTTTGGCGTTTTTGCGCTTCTCTTGTTGTTGTAGGTTTTTTAGCTTCTATTTTTTCGTTCTTTCTGGACGATAAAATTGTAATCCCAACATTAAAAATAAAAAACGATTTGTCACGGAAGGCGTTAAATCAGCATGTTACGGAAAATGATTCGGATATTGTTATAAAGACAAGAAACGGAGAACTGACATATTATGTTGATTTTTTTGATAATGATAAATCAATATTAAACGGGGTTGATATTGTAGAATGGGACAAAAGCGGATTGTTTTTCTCTCGAATACGCGCGTCTTCGGCAGAATGGAAAGACACTTACTGGGAATTTAAAAACGCTGTTGTTTATAAATACGATGAAGAAGGCAGGGTGAGAATAAGTCCGTTAATCGCTGATGATACATATAACGAACATCCCGATACATTTAGAAGACGTTCAGTTAGGGTCGAAGAGCTTAACGCGAAAGACGCCGGTTTATTGGTCAGAGATCTGCGCAAGGCGGGATTTCCGTATTATGAGGCGCAAGCGAATTATTTTCATCGTTTTTCATTTTCAGCGGCTTCATTTATTGTAATGTTCCTTTCAATTACTATGGGAGGGAGATTCAGAAAAAACATTTTAATGATGAGCCTTTTTACAAGTCTTTGCGTAGCGGTTGTTTACTATGTATCGGAAATGCTCAGTATGACAATGGCGGGTTTAAATATGATTCATCCGTTTGTTGCCGCATGGTTTCCGGTACTAATATTTTTGTTTTTCGGGACTGTGCTTTTACGGAGCGTAAAAACATAACATGTATTTTAATATCACGTGTGTTGATAGCGCGACTTCAGCGAGATGCGGTGTTTTAAATCTTCCTCACGGCTCAGTGCCCACTCCTGTTTTTATGCCTGTCGGAACAAACGGAACGGTTAAAGCGTTAACAGTAGACGATCTTAAAGAAATTGGTTTTAATTTGATCCTTTCCAATACATATCATCTGTATTTAAGACCGGGTGAAGAAATTATAAAAAAAGCGGGAGGACTTCATTCTTTTATTAACTGGGATGGAAATATATTGACGGATTCGGGAGGCTTTCAAATTTTTTCACTTTCAGCGTTACGAAAAATTGAAACGGATGGCGCGTGGTTTCAATCTCATATTGACGGATCAAAACATTTTTTAAGTCCCGAAAAAGCTGTAGAGATTCAGGTAACATTGGACAGCGACATTCAGATGCAGTTGGATTACTGTTCGCACTGGGGAGCCTCACGCAAAGAAGCGGAAAAAGCATTAGACATTACAACGCAGTGGCTCAGGCGGGCGAAAAGTACTTGGGAAGGGGCTGTTTCAAACGGCGGGTATAAAGGCAGTTTATTCAGTATTGTTCAGGGGAACTTTTTCAACGATCTGCGGCAAAAAAGCGCGGAAGTTTGCATTGCCTCTGATACTCCCGGAATAGCGATAGGCGGTCTTTCTGTAGGGGAGCCTGCAAATGTCTACTATGAAATGCTTGCCTATACTTCCGCTCTTTTACCAAAAGAAAAGCCCCGCTATGTAATGGGAATCGGGACGCCGCAGTACATACTGAACGCCATTGAACACGGTATTGACATGTTTGACTGCGTACTTCTTACCCGCGAGGCGAGAAATGGGCGTGTATATACCAGAAAAGGTACGATCTCGCTAAAAAAGACCGAAAACGCCTCTGATTTTTCGCCGATAGATAAAGAGTGTGGCTGTAAAGTTTGTAAAGGGTATTCACGAGCTTATTTACGGCATCTGTTCAAAACAAAGGAGATACTTTATTCTATGTTAGCGAGCTATCACAACCTGTATTTCATCAATGAGTTGGTCGCCAATTCAAGGCGTGCCATAGAAGAGGGCAGGTTTTTGGAGTTTAAGAAGAATTTTTTATCCCATTACGCGGATGGAGAAGAAAATGAAGATAGTATGTAAATATTTTAAATTAAAATTAGTGCTTTTAACAATTTTTCTTTTAATTTCTTTTTCTGTATATGCTCAGGAGGTGGAAGATTCGAGGCGCGCCACAATTCAGTACGGTACTGAAACAGAAATTGCCTCCCTTATTCAGGCGCTTAGAGCGGAAAAAGCGGATTACCTTGACGATGATCTGATTGCCGTGATCGCGGCAACAAGAAACCAGAGAATTTTAACAGGTGTTTTTGGCTTTTTTGGCGAGAGGGAAAAAAGCGGTCTTGAAGAGCGGGCGATTAGGGCAATAACTGAGCGTGATGAAGAAACAAATGAAACTGTCCTCTCCGCGCTGGATTATCTTGGGCGCGTAAAATCGGCGGACGCGGTTCCCGCTATGATAGAATTGATCGATACCGAAGAAAGACGTTTTTTAAATAATGCTTTTCGCGCCATAGGAAACGCAAGTTCTTCCGATCCAACTCTGGCGAATGAGACAGCCGAGTTTCTTGTTGACTTTTACAATTTCCGCGAACCGGGCAATGAGAACCGCAGTACAATAATAGCGGCTATCGGCGCGACACGCTCTAATGCCGGTGTAGAACTTCTTGTTGAAATTGCCACAAATAATGATGAACGCATCCCGCTTCGCATTGCCGCCATAGAAGCGCTTTCAAAAATCGGCAGTGAAGACGGCTTAGAAGCGATTTTGGCAGGTGTGAACACCAACGATCCAAATGTGCGTTCAGCCGCTGTTGCCGCCCTTGGTCCTTTTTCGGGCGAGACGGTAGACAGGGCTATTTTAGACGGATTTAGAGATTCATTTTACCGCACCCGTCTCGCGGCGGCGCAGGCAAGCCGTGAGCGCAGGCTTCTTGCGGCGGTTCCCTATTTAAGATTCCGCGCCGAACGCGACGATGTTCCAAACGTAAAAGATGAAGCGATACGCGCTCTTGGAGCGATTGCCAATGAAGAATCGCTTGAAGTTCTTAGTGCGCTGTTTACTGAGCGCAAAAATACTGAACGTGTGCGTATTCTTGCCGCCGAGATGCTTATGCGAAACGCGGCGGAACAAAATTTCAATCAATTGGTTATTGAACTTGATGACGCAAAGGCAAAAAATCAAACAAATCTTTACAACGGCTTACTTAGGGTTGTAGGTGAAACTGTAGTGCAGGGGGACGTAATGTTAAACCTTGCCCGCCGTTTTATGCAATCGGGAACGGTGATAGAAAAATTATACGGTCTTGATATGGCGGCTAACAATAATCTTTCAACGCTTAGAGAAGAAATAATTACCCTTGCTAGGGACAGAAATGAAAGTATAGCAAGAAAAGCCCGTCGCATTGCGGAGGCTCTGGGGATTGAAATTCCACAACAGTGATCATATATTATGAAAAATGATAAAATTCAGGAAATTATAGATCAATGTCTTAATCAATTTCCGTGTACTGTTGATGTCCGCTATGATGAGCCAATGAAAAATCATACCACATTTAAAGTCGGCGGTCTTGCGGATTGTATGCTTTGTCCCGACGGTGAAGGGTTCACGTCTTTTTGTAAAGAGCTTCTAAATCGCGCCGAAGATACGGATATTCCTGTATTTGTTTTAGGCGGCGGCGCGAACATTGTCGTTTCCGATAATGGAATTCGGGGTATAGTGCTGGACACAGGATTGTGGAAAACAGAAAGTTTATTAAAAATGAGCGAAGAAGAATTTGTTTTTAAGAGCGGAACTGTTGTTGATAAAGCTGTTGAACTTTCTGCCGCCGAAGGTCTTGGCGGACTTGAGTTTTTAGCGGGAATGCCCGGCACTATCGGCGGAGCTGTCTGGATGAATGCGCGTTGTTACGGCGGCGAAATAGCGGATGTGTTAAGCTGGGCGGAAATAATTTGCAAAGAGCAGGGGAGCTATGTTGTTAAAAGGATTTCTGCAGGGCAGGGCTTTGGTTACAAACTCAGTCCTTTTCAAAAAATGGACTGCCTGATCATAAACGCCGCTTTTAAGCTAAAAAAAGACGATAAAGAAAAACTGCTCTCTGTTATAGCTAAATACAGGAAAGACAGGCAGGAAAAGGGGCATTACCTTTTCCCCTGCGCAGGCTCAGTTTTTAAGAATAACCATGATTTTGGAAAACCTACAGGGCAGCTCATTGACGAAATTGGCTTGAAAGGGTATAAAATAGGTGGTGCGCAAATAGCTCCCTTCCACGGCAATATCATTATTAATACCGGCAATGCGAGCGCAAAAGATATTCGCTCTCTGGTTGACGATGTTGCAGAAAAGGTAAAAACAGCCACAGGTTTTGTACTTGAGCCTGAGATTATTTTTGCAGGTCAGTGGTAAGATTATAAGGAATGAAAATATGAAAAAGTTTGCGGGTTTTTTAATTTTAACAAGTCTCATATTGCTAGGTTGTGCAGATCAGCAGGGCAAGAATATGGTGTTGATAAAAGGCGGAGTGTTTGCAATGGGAAGCCACTTTACTGAAGCGGCTCGTGATTTGGATGAAGTTCAACATCAGGTAACGCTCAGTTCTTTTTATATCGGAAAATATGAGGTAACTCAGAAGGACTATAAAAGAATGATGGGGAAAAACAACAGCAAATTCACCGGAGATAATCTGCCGGTAGAAACCATAACTTGGTATGACGCGATAAAATATTGCAATAAACTTAGCCGTCGCGCGGGATTAAAACCGGCGTACAAGATAAAAAAAACATCTGTAACATGGGATCGCGGGGCAAACGGTTACCGTCTGCCTACAGAGGCTGAATGGGAATACGCCTGCCGTGCGGGGACGGAGACTCCGTTTTCCACAGGAGATGACATAACTACAGATGAGGCTAACTATAACGGTAGATTTCCGTATAACAAAAATGAAGATGATGGTGAAAGTGAATATGTCGGCGGAATCCAAGAGTGGGATGAAATCGAAGATTGGAATGAGAATGAAGAAGGAATATACCTTGAAAAAACGACACCTGTCGGAACTTTCCCCCCAAATGCTTTTGGTCTTTTTGACATGCACGGCAATGTTTTTGAATGGTGCTGGGACTGGTATGGTTATTATATGCCTGAATCGCAGGCTGACCCTATAGGAGCTGATTCCGGCTCTTTTAGGGTGATACGCGGCGGTTCTTGGACAAACGGCGCAAACGCGATTCGCTCCGCCTACCGGGGTATTTACATTACCGGTGACGGCAATGACCGTATAGGGTTTCGGCTCGTGCGAAATGCCCGTTAGGTACTTGTCATAATTTTATTTTTTTGATACTCTTTAAAAGGATATGTCCAGAAAGTAAGAATTTTACCACGGAGGACACAGAGGACACGGAGATTTTATAAGATTTCTGCTTCTTCCTCCGTGTTCTCCGTGCCCTCCGTGGTTTAATATTCTTCTTTGACATTTCCTAACCTCTTTTCTGACCGCAAGTTAAATTTTGACGGTCAGACATTGGCCATAAGGAGGAACTATGCGCCGATACGAACTTACGGTTATCTTCCCAATGGAAGAAGACCAGCACAGGGCAGGGCGGGAACAATTGCTTTCCGATCTTCAAGCCAACGGAGTCGAGACCGAAAAAACCGATGAACTCGGTGAAAAAGCTCTCGCCTATGAAATCAAAAAAAGAACACGCGGAAGATACGTTCTTTTGGTAATTAAATCCGATCCGTCAAAGATTACCGTTTTAGACCGGATTTTCAAACTGAACGCCAATCTCCTCAAATACCTCTTTGTAAGAATTGAGGAACAGGAGCAAAAATGACAGACCTTAATCGTGTTGTTTTAATTGGACGTCTTACAAGAGAAGCGGAATTAAAATACACATCCGGCGGACAGGCTGTCTGTAAGTTTTCAATCGCCGTAAATCGCAGAAAGAAAAACGGCGATCAATGGGAAGATGAGGCGAACTTTTTTGATATTGTATTATGGGGAAAACAGGGAGAGTCTCTTCATCAGTATCTTTTAAAAGGAAAAATGGTAGGAGTTGACGGAGAACTCCGCCAAGATCGCTGGCAACAGGACGGACAGAACAGATCAAAGATAGAGATAGTCGCGAATAATCTTCAGCTTCTGGGAGGCGGTTCTTCTTCGGGTGAACGGCAAAATAACCAGAATAATTCCGGCGCTGATAATTCGCGCGATTCTTCGAGTGAACCTCAGTCTTATAATTCATCAAAAGACGATGGTTTTACCGATGATATTCCATTCTAATAGACAAACAAGGAGCTTATATGTCTGATGATAAATATTTTGATAACGAACAACATTCCCGCCATGACAGGGGAATGGATATGCAAATGGACGACCGCGACGGCGACGACCGCGGACGCGGCGGCAAGGGCGGAGGCAAAGTCTTTTTTAAGAAAAAGATTTGCAAATTCTGCGCCCAGAAAATGAAGATTGACTACAAAGAAGCTGATACGCTCAGGCGCTTTATTACAGAAAGGGGAAAAATTCTGCCGCGCAGAATTACGGGGACTTGCGCCAAACACCAGCGCGCCCTTGCCCTTGCCATAAAGCAGGCAAGAAGTATCGCGCTTCTGCCGTATGTAGCCGAATAGCGAAGTCTTATGTTGCAGGAAGAAGGGAGTGTCTCTGCAGGGGACGGTATTCAAATATCTAAAACTTCTCTTGTTACAATAATTATTTGTACAGGACTAAGTGTTCTTTTTAGAAACATCCCTCCTCTTTCAATGATTTACCTATCTCCGCTTGGTTATGCTCTAATAGCAACCGGCTCTTTCTGGCTTACGTTTTGCGCGGCGGCGGCAGTAAACATTATTCTGTATATTGTTTCATTCATCTCAAGTCCAAACGCAGGAAGCGAAATATTGCTACTAGTTGCTTTCTTTATAATACTTGATCTTTGCTACTTGTGGATAATGGGCGGAAAAAATCTCAGAACATTATACCGCTTTATTTTTGCCTCTGCCGCAGGAGCAATCGCTCTTTTATTCTTTGTTTTCAGGAAAGATACTACTTTTTACACGATGTTTTACAGTGTTGCCGAGAATTTATCTTCGGCTCTTACAGGCTCTCTTGAAGGAGAGGTGGTAGAAGGCTCAATTCAGCTATCGCCTGAAAGACTTATAGAATCTACCCAAAATATGCTTTTACGCGGCGGCGCATTGGTCAGTATGCTCTTAATTTTTTTCATTAGCCGTCAGATAGCCCTTGCGGTTATTATGCTTATTAAAAGGCAAAAGTTTGAGACAGGGTTTATCACGTTTTGCGCGCCTGCCAACACGGCTTGGGTAATTTTAGGCTCGTTCGTTACTATCCTGTTGACAAAAGCCCTCAGCGCGGATATTATAGAAATAATAGCATGGAATGCCTTTGTCGTCAGCGCTATAATTTTTCTGACGCAAGGCGCGGGTGTTTTGATGTACTGGTTCTCCCGGAAATCAAATACATTCCGTATTATTAGTATTGTAGTTCTTACGATTGTAATATTCATCAGCCCATTGAATATTCTTGCTATCGCGGCGTTGCTGATATTGGGCATTGCGGATAATTGGCGTCAATTCAGGATTCCTTCTAACCGTGAATGAAAGTAACGCCGCACAGCCTCTACTCCGAGGCGACAGTCGCTGTTTGGCGGCTGAATTTAATTTTGATATCCCGTAAGACTTTTCGGGATATTGTGCGATAATATCGCAGGAGTTCGGTATGAAAGTTATTTTGAACAAGGATCTCGCTACTCTTGGTGAAGAGGGAGATGTAAAGGAAGTAGCGAAAGGCTACGCGCGCAACTATCTTTTTCCGCGTGGGATCGCCCTTCCGTATACGCCGCGCATGATTAAAATCATCGAAGGGCGCAGGGCGGAAATAGAATCTCGCAAGGAACAAAAACGCCTTGACGCGAGAGGGATCAAAGAAAAACTTGACGCTCTTGAATTATCTATAACAATGCCTGCCGGAGCGAACGGCAAACTTTACGGAGCGGTTACAAACCAAACCATCGCGGAAGAACTGGCGAAGAGCGGATTTCAGATTGAGAGAAAGCGCATAGAACTTGCCGGAAGTGGTTTTAAGAACGTAGGTAAATACAAAGCGACGGTAAAACTTTACGAAAACCAGACGGCTGAAATTTCAGTTGTAATTATCGCGGCGGAAATAAAGACTGAAGCGTCTGCCCCTAAGCCTGAAAGAAAACGCGGCAGAAGGAATGAAAGCCGAAGGGAAGAGCAGAGTGTTCAGGAAGAGGCTTCTGAAACTCCAAAAGAAGCCGAGGCTCCGGTTGCGGAAACCGCCGCCGAATAGCCTAAACTAAATTATCGTAATGGCAGGACCAAGGGATAAAACACCTCCTCATGATGACGAGCTTGAGCAAGCCGCTTTAGGCAGTCTCTTAACAGATAGCGAGGCTGTAACGACGGCGATCCAGCTTCGTTTGCATCATACGGATTTTTATTCACGCGCGAATGACAGAGTATATGAAGCCATCATGAGTCTTGACGCCAAAGGACTTCGCCCCGACATTCAGACTGTTGTTCAGGAATTGAAACAGATGGGCAAACTTGACGAAGCCGGCGGCGCGTCCTATGTTTCGAGCCTTACAACGGTCATTCCCTCCAGCGCTAATATTGATTATTACGCTCAAATGGTAAAGAACTATTCCCTAAAACGCGCGCTTTTAAAAGTCGCTTCCAATATTGGGATTAACGCCTATGACGAGTCAAAAGAAGCGAAGGAAGTTCTTGAAGAAGTTCAGCAGACTATTTTTGAACTCAGCGATAACAGGCAGGTTTTTTCTTCGAGAAAAATAGGCGAGGTGCTGAAGGAAACGATATATCTTCTTGATAAAGTCAAAGATTCAAAAAATCCTATAACGGGAATCCCTACAGGATATGAAAAACTTGACCTCTTGACTTCCGGTTTTCAGCGAGATGAATTTATCATAATAGGAGCTAGACCGTCTGTAGGAAAGACCGCCCTCGCGCTCAATATGGCGGCGAATATCGCTTTTGTTCACAAAATACCCATCGCTTTTTTCTCGCTTGAAATGTCCGACATCGCTCTTGTCCAGCGTCTTATAAGCAGTGAGGCTATGGTTCAGGCGCAAAACCTGCGAAGCGGTTTTTTAAGTTCAGGCGATTATAAAAAAATAATTGATGTAATGAGTCTTATATACGAAGCGCCTTTTCACATTGTCGATATTCCTAATATGGACTTGCTCAATCTTCGCTCTCAGGCGAGAAAATTAAGGGCGCAACAGGAAGTGCAGATAATCTTTATTGATTATCTCGGTCTTATAGGACATGAGAATAACTCTTTGCCCCGTTATGAACAGATTTCCGGTATTTCCCGCTCCCTAAAGAGCCTTGCACGTGAATTGCATATTCCCATAGTGGTTCTCTGCCAGCTTACCCGAGACGCCCAATGGGAGGCTCCTACTCTGGCGCATTTAAGGGATTCAGGCTCAATAGAGCAGGACGCGGATTTGGTGCTGTTTTTGAACCGGGAACAGCCGAAAAAAAACAAAAAAGACGAGAATGAGAAGCCGGTTTCGCTTGATGTTATCCCTACCGATCTTATTATTGCCAAGCAAAGAAACGGTCCAATAGGGGTGGTTAAGCTGGAAATGGCGGCAAAATACGCCAAATTTACGCCTTTGGCAAAGGAACATTCAGAAAATTTTACTTGAAAAAAAATTATTTTATTGCTATTATATCTACATTGGGGGGGAATATGGCTTTTATTGACGAATATGATTTTGATTTATTAAAAAATGAAGCGGAGGTTCTTGTAATCCGTGAAATGGAGTACCAGCTAAAGTCCGAATCTGAGGATATGTGCCGCTGTAATGAATGTATTGTTGATATTGCCGCGATCGCGTTAAATGGAGTAAAACCATTATACCGTTTTTCACTTCTTGGCACTCTTTACGCTTCTCAGGCAATGACCGAACGAGCCTACGCTAACAGCGTTAAACAAGCGGTAGCTCAAGCGATAAAGAAGGTAAAGAAAAACCCGGCACACGATTAGCGCCCAAGCAAGCACCGCGTCAAGCGGTGTCTGATGAATAAGTCTACACGGCGTGGCGCACAAGAAACGTAACTAAGATGAAAAGGGCGCGAAGGCTTTAGCCTGAGCAGTGCGCCCTGAGCAATGAGGGTGCGGCACAGTAACAATGTGCGGCGTGATTAGCCAATGAGCAATGAGGGAGCGGCGCGGTAACAGGGCGCGGCGTGATTAGCTAATGAGCAATGAGATGGCGGCGCAGTAACAATGCACGGCGTGATTAGCCAATGTGCAGGGAGCAATGAGGGAGTGGCACAGTAACAATGTGCGGCGTGATTAGCCAATGAGCAGGGAGCAATGAGGGAGCGGCACAGTAACAATGTGCGGCGTGTTCTCCCAATGAGCAATGGAAGAGGGAAGTCCTCTCCGTTACTTTTTTCGCTTTACAACAAACAGCACTACGCCGCCAGCCACCACAACCGCACCGCCTATAATAGCAATTAACGCCCACAATGGAAGTGATTGTGAAGATTTGCCGCTTTGAATAAAATCGTCCGTTTGGCTTACTTCGGCGGCGGTATTATCGGTTTCAAGAAGAGGAGGGATTTCTTCCACAGTATGAGGAGTGGGAAGTGAATAGTCCCTACTACCGTCCGCACGACGAGGAAACTGTACTCTTGATAAATCACAAGTGTTTGTTTTTATCAATAATTCAAACTGCTTTGCAAATTCTTGCCGAACCTTTATAAGCGAGCCAAATCTTTGCAAAAAATTATTAACATACAAATCCAGATAATCACCGTCTTCTTTCAGTAACAGTAAGAAATACTCATTATCCTTTACATAAGACCAATTAAAATTAGAACCAGCTTTAGGATCAGTATTACTGTTAGCTCTAATACAAATCACATTGTACCCATAAGCGGTTTTCTGTATTTCTTTTATCATTAAGCAGTATCTGGTAATAGTAAGACGAATTACTGCATTGTAAAACATAACCTCACCATAATAATTAATTCCATAACGCCCATAACTCATATACCAGTTATTCAGTATATCACCTGTATAATCATCTATTGATTCCCAAGGAAGCCAGTATGATTCAAAACCGATAAGTGTATCTCTTGTTTGACTGCTCAATACATCGGCATAATACGAAGGAACCCAAAGTTCCTCGTTATCCCTCGAATGATTTATAGCTATATTTTGTGAAAAAGTATCGACCGTATTTAATGGCATTAATTTTTCTGCCTCAGTTACGTAGTCCCAGTCCCTGCCATCTTTTAATAACCGAATTGCAAGAGAAAAAGAATAATCTTCAGTTAAGTCTTGAGAATAGTTTATACTATTATGGCAGGTAACAATATCGTCTTTTTCCAGATAATGAACCGGTGTTGAGCTATTATTAAGCAAAGGAATGTATTTAGCTCTTTCCAGTACTCGAAACTGAAGTTCTTCCGCAAATAAG
Organism: Treponema sp.; assembly: GCA_031254315.1. Taxonomy (GTDB): domain Bacteria; phylum Spirochaetota; class Spirochaetia; order Treponematales; family Breznakiellaceae; genus WQXQ01. The sequence continues at coordinate 38,039 of JAIRUQ010000013.1, forward strand.
TGACTCGATAAAATGATAAAGAAGATAAAAAGAAAGAATAATGTCTTTTTCATTTTTATGCTCCTTTTTCCCACTTCTTATCGATCTTCATTCGTTTCAATTCGCTTCAGGCGCGCTACTCGGACTAAAGTCCTCGCGCATTTTTCATCTGGGCTACATTTATTTAACGGCGTGCCGTTATTACCTTATTCATCCGCACAGCTAAAACGCTGTGCATATTTTGGCGTGTTGACTCTTCTCTTCATTGCTCATTAGCTAGACTGCCGCATGTTGTTTGTACGCCGCCCCCTCATTGCTCACTTTAGCGCATCTGGTCGTAACATATTTTGAACCGACAAATATGAGCGTACCCTCAACAACGGAAAAACATCGCTTTTGGGGCGTTTTTTATAATCGTCCAGTTTTTTTTCATACATTTCCATCGGTATTCGCATCACGGCTACTTCGTCCACTTTAATTCCGTCAAGATGAAATTCTATGCCGGAAGGACCTTTGCCATAATACCACGCGTTAACATCCTTATCGGGATAATTTTCCGCGGCTTTGGCAAGAAGCAGTGATTTTAACGTTTCGATAATTACGGGCTCCAGATCGTCTTTTATTACGGCAAGGCGATCCGCCATTTCAGGAAAACCGATAATAGTTTCAAATTGTGAGGCTTCTTTTTTATTTCGATAGAACTCGCCACGGTCAAGCTCCGGTATTACTTTCATTTTTAGATTTTTTGATTTCCAGATAACGGTAATTTTTAATTCGGGTTTGTGCTTCTTTCCACAAAAAGAACAATTATAACTCATAAAAGTTCCGTTAAATATTTGTTCAAGATACTTTTCTTCATTATCAAGATTGATTTCTTCTTCGTACTCAATTGTAAAATTGGCTCCGCAAGGACAGTTAATGTTTCTTTTCATTATATACCTCCTATATTCCGCGTACAAAAAACAGTATGTCTCCGAACAAAGCAAAGACCATCAAACTAAAAATGATAACCATGCCGCATGTTTGGAATATGGCAATTGCTTTTGGGTGCGCCGGTTTTCCACGTATCATTTCTACAAGGAAGAGGATTATCATGCCACCGTCAATAATTGGCAGGGGCAGAAGGTTCATAACGCAAAGGAGAATTGAAATAATAGCGATAAAGTTCGCTATTGAGCGCAGTCCTGTTCCAAACCCCTGCTCAAAACCCTGAGTCGCCATGTCTCCCATCATGTAAGTTATGCGCGCGGGTCCCGAAACCGCCTGTGTAAGATCGATTCCCTTGAAAAGGAGCCCAAGGCTCTTTATAGAAATAACGACAGTTCTGGAGCCCTCGTAAACGCCTTTTGCTACAGCCTGAGGAAGTGAAAGATTCGGCGTGCGGTAACTTATATAAGACCATGAAAAACCAAGAAGCTCCTCCAAATCCTTACCTGTAAATTCAGCTTGTTCCCGCGCGCCATTACGCTCAAAAACAAGGGTAAGCGTGTCGGGCTTTGATCCTATAATATTTGAAAAGTCTACGCTGTTGCGTATATTCTCCCCGTTAGCTGATATGATAATGTCGCCGGGTAGAAGACCGGCTTTGGCGGCGGAACTGCCATCAATTACATCTCCAATTACAGGGTCAGCCCAGTAAGAGACCCCTATTTTCCCCGCTCCGGTTGATTTTTCAAGAGCGGGAGTAACTTGCAGATTAACAATCTGTCCGTCCCTTTCGACTGTAACAGTCAGAGACTTGTCAGGGTTTAAGGCGAAAATTTCGCGTAATTCATGGAAGTAGGAAATGTTCTGTCCGTTTATTTGAATAATACGGTCGCCTGTCTTTAAACCTGATGTATCGGCAGGATAAACTTCACCCGGCTTTAATTCTGAGGCAAGAACTATTTTGTTGTCAAAAGTTGGAACTTCAAAGCCAAAGCCCCAAATAAAGGAAAGCAAAACGACGGCAAAGAGCAAATTAAAAAAAGGACCGGCGAAAGAGACAAGTATTCTTGCCGCCGGGCTTGCGGCAAGAAAAGAGCCTTTTTCAGGCATTACGCCCTTGTTCATATTTTCCCATGCTTCTTTATAATCAGACTCTCCCTGCATTTTGCAGTAGCCGCCGACGGGAAACATTCCGATACGGTATTCAACATCCCCAATTTTCTTTTTTAGGAGCGGGTTTCCCCATCCTATTGAAAACGCTTCTACATTTATTTTGACAAGACGCGCGGCGAGAAAATGCCCAAGCTCATGAAAAAATACCACTATTCCAAGACCAAAAAGCCCCAGTAAAATTTTTACAATTAACATAAAAAATCCTTATTTATTATATCATAATTTTATAGATAAGAAAAAGCCCTCTGTCTCGCGTTTTTGTCGGCGTTTAATACAGTGTCTTTATCAATCTTGGAGCAATTCCAATCCGCCTGTAAGACGCTTTCCGTTATTCGCGGTATATCCAAAAAACCGATTTTTCGCTCCAGAAAAGCGGTAACTGCCGTTTCGTTGGTGGCGTTATAGGCGCATGGATAAAGACAGCCAAGTTTCGCGGCTTCGTAGGCAAGTTTGAGCATCGGGAATTTTTCCGTGTCAGGTTTTGAAAACTCCAGAGTGAGGGAATCGAAATCAAGCGGCTCAAGGGTTAACGGAGTTGTTTCAGGGTAATAAATAGCGTCGTGAATGGGATTGCGCATATCGGGCTTTGAAAGCTGAGCGTAAACGGCTCCGTTACAGAGGCGTATCATCGAATGGACAATACTCTGCGGATGGATAACAGTTTTTATTTTATCAACAGGCGTATTGAAAAAGACATTTGCTTCTATTACCTCAAGACCTTTATTCGCCATAGAAGCGGAATCAATCGTTATCTTTTGCCCCATCTTCCAAGTGGGATGAGAGAGAGCGTCCTGCGCCGTCACTTTTTCCATCTCTTGCAAGCTCAAGTTTCTAAAGGGACCTCCCGAAGCGGTTAGTATTATCTCGCTTACCGCGCCGGTATTATGAGCGGCAAAGTAGCGCAGTAAATGAAAAATCGCCGAATGTTCAGAATCTACAGGAATAATGTTTACATTTTTTTCTTTTGCCAGACGGACGGCTAACTTTCCTGCCATGACAATGGTCTCCTTATTGGCAAGCGCTAAATGAGAGCCGCTTTCAATCGCCGCGAGAGACGGCTGGAAACCTGCCGCTCCCGATATGCCGTTTATTGTTATGTCCGCTTTGACGTTGGAAATAGCGGAAAGGAGTTTTTGCGTACCGTCTTTTTCTTCCGTTAGCACACAAACGGCGGAAGGGAAGAGTTTTGACAACTCGTCAAGTTTTTCGCGGCTGGAGCGAGCGGCTAAAAGGACGACTTCAAAGTTTTCTTTGTCCCTTAAAATTATATCGACTGAACTTTTCCCGATTGAGCCGGTCGCTCCAAGGAGCGCTATTCGTTTTTTCATAGTTAAATAAAAAGACAATAAAGGAAATAAAATACAGGAGCGGCGACAACGATAGAATCAATTGAATCAAGAATGCCGCCTCTTCCAAGCATTAAATTTCCCGAATCCTTAAAATCACAGCTTCTTTTAATAGCGGATTCCGCGAGATCGCCGAGGGCGGCGGCAATTCCCGTACAAAAACCGATTATAAGCGAAATGAGAATTAAATTTGAAAGAGGGGCTTCTTCACTTAAGGGAAAAACTCCCGAATAGATCAACACAGCGCAGACGGGAACAATGACAGAGCCAAGAATTCCGCCGATAAAACCGGCGATGCTTTTATTTGGGCTTACGGCGATTATTCCTCGGTTTTTCTCACCGAATAACGATCCAAAAAACCATCCAAGTGAATCAGTAGCGAATGTTATCAATAGGAATATAAGGATCGCGTAATTATTTTCCCAGACGTTCATTTTTATCAGCCAGTACATAAAAAAGCCCGGATAGACAAGCAGAGAAAATCCGCCAATAACTTTATTTACGGCGTTTTCGATTTCCGCCGAACGGGAAAATACTCCCGAAAGCAACGCCCAGCCCACGCCTGCCATTACAAAAGTAGGGACTATCCATTCAGGCAAATTAAAACTTATATGGAGCGTAAGTGAGAGGGGGGCGAGTATTCCATAGATAAAACTTTCAACCTTTGTAATGAAAATATTTTTTTTCTTCAGCATCGAAGATAATTCAAGCGCTCCGATTCCGGAAAGGAAAATGGCGACTATATTCATCGCGAGGTTATGGTGATAGGGGATGAAGATAACAAGAGCGATGACCGCAGGCACTGCTATTATAAACATTAATAATCGTTCTATTATTTTTTTCATGCCTTTACACCACCGTAACGCCTGTCCCTTTTTTGAAAATCCAAAATAGCGGTTTCCAAATCTTCTTTATCCCAATCAGGCCAGAGTTTATCAGAAAAATACAATTCAGAATAGGCTCCTTCCCAGAGGAGAAAATTGCTTGTTCTGTATTCTCCCGCGCTTCGTATTATCATATCAGGGTCGGGAATATCGGGATTATCAAGATATGATGAAATATCATTTTCGCTGATTTTGTCTGCTTCCTGATTGGCAAGCGCGAATTTTTTGAGCGCCCGTACAATCTCGTCCCTGCCGCCGTAATTAATGGCGAGTATAACCTGCATTCCGTCAAAATCCGCCGTGTTAGCGATTGAGTCTGAAATTTCTTTTTGAATGTCAGGCGGCAAAACCGAGAAGTCTCCCGCGTGGCGCACTCGAATTTTATTTTGTCTGCTAAAATCAAATTCCGCGCGCAAATACTGTTTTACCAAACCCAAAATAAACCCCACCTCTTCCGCTGTACGTTTCCAGTTTTCAGTTGAGAAGGCGTAAAGCGTTAAATACTTTATGCCGAGGACGCTTGCCGCTTTTACAATTCGCTTGGCGGCTTTTAATCCTTCAAGGTGTCCCTGCGTCCTTACAAGCCCGCGCTGTTGAGCCCAGCGTCCGTTGCCGTCCATGATGATGCCTATATGAGCAGGGATGCCTTTCTCCATTATACTTCCATTATTTCTTTTTCTTTTTCTTCAAGCACTTTGTTAATCTGATTGATGTAATTGTCTGTAAGTTTTTGAAGATCATCCGCGCCTTTTGTTTCGTCATCTTCGGTTATTTTTGTGTCTTTAAGAAGTTTTTTTAGCTCTTCATTACCGTCTCTGCGAATGTTGCGAACCGATACCCTTGACTGTTCCGCCTGATTTTTCGCCAGCTTTACAAGCTCTTTGCGCCTTTCTTCTGTAAGCGGCGGAATTGATATGCGGATAACTTTGCCGTCATTGGACGGATTTAGAGAAAGCTCCGAAGAACGGATTGCCTTTTCTATTTCTGTGATAAGACTCTTATCCCACGGCTGAATGACAATCAGCCTCGCCTCAGGGACGGCGATATTCGCTACCTGATTAAGGGGAGATTTTTCTCCGTAAGCGTCCACACGAATTCTATCGAATAGCGATGCCGAAGCCCGCCCTGTCCTAAGAGAGGCAAAACCTTCTTTAAGGCTTGCCAGTGTCTTTTTCATTCGATCTTCGTTAGAAGAAATAACATCCTGCATAAATTACTCCGCGCCTACTCTGTAGTAAACATAATCGCTTACCGTAAGTTTTGCTCCTGATTTTTTCGCGCATTCTTCAACGGCTTTCGCCACGGTCATTTTTTCGTCTTTAACATAACCTTGTTCCATAAGACATATTTCGCTCAAGAATTTGTTTGTTTTGCCCTGAAGAATTCCTGCCAGTACATTTTCCGGTTTGCCTTTGAGTTTTTCGTCCTGTTCCATTTGTGTGCGGAAAATTCCTTCCTGTTCCTTGAGCCATCCTTGATCGATTTTACTGCGATCAATCGCTGTAGGATTAAACGCCGCTATGTGCAACGCGAGTGAAAAAATAAAAGATTTTACATCTTCATTTTTGAAAATTTCCGGTTTGTCGGATTCGCATTTTACGACAACGCCTATGTTTCCGTCTCCGTGAATATACTGTGAAAGATATTCGTTGGAAGACGCTTTTACAAGACAGAGCCGCTTAAGCCCCATATTTTCCCTGATCTTTGTGGCGAGTTCCTGCACCATGCCGTTAAGCTCATCGTTTGGCTCTGTTATTCCGTCTTTGAGGGCTTTGTCGGCTATTGTTCCGCCAAGGGCGATAAAATCGGGGTTTCTCGCGACAAAGTCTGTCTCGGCGTTAAGTTCAACTAACGCGATTACTGAGCCGTCATCTTTTGCTTTTACAAAAATCTTTCCCTGATTTGTCGCTCGTCCCGCTCTTTTTTCAAGAGCGGCAAGACCTTTCTCCTTGAGAAGTTTTTCAGCTTTGGCAAAATCGCCTTCTGTAGAAACGAGCGCGTTTTTACATTCCATCATACCTGCTCCGGTTTTTTCCCGGAGTTTTTTTACATCACTAGCGCTAATATCAGCCATTATTTTTCTCCTTATTCATCTTCATAAACTTTATCAACATCAACATGAATCTGAGTGGCGGGCTCTTCTTCTTCGACTATTTCATCTTCTTTCGCGGCTCTGTAAGCCTCTTCGGTTGTGTATTTGTCGATATCGATTTCCATGTCTTCTTCTTTCATGGACGTGTCGGTTAACAATCCTTCCATATCTTCATCCTCGTCGCCGAGAGTTTCGATAATCTTCAAGCCAACTTCGTTATCGGCTTCTACTACGGCATTTGCGACGATCTGGGTGAAAAGGGTAATCGCCCTAATCGCGTCATCGTTGCCGGGAATTGGGTAATCAATGCCTTCGGGGTTACAGTTTGTGTCAACAACCGCGACAACGGGAATGCCCTGTCTTTGCGCTTCGGCGACAGCGATCCCTTCTTTGCGTGTGTCGATGATAAAAAGAATGCCCGGAAGTTCTTTCATTTCTTTGATTCCGCCGAGGTTTTTTTGGAGCTTGATACGTTCTTTACCGAGGGACGCGATTTCTTTTTTTGTGAGATTTTCGAAAGTTCCGTCAACTTCCATTTTTTCAAGTTTTTTTAGACGCAACAGCGATTTTTTAATGGTTACGAAATTTGTAAGCATACCGCCGAGCCAGCGGTTGTTTACATAGAACATACCGCAACGTTCCGCTTCTTTTTGAACAGCCTGTTGGGCTTGTTTTTTTGTTCCTACAAAAAGGACTGTTTTTCCCGCCGCGACGGTTTTCCGCACCGCGTCATAGGCATCTTTGATAGCCTGTATTGTCTTTTGCAGGTCGATGATGTGAATGCCGTTTCGTTCCGCGAAAATGTACTTTTTCATACGCGGATCCCAGCGTTTCACCTGATGGCCGAAATGTACTCCTGATTCCAGGAGATTCTTCATGGTTACAACAGCCAAGTTTTCCTCCTAACATTGGAGGTTGTCCGAAAAGAATATTAAACCACGGAGGACACGGAGGACACGGAGTTTTGATGTGCTTTTGCCTCTTTCTCCGTGTTCTCCGTGTTCTCCGTGGTGAAATTCTTATTCTTGGACATCTCCATCCGTCACTATATCTCACCAAAAGTGGTTTCCCATTTTGGCGGAAATTCAGCCGCCCGAAGCTCAAGCTCCGAATGGACAGCCGTTATCTTTAAGCATGACATAAAACTCGCGCAATGGCAAGCCCACAACCGTACTTGGACAGCCCTCGATTTTCTCGACAAAACAGCCCGCAAGCCCCTGAATACGGTAAGCGCCCGCTACCCCCTGCCATTCACCGCTTTCAAGATAGCGCTCAATTTCTTCTTTTGAAAGGGCGGCAAAATGAACCGTACAACAAGCGGTTCTGCAGTCGATTTTCTTTTCCCTGCCGTTGTAAAGGGCGATGGAAGTTATCACCTGATGAAGGCTCCCCGAAAGCTCGGACAGCATAGCGAAAGCGTTATCACGGTCATAAGGCTTTCCGAGGATTTTGTTGTTAATAGCGACAACGGTGTCCGCGCCGAAAATCCACGGCGGATTGTCTTTTATTTCATTGAGAACTTTTTCTACTTTTTTTACCGCAAGTTCACGGGTAAGCTCTATTGGGTCTGTTTGGGTAGTAGCGCTTTCGTCAATATCGGCAGGTACAACAGAGAAGGGCAGTCCAAGAAGTTTGAAGTATTCCTGCCGCCGTAAAGAGCCGGAAGCGAGAATGATCTGTTCCATGGGGAATTATCGCATGAAAGAGGGGGGAGATGCTATTAGATTGATACTGCTAGGTTTTTAATGTCTCGGCTCTTTAGAAATGTATGCTTTTTAAGGTTTTATTGGGGGCCTGTCAGGGCAAAAAATGCCGTGGCGGAGCACGACATTTTTGCCTATGGAAGCCGCTTGCGCGGCATCTACAAACCCCTCAAGTATTTTAATCAGCATACATTTCTGAATAGGGGGCATATATACATCCCTATATATGGGGTGGGTGGGGATTGGCTTTTTTATTCGAAAGTCTGGTTTAATACCCCGGAGCTCTGCTCCGGTTGAAACAAATCAAGACATTTTAAGGTTTGGTATTAATCCAGACGGTATAATAAATTTCCTCTCGAACGAGCCTCCGCTTGATATAACTCAACGTTTAAGATACCGCGGAGCTCTGCTTCGCGGAGGCTCATTACTTTACCTTAATTGTACATTCCATTGACCATTACTATAGGTGTAAGTCCCGGCTCTGCTTCCTTGGCTCTTATAGAATTCGGCAAATTCGGAACCAAATCCTCCGGTATAATCTATTGCCCGAACGTCAAACCAAAGCGTAACATTTTTACCAATGATTACGGTGGTAAGGTCATTGCCGGAAAATGCACCACCTTCTATTTTAGTAATGTTGTCTGGAATGGTTATATTGGTTAGTCGATTTCCTGCAAATGCCCATTCATCGATTTGAATAACACTGTTTGGAATGGTTATGTTGGTTAGTCGGTTTCCTGCAAATGCTTCCCATCTGATGTAAGTGATGCCATTGGGGAGAGTTGCGCTGATAAGTTGATTACCTGCAAATGCCAACCCTCCGATTTCAATAACGCTGTCCGGAATTATTATATTGGTTAATTGATTATCTCTAAATGCACCATCTCCTATTTTAGTAACACCGTATGGAATGGTTACGCTCGTAAGCTGATATTTTGAGATCCATACTGCTGATGGATGTTCACCTTCCCAATCCCCATCTCTAAATGCATTATTACCAATCCCAGTAACAGGCAATCCTTGTATTTGCGGAGGAATATTTACATTCATATTGCTCCCTATATACCCTGTGATTATTATACCATCACCTTCTCTTTGCCACCTGAAATCATCTTCGCTGTTATATTGTATGGGAACTTGTTCCTGAACCTGTTCAATTTCTTGTCCGATTTCTTGTTGAATTTGAGAGATTTCTTGCCGGTTTTGGTTTTGCTGACGACGGTTACAAGCCACAAGCGCCAACAAAACAAAAATTAACACGATAAAACAAATCGTTTTCTTGTTCATAAAATAGTTCCTCCAATTTATAAAAATTTATAATAACAAATAATTGTTATTTTTTCAATAGTATTTATCTTATTTCAAAATAATCGCTACGATGTTCAAACCAATTTAATCTTATAAACCATCTATCACTATTATCAAAAGCATTATCATAAAAATATGTTGTTTTTTCAACAGTTTTATTATTGTTATTTATTTTATAGTTTAAAATAAATAAATCAATTTTTGCCTCATCATTAACTATAACGTTAGTATTAACATAAATTCCAACGGCTATTAAGACTGTATCTGTCAGCCAACAAATAGCGTTTAAGCCGCTACTAATACCCCAATCTTCACCGAAAAAGACATTTCCGCTTCTATCAGCTAATAATAATGTGCTTACATCATCAAAATCACCGCCAATAGTGTATTTTCCTGATGCTAACCTTTTTGGTTGTGTACGATTATAATCATAGTATCCGATTGTATTTCCCGAATAATTCCACCTCATAAAAACAGGATAAGTTAATTCTCTTTGATGGGAATTATTAAAATTTATTATTTCTGTTCCGCCCAATGTGAAATTATTAATTTCTATATTTTTATTTGCTTTTTTTACTTCGTTTATCCACCATAATAATTCAGGAGGGAAATTTATTTCTTCTTTATTCAAAACATTATTATTTATTATGTTTTCTTCTATATTTTTACTGTCATTAGTATAATATAACATTAAATCTACTAATTGTTTATTCATTTCAGTGATCTTTTTATTTTCAGATATATTATATATAAGTAAAAAACACGCGGTAATAAAGAATAATGAAAGTAAAATAACAGCTATTTTATAAGATTTCATAATATGATTTTACTCCTTTGCCCCTTTAATACATGCTCTCCGCTTTCTAAACACTGTTTTTCTCTTCCTCTGTGTTCTCTGTGTCCTCCGTGGTTGATCTTCTTCTCTCTTCCTTTTCTCAAGGCTTAAAACTCGGCATCAACTCAAGTTTATGAATATTCATTTGGTGAAGCCTATCAATTTTTTCCTTGACCTTTTGATCCTCGCAAATACCTTCGCGGATATACTTGTCAAGCACATCATAAGTGAAGCCAAGATTTTCTTCATCGCTGAGACCTGAAAGACCGTCTTCAGGTGTTTTTTCGGGGAATTTTGCGGGTAACAGTATTCCGCCAATCGCTTTTACTTCCGCGCAGGTCAGATGGGACAAGGGGCTAAAGTCCCCTGCCGCGTCGCCGTACTTTGTGGCGTAACCGACCCAGTCTTCGCTGAGGTTACAGGTATTGGCTACTCGTCCGTTTATAATCGCGGATACGGCGTAGAGCGTTGTCATTCTGATCCTCGCGGGAATATTTACCAGCGCCTGCCTGTTAGGTGAAAGAGAGCCTTCTTTTATGGAAGACAGAAGAGCGTCTACGCTGTCTTTAATATTGATTTCAGTGTGTTCTATTCCAAGGTGAGCGACAAGTTCACGCGAATAACCGATGTCTCCCTGCTGCCCCTGTGGCATCAGTACCCCGTAAACTCTTTTTACCCCAAGTGCCTGTACGCAAAGAGCGGCAACAGTAGAGCTGTCCTTTCCGCCGCTGATGCCTATCACGGCATGGCAATCGCCTCCGTTTTTTTCAAAATAATCGCGTATCCATTGTACAAGCGCGTCCTTTGTTTTTTCCGCGTCAAACATTTGTTTCTCCTTTATTTAGTTCTATTTTGAAGGGAAGGGCGGGAAGCCCATCCTTATTAAATAATTGCCTGTCACGCGGGTTATCCGCCCATGCGTATAAAAGTTTTTTCGCTCCTTTTATAGCGGAAATATCAACAGAAATAACATTTTTCCCTTTAATTTTTGCCGGCAGACGCACCTGTCCATCATCTGTGGTAACGCTGACATATACATTTGAATTTGGTTCTGTAGGCTCACATATTTTCAGAGAATAAAGAGGAGCTTTAATGGTTAAACCCATACCGCAATTTTCAAAATACAATAATATATTATTTTTTTGCAATTGGAAGGATGATAATGTTGGTCCTGGCGATGAATTATTTACGCCGAATAATGTTTTTTCTGCCGTGAGGAAAAGCCTGTAAGCCACATCCTTTTTGTTAAGAGGATGTAAATCGTTCCATTCACCCAGATCAAGAGCTGTCGCCATTCCGGTGGCGGGGAGAGCCAACGCGTCTTTTTGCGCCTCTCTGATAATCGCCCAAGATGACTTTTCGTCGTTATCGGAAGGGAGTTTCCAAATTGGCAGTTGGACAAAGAGGAAAGGCAACACTTCGTTTTTATTTTTTTTCCGCCAGTCTTGAATCATCAATTTGAATAACTGCGCGTAATCATTGGGATCGGAATCGTTTGATTCGCCCTGATACCAGATAACGCCCTTAAAAGGGAATTTTAACACAGGGGCGATCATCGCGTTGTAGTTTCCCATTGGATGACGTTGAAAGAAAAATTCAGGCGGACGCGCGGAACAGATCGCTCCTGTTTTGTATTTCCATACTCCTGATAATTTAACCGATTCGTTATCTGTAAATATACAGAAAGGTTTGCCTTTTGTAACTCCGCCTTCGCCGTTGTTGCATGTAACTCTGATAACGATGCGATTTTTTCCCTTTACAATTATTTCGGCGGGGATGTATTTGCGCGGCGGATAACGGTAGCCTGTGTTTCCTGTCTCAACGCCGTTTACATAAACCGTGTCGGCATCTGTAATAGTGCCAAGCCAGAGTTTTGAATTTTTAGAAGCGAAGGAAGATGACGCTTTAAATTCTTTCGCGAGCCAAATTACGCCGCAAAAATTTGAAAGCCCCGTTGACGCAAAATCATCCGGTAATTTTATATCATTCCAGCTTGAAATATCTGTCTGCGGATTTTGCCAAGATTCAGCAAGCCCTGTGTCATTAGTTTTTAATTCTTCTTCCCATTTTTGAATAGCGGAATTTGTTGTATTTGTAATTTCTTCGCGCTTGGCGGTATCGGCGTACTGTCTGCCTTCGGCAATTTTTCCGGGAAACGAAGAAAGAGCGTCCTCGCTCATCCACGCTTCAACAGGAGTGCCGCCCCATGCCGTATTTACAAGCCCAATAGGGATGCGGTACTTTTCGTAGAGTTTTTTCGCGAAAAACCACGCAGTCCCTGAAAACTCATGGAGTGTTTCAGCCGACGCTCTAAGCCAACAGCCGCCTGATAATTCTTCGCGTGGAGCGGAAAAATCCCATTCTTGATTAACCTTAAATTGCCTAATTAAAGGGAAATCTTTTAACTTCCATTCTTCGGGAAAATCGTCCTGAAGGCGGTTCATCGCCATCTCCATATTGCTCTGCCCTGAACATAGCCAAACATCTCCTATGTAAATGTCCGCTATTTTGACGGAAGAATTATCGCAGACAATTTCCATCTCGAAGGGACCGCCTGCTTTCGCGGGCTCAAGGGTTACGAGCCATTTTCCGTCAACATTTTGCGAGTTGTATGTTTTACCCAAAAAGGAGACGGTTGTCTCCTTGGATGACCAAACCGGAAAGTTCGCTTCCCTTTGAATTATCATCCCAGAGCTTATAAATGGCGATAGATTCAGATCATTCATTCAGTCCCCTGTATTCAGCCCAAAAAACATCGGCGAAATTTCCGGTATTTGTGCCGTTTGCGCTCGCGAAAACTCCCGCCAATGTTCCGGTAAAGCCGCCCGCGTATTCTGTGCTTAGAATACGGGCGTCAATGCCGTCCGCGAACCGTATAAGTGAATATTGATCTTTTCCGTAAAAAAAAGCAAGTTTCATTTCTTCGCAGATAACGGATAAAACAAGAGGGGAGGGGAGTGAAGGAACTTCCGTAGAGGCGATTATTTCATCAGAGGAGCCTGCCGCTTTTATGAGCCGCAAAGAAACGCCGCTGGAAGAAGAGAATATTTCAAAACGGTAATTCCAGTCCTCGTTTTGGAGTAAAACTATTCCCGCTGTTTCCATGTTTGTTTTTGGCAGAAATTCCAAAGATACGGAAAACGCCCAGTTTTTATGCCTAAGCCTTCTTCCGGCAAAAGCGAGGTGCTCTTTTTCGCGTATTGTCTGCGGTTTTGTAAAGAGCCTTAACACGCCTGCTCTTTCTTTTAAGCTGAATGCGCGTAACTTTTCATCGGCTGGCATTCTTAAAGTCAGCCAGTGAATAGGAAGTTTTTCGCTAAAATGGTCGCAGGACGGCTCTAAACTCCACTGCGGAGATTTCATGAGTTCACTTTCTATATTGACCGTTATCTGATCTTCAACAAGCCCCGATTTTGTAGCGACGCAAAGCCACTCGTCTTCCCAATAGACCGGAACCATAAAAGTTTCACGCCCAAGGGGGCATACGCCGTCAAATTGACGGGAGGCAAGATGTATCATCCACCAGTTCCCCTTACCGTCATCAACAATGTCGGCATGCCCAACATTGATAATTTCCGCGTTTCTTCCAAGATGTCTGTGCGTCAGAATAGGGTTACTTTTCTTCCCTTCCCATTTACCGTGTATATCCTTCGCCCTTGCTACACATACCGCGTGATCAATGCCGGTTCCCCCTTCGGCGTGTAAAAGATAATACCAGCCGTTAATTTTATAAATATGCGGTCCTTCGGGCCAGATAACGTCACGTAACGCACCGCGCCAAATGCCGATGTTTTCACCTATCAGGGGATTTTTTCCTTTTTCTAAAAGAGAAATATCGATTTCACGAATGTATATTTCATAATTACCCGGATATGCTTCTCCTTCGGGAGCGGGGTGAGTGCCGCAGTACCAAACCTTACCGTTGTCATCAAAAAAAATCGAAGGGTCTATTCCGTCCGCGCCGGTAAGCCAGACAGGGTCCGACCAGGGACCGGCAGGAGTTTTAGCGCTAATGATAAAATTCCCTCCTCCACTGATTAAAGTGCAAAGAATATAAAATATTCCCTTATTTTCACGGATAGTCGGCGCAAACAATCCCTGTGAAATCTGATTCCCGTCAGAACAAAGCTGACCGGGACGGTCAATCGCGTTTCCTATTTGTTTCCAGTGAATAAGGTCGGTACTGTGAAAAATTGGAATCCCGGGAAAATAGGCAAATGTCGAAGTAACAAGATAGAAATCATTGCCTGCCCTGCAAATTGAAGGGTCGGGGTAAAAACCGCTTAATATCGGATTACGGTAACTTAATTCCATGGCTTGATTTTATCATTTATTGATATATAATAAAATAGATAAAATTGAGATTGGGAGGGAAAAATGCCGACGGTAATTCCATTTTCAAAAGGGGTGAATTTTTCAAAATGGTTTGAATCTCGCACCTTTAATGATATTGTCTTCGATAAATTTACAGAGCAGGATTTTGCCGATCTAAAAAGCCTTGGCGGCGATGTTATCCGCCTTCCGGTTGCTTTTCATAACTTTACCCTTGGCGACAAAAAGCATACCCTTGAACCAGAATTGTTAAAATACCTCGACACGGTTTTGGATTGGGCTGAAAAATATCAAATCTATCTTATTGTCGATAACCATTCTTTTCATCCTGTAAACCCAACAGATGTTAATATTGATAAAATACTCATTCCTGTTTGGGAACAAGTAGCGAAGCGTTATAAGAACAGGAGTAGTTATTTAATATATGAAATCTTGAATGAGCCGCATGGTATCAGCGATGAGCGGTGGGGTAAGATTCAGCTTGCGGCGATAAAAGCGATAAGAAAGATCGATAAAGAGCATATAATCATTGTTGGCGGCATTAATTATAATTCAATCGAAAAATTGTTTAGTATTCCCGTTTATAAGGAAAAAAATCTGCTTTATACATTTCACTTTTATGACCCTCATATTTTTACACATCAGGGCGCGACATGGAATAAGCCCTCACTCGCGCCTCTTAGCGGTCTTCCGTTTCCCGGGGCAAAAGAAAGTATTCCGCCGATTCATGAAACTTTTAAGGGAACATGGGTAGAGGTTTCCCTTAACAACTACGAGCATGATTCAAAGTTGTCTGTTCTATCGGCGACCTTGGATAAGGTGTCCTCTTTTTCTAAAGAGCGAAATGCTTCTGTTTTTTGCGGAGAGTTTGGAGTGTTTATGAATCAAAGCCCGGCAGAAGATCGTATTAAATGGTATAAATTTATATGCGAAGAATTTGCCAAACGGAATATTACATGGACATGCTGGGATTATTTTGGCGGTTTTGGTTTGTTTAATAAAGCACAGGGAAGAGCAAAATTTCCTGAAGAGCTAAACACTGAACTTGTTAAAACAATTGGTTTTAAGTGTTAAAAGTCAGTATCTTCCATAAAACGACAGATATTGATATAATAGGAAATGTCTAGGAATTAAGAATTTTACCACGGAGGACACGGAGTTCACGGAGAAAGAAGCAAAAACACATCAGAACGCCGTGTCCTCCGTGGTTTATTCTTCTTCTTGGATAGTCCACATCTTCAAGTATATGTAGGAGTATTGTTATGAAGAATAAATTGTTTTTAATTATTGCAGTGGTTTTTTTTGCATGTAATAGTACGGAATATAAAACGGAGGATTATACGGAACAAGATGTACAGGCGGCTGTCATTTCAGCGCCATTTTCAAAGGGAGTGAATTTTTCTCAGTGGTTTGAATCGTTTTCTGCGGGAAGCATTCCGTTTACAAGGTATACAGAGCAGGATTTTAAAGATGTAAAAAGCCTTGGAGTTGATGTGATCAGACTGCCAATCAGAATGCACAGTATGACAAGCGGTGCGCCTAATTATACGCTTGATACGCTGTTCCTGCAATTTCTTGATCAAGCGGTAAGCTGGGCTGAAAAATACGAAATTTACATCATCATAGACAACCATTCTTTTGATCCTGTACGTGCTACAAGTAATGATATTGATAGAGTTCTCATTCCTGTATGGGAACAAATTGCACGGCGTTATCGAAACCGAAGTGATTATGTAATTTATGAGATTTTAAATGAACCCCACGGCATTGATGATACCCTCTGGGGAAATATTCAGGGGAGAACAGTAGAAGCAATCCGCCGTATAGATCAAAAACATTTTATTATAGTAGGCGGAACCGATTACAATTCAATCCGTAAACTTTTAGCCCTGCCTGTATATGCCGATTCCAAACTGATATATACTTTTCACTTTTATGATCCGCATGTCTTTACGCATCAGGGAGCGACATGGGGCGAGCCGTCTATGGGAAACCTTTCCGGCGTACCGTTCCCTTATGATCCAAAAAGAATGCCAAGAGTACCCGCTAATTTAATTGGCACTTGGCTTGAAAACGCTATTAATGGTTATAGAATAGCCGCATCCCCTACCGCGCTTTATAACTCTCTTGACAGAGTTGTAAATTTTTCCAGAGAACGTAATGTCCCTGTATTTTGCGGAGAGTTTGGCGTGTTTATGATACAAAGCCCGCCAGCTGATCGCGTAAAATGGTATGAAGTTGTGTCTAACGCTCTTGATAAGCGCAATATTTCGCGGGCAAGCTGGGATTATTACGGCGGGTTTGGCGTATTTAATTCAGGAAACGGAAATTTTAATTACGACTTAAATACAGAAGTGGTACGCGCAATGGGTTTTACTCCTCCCGCGCAAATTCAGCGCACGGAAGAACAGTTTAATACAGGTTTTGTTATATTTGATGATTATCCAAACCGTAATTATGTAAGCGCGGGCTCCTGGGGCGATAATGTAGATTTCAGTCTTTATGATACAAATCAGGCGCGGGGACAATTCGCTATCCGCTGGGCAAATGCGTCTCAATACAACGCTTTTTATTTTTCTTTTGATGCTTCAAAAATGGATTTTCGCTACCTTGCGGAAAACGGCTATTATTTGGAATTCATGGCAAGGGTAGACCGTCCTGCGAACTTCGATGTACGTTTCTTGAATACTGAAAGTTCATCGTCTACTCCGTGGCGAATACGTTATACGATAGATCAAAGTATGATTCCTGCGGACAGAAATTGGCATACTATTCGCATACCTCTTTCGCAGATGACAGAACACGGAGCATGGATTAGTTCAACACAAAGGTGGGTTGAGCCAAAAGGTGAGTTTTCATGGAGATATATAGAACGGCTTGAATTTGTCGCCGAACACTCAGCATTGCCGGGTACGATTTGGTTTGATGAGATAAGGATCACTCAATAGTTATGTGTTGATATTGTTATTCGACCATTCTATCGCCTGTTGTCTTAACTCCTGCGAACTTGCGCAGTGGAGTTTTAATTTCATGTGCTCTTTGTGGGTGTCAATAGTTTTTGTGCTTAAATTAAGTCTGGACGCAATCTCAATTGTACCGAACCCTTTCCCGATAAGTGAAAATACTTGAAGTTCGCGGTTAGAAAGTTTTTGTATAGATAGAGAGCCGTCTTTTGAACCTTGCATATTTCCACCGGTCATCGCCTGAAAAATTCGCTCTCTTTCGTTTTCACTTAAATAAACTTTTCCGTCCAGAATAGTGAAGATTGCTTCCATAATGTCATCGGGAGGGGAAGTCTTCATAAGAAAACCGCGTGCGCCAAGGCGAAGAAGCCGCTCCGAATAAAAGCGTTCGTCATGAATGGATAACGCCAGTATTACAATTTCAGGATTAAGGTCTTTTAGTTTTGAAATTATATCCATGCCGTTCTCTTTACCAAGACGGATTTCTACAATCGCGAGTTTTGGCTCTTCTTTTTCTGCAATTGTCAGCGCTTCGTCCGCGTTTGAAGTTGTTCCGACAACATTGAATTTATGATAACTGTTAAGCAGGGTAGAAAGCCCAAGGCTGAACACCGGATGATTATCGACAATTAACACTTTTATATTTCCGCTTCTTGCCATGGTAAATTCCTAACATATTTTCCGTATATTGGGTATAGTACAATTTACCTATGTTAAATCGAGATATTTTTTATAATGATTGATATATGAATAAAAGTTTAAAAGATGCATTTGGTAATTCGTGCAAAATAGGAGCCGCTGTAAACCGCTATTTGCTTGAACAAAAAGAAGCGGTTGATATAATCCGTAGGCATTTTAACTCTATAACGCCTGAAAATTCCATGAAATTTGGTCCCATTCATCCTAAGGAAGACCAATTTAACTGGGAAGAGAGTGATTTTATCGCGGATTTCGCACGGGAAAACAACATTGAAATGCGCGGTCACGTAATGGTCTGGCATAATCAAAATCCGCCGTGGCTGTTTCTTGAAGGAAATGAAAGCGCTTCAAAAAGTATATTGTTTAAGCGGCTTGAGGATCATATCGCATCTGTTACCAAGCGTTACGGTGACATTGTTGCTTCATGGGATGTGTTAAATGAAGCGATTGATGTTGACAACGGCGATGAAAACGGATTTCGTCTCAGTGATTGGTATAAAATCTGCGGAAAGGAAGTTTATGAGTTTGCTTTTAAGCGTATGAGAGAAGCATGTCCAAAAGTAAAACTTGTATACAATGATTATAATAATGAATCAGGTCCAAAGATGGATGC
Source organism: Treponema sp. (assembly GCA_031254315.1). GTDB lineage: Bacteria > Spirochaetota > Spirochaetia > Treponematales > Breznakiellaceae > WQXQ01. The sequence goes on from JAIRUQ010000013.1 coordinate 56,893, forward strand.
TTCGATTCGTTTTCTTTCAGGGCTTTTGGACGCGGGCATTCCTGTTGACAGGGTGGGTATTCAGGGACACTGGTATTACAATTTCCCCGATGAAAAAACTTTGCGTAACGCGATAGAACGTTATTCATCACTTGGGCTTGAAATAGAATTGACAGAGGTTGATATTTCTGTTTATCAATGGAGCGAGGCAAGAGAAAAAGCCCAATTTTTTTCTACAGCGCCTGAAGACAGGAAAGAACAGCAATCTCAGCGTTACAGAGAAATATTTGCCGCCGCTTGCGAATATCCATGCGTCAAAAATATTACAACATGGGGCATTGCGGATAACTATACATGGCTTGACAATTTCCCCGTAAAGGAAAGAAAAAACTGGCCATTGTTGTTTGACGAACAGTACAGGGAAAAACCTGTAGTCGCGGACATTATAAGTGCCGCTGAAAAAAACTCTTAAATGAAATATATCGCTTTAACTTTTGATGACGGTCCTTGCGATGTTAGCGAAAATGGCGGCACTGCCGCTATGCTTTCGGTTTTAGAAAAACTTAACGTAAAAGTAACTTTTTTTGTAATTGGGCAGAATGTTCGGGACAACAATAAAGCCACGAAAGCTATTTTTGAGGCGGGACATGAACTCGCTAATCACAGCGACGGTTATGCACCTTTGGGCAATGCTCAAAAGAACGAAATATCAGCGAGCCTTGAATCGGCTAATGCCGCTATTAAAGAAATTACAGGAAAAAGTCCGTCTTTGTTTCGCGCTCCGAATTTGCAATACGGCAGTGAATTGTTTAATGTCTGTAAAGAAAAAGGAATGTCTTTAATTGGCGGAAGCGCTCATAATGACTGGGCTGTTGACGCTGAATCAATCTTGAAGAGCGTTTTGAATGACCCCAAAGACGGGGATATTATTGTTCTGCATGAAAATAACACTTCCAAGGGGAATACAATGGCTGTTTTACCGCAAATAGTTGGGGGTTTAAGGGAAAGAGGTTTTGAAATACTAACAGTGAGCCGACTCGCTAAGCTAAAAGGAATAGTTTTAGAGCCGGGAATTAGTTATAATTCTTTTAATAATTAGGCTTATTCAAAACTTCAGTCTTGAATAAGCCCCAAGTTAAAACAAAATGTTTTACTATTAACGTTGATAATTCTCAAGAGTTTCAATTATTTTGTAGTAAGAGTCTTTTGCAAAACTTCTGGCGTTACCATGAAATATTAGGGGAAGCGCTGATTTACGCCAGCTTTGCTCGTCATAGACTCCCCAGAATGTTACACGGTCAATGATGTCGGAATAGTCAAGGAACAACTTAAAATACTCGCCGTATAATTGTGCGGCTCTCGCTTTTCCGGCTTCTGTCGGGGGATTTCTGTTTGGAGAGTATTCACCCCATGATTGGGAGAGCACATCAAGTTCGCTGATGGCTATTCTTACGCCAAGGGGTTTAAAAAGATCAAGAGAGGCTTTAACACTTGCCGCTGATACGCCGGTATTATGATGGCTCTGCATTCCAATTCCTTCGATAAGGAGGCGGTTATCGTATTGCGGATCGATTAGCCAATCATTATTAACATCGCGTACCATATCACGAACCATTGTCGCTTTTCCAACGTTATCTAAGCTATAATCATTGTAGTACAATATCGCATCTGAATCGGCTAAACGGGCGGCTTTGAATCCTTCATATACAAAATCAGCTCCTATCTTTTTAAACCAGGGGTTTTCTGATCGCATTGATGTTTCCCAGTTTGCTGAAGCGCTGACGCCATCGGGGAACACTTCATTTAGTACATCCCATGAATAAATTTTCCCCTTAAATTCAGTTACTACCCTTGTAATATATTCATTCATATATTCAAGAGCAGTTTCTTTTGATGTATTACCGTCAGTGCCTAAGTCTATCTGCCACTTAGGAATCTGGCTATGCCAAAGCAGAGTGTGCCCGACAACTTTCATGCCGGATGCTCTGGCGGCATTAACCATGTTATTTGCCGTATCAAAGCTATATTTTCCGCGAGAGGGGTTAAGATAGGAAGGTTTCATATGGTTTTCAGCGGTAAGCACAGCATAGTGGCGTGTAATGCGATCATTTGATATCATTCCGCCGCCGACATCGTTTGGGCTAAAAATATTGCCAATCATAAAATAAGATGCGAATTGATCCTTCATTGGCTCAAGATTCATCATGTTGGAAGGGTCAGTGTCTTCTATCAAACAAGTAGTGAAGACAAATAATACCGCTATACTCAGCGGCAGAAGCCTTGTTTTAAAATAGTTCTTTTTCATTTTACTCTCCCATAAAAAGTTGTTACTGAAAACGGAGCGAGATTCACAATGGCAGAATTACCGGATATCCTCTGTCTGCCAACTGATTTAAGTCTCTCTTTCTCAGATGTCCTAAAAATATCAAGCTGATCAAATTCAGCCCCTTCTAAATCTATAATAATAGAAGAAGGTGTCATTCTTTCATTAATCATAACGATTGCGATTTCATTTGTCTGCGGATTTCTGTACGCGCTTGAGTATACTCCTGTGTGCGGAGATGTACTACTTTCAATTCTGCGCCACCCGGGACGGATAAAGCGCGAATATTGTCCCATAACATAGAGACGGTCAGAGACAACTAATTCGTCTTCATCTACATAAACCAATGAGCTTGGTAAACTTGCTTGGTTGCCTGTCCAAAGCCACCAGTAAAGAAAAGCGTTTGTCTGCGCTAAAGTCATGTCCCAGTGAATCATTCTCGCGTAATAAAGAGCGTTAAGAATCCCCGCTCCCGCAGGTATCTGCCCTGACGCTCCCGATACTTCCGACTGCCAAAAACGTTTTCCCGAAGCGACAATTTCAGGAAATGCCCTTGAACCTGCTCTCGATGAAGAATCGCTTGCCCCGTTGTACTGGTGCAGTCCTATATGTGATATAACTCTCTGCGATTCAGGATCGTCAAGTGAAGGTTTGATCATATCATTAAAGTTTATGTTAAAATTTTCAAACTCCGGCATCATTATTCCGATGCCTCCCTCGCCTACAGCAACGCCCTTCATCGGGAACCTCTGTCCTATTACCTTTATAAAATCGCGCAGATCATTTCCGTTCCAGTAGGCGGATTCATATTGAACTTTCCAGTTTGGTTCGTTCTGGACGGAAAGTATCGCAAGGGGAGCGCCCATCATTGCCTCAAAGTTTTTTACATAATCTGCAAGTAGATCGGCGTAATCGTTGTACTTGTCTCTGCGAAGTCTTCCCCATAAATCAGGTCTTGACCAATCCATCGTATAATTTTGCCTTACATTTACTCCTGTAACATCTTCTTTCCATTGCGTTACGCGATTATTGGGCGGAGTCCAGGGGGTACTCATTACTGTTAAGTTTTCAGGTCCATTCGCTCCAAGGGCTTTTATTTGTTGTATAAGATTTTTTGTGCTTGAAATGTCCCAACTGTTCCAATTTAAGTTAAAAGTTTTTATACCATCTTGATTTTCAGTATAGCTGTAAGTATTGTCGCTGTTTCTTACCATAAAACCGTCGTTAAGGCTTGGATCATTGTCACCTTCAAGGCGTTCACGGAACGGAATACGGTTGCGTAAAATTGTAAAACCAACTCCATCCGTTTTTGAAAAGAGAAGTCTTACAAGGTCAAGCGCTGTCTGTTGATCACGGGGAAGTCTTGTCCAAGCGTTTGAGCCGCCAAAGCCGTCTATTACCTGACGGTATTCGTTGTAGTTTACTTTGACGGTTCCTTCAGGTGGACCGCCAAAAGAACCTGAGCCGCATGTTGAAAATAAAATGACAGCTACTACAACGGTGATAAAAGTTATTTTTTTCATAAGCGCAGTGTTCTGTTAGGATCGACAACGGCGAAAAACGCCTGTTTGGGATTTAAGTCTCCGTCAAAAAGGCACGGGTTTCCCATTGATTTCCAGCTACTTTCATCGTCCATGCCCCACATTGTTACCCTTGTTATGTGATCTTTGTATTCCTTAAAAAGATTGAAAAGCTGGGCATAGACAAGAGCCTGCTGACGGGCTTCCGTATCAAGTAAACGCGAATCTTTTCTTGTTCCAAAACTGGAGCCCCCGACGCTTCTTACTTCTACATCAAGCTCGCTTATATCAACCTTTAACCCTAATCCTGCGAATCTTTCTATAGTATTGCGGACATCGTCAATCCTTACTGTAAGACCATAATGCGCTTGCAGTCCAATTGCGTCTATAAGGTTTCTGCTATTGCCTTCCGCCTTATAACGGTTGTTGATTTCTTCGATCATAGCCGCAGTTACCTGCGCTTTTCTTTGGTTGTTCAAATTGTAATCATTGTAATAAAGCATTACATCGGGGTCTGCCGCTCTCGCCGTTCTAAAGGCAAGTTCAACATAATCAGCGCCTAACGCCTTGAACCAGCCGCTTTCTGTGCGAAGCTGGTTCCTCCAATCCTCGTAATTTTCCCCCGGATTTATCCGCTCTTTTACAGCTTCATTTACGACATCCCATGAAAAAATTCTGCCCTTATAATGACTAAGAACGGTGTTAATGTGATTTATCATATTTTGTCTTACCTGTGCGGCAGTTCCTTCCGTCATCCATGAAGGGGTCTGATTATGCCAGACAAGAGTATGACCGTGTACCAATATATCGTTAGCCGCCATTTCATTTAGCATATTGTCGGCTTGCGCCCAGTTGTACTGTCCTCCTCTTATTGCCGGAGCAAGAGCGTCGGGTTTCATCTGGTTCTCACATGTTACGGTATTGTAGTGTGTTGTAAGCAGATCAAGATATTCACCTCTCAAATAACTTGGGGTAATTATATTCCCTATAAGGAAATAATCCTTATAAATTGTTTTAAGCGGCTGTGTTTGTCTTGTGTTAGAAGAGCCTGATGTTCCGCAATTTGTTACGTTAAACACAAGCAAAATAGGTAATAAAAACACAAAGATTTTAATTTTCATATCTAAAACTCCTTAATTATATGCAGGATCGTTTGGATTGGAAACAGCCCAAAACGCTGGTTTGGCTTTTAAACTTCCGCCAAAAAGGCACGGGTTCCCACGCGATTTCCAACTGTTTCTGTCGTCAATGCCCCACATGGTTACGCGTGTTATCTGATCTGGAAATTCTTCTTCTAAATCCAGTAAAAGCTTGAAAAGTCTCGCATAAGCGCGAGCTTGATCGTTCATTGTCGCCTCTGACATTCTGGTATTTGATCCGGTTCCGTAATTACCGTTTATATCTTTATCTTCTATATCAAGTTCGCTTATGTCTAATCTTATTCCCAAGCTAAGGAAACGTCTCATGTTTGTTTTTATTAGGTTAAAATGGGGAGTACCATCCCTATTCCCAAATATCCACCATGAACCATAATGCCCCTGCATTCCCATGCCTTCAATAAGTTTTCTGCTATTATTAGTATTATCAGGATCATTTTCCCACTGATTATTGATGTCCTCTATCATCTTATATACCGCCATAGGCTTATTGACACCGTTCATTCCATAATCATTGTAATATAAAATCGCATCAGGGTCGGCTTGGCGCGCTGTCTTAAAAGCCAAATAAATATAACCCGAGCCTAATTGTTTATACCAGTTGCTTTCTGTGCGCAGGCAGTCTTTCCAATTTGTTGCATTTGATAAGTTATCGGGAAACGCTTCATTTACAACATCCCAAGCATATACCTTTCCCTTAAAATGGGAAACTACTTCAGTAATGTATTTTTTAAGGTTACTTTCTGCATTACTGCTGTATAGCCATGAAGGTGTCATATCATGCCAAACAAGCGTATGACCGTGAATTTTTGTAATTCCATTATTGTTCAATTTTTTTATCATGTTATCTGCATCTGTCCATGTATAATTCCAAGAATTGCCTCGCAAAAGGAAACTTGGTTTCATATCGTTTTCGCATGTTACAGTATTGTAATGGGTCGTAAGATATTTAAAATAATCACCGGACATATATGTGGAATTAATAATATTGCCAATCAAGAATTTGCCTTCATATATTTTCCACAATTTTTGATCCTCAGTAACTGCATTAATATCATAATCGGGAAGATCATCGAAAGATTCCAAACAGCTTCCGACTAAAAGAAAAACAGCAAACAGCGCAAATGCGGCTTTTTTCATATCAAACCTCACCTTGGGTAATTTCATTTAATATATCACAACTTGGACTATTTATCAAGTATAAAATATTTGATACTATATAAGAGCGGAGGGAGACTTGAAAGACAATTCGGCGGTTTTATTCAATAAAGACTGGAAATTTCTCTTGGGAGACGTAAAAAACGCCAAAGAAGTTAAATTTTGCGACCGTACATGGAAAAATGTTGAGCTACCCCATGATTGGGTTATCTCTCAGCCTTTTTCTATGGAAGAAAAGGAAGGATGGACGGCGCAAAATATGCAGGGTTTCTTTGCGTGGGAGGGGATTTGCTGGTATCGTAAGGAATTTTCACTTGAAAATATTAAAGGAAAGGCGGTTTTTATCTATTTTGGCGGCGCTTACCGCAACAGTACGGTTTATGTAAACGGAAAAGAAGCCGGAAAACGCGCAAATGGTTATTCCGGCTTTGAACTTGATATTACTGCTCTTGTTAATGAAGGAAAAAATTTGCTCACGGTAAGGCTGGATAATGGGTGTGAACCGCCTGATCGCTGGTATTCCGGCTCCGGTCTTTATCGCTATGTCTATCTTAAAATCGTTTCGTTTCCCTTCATTAAAACATGGGGCGTTCATGTTGAGCCTGAATTGGCGAAAAATAAAAAACAGGCGGTTATTACAATTTCTACTACAATTATTACAAAGGAAAAAAGTTCAGGCGTTGTTCGGGTAAAAATAATCGCACCGGATGGAAGCCTCGCAAATGAAGATACCGCGCCTTTTAATTTAAACGGAAAAAATGAAATTACCGTAAAGCAGTCAATGATTGTTAAGAGTCCTGCGTTGTGGTCGGCTGGGGGTCCTAATTTGTATCGCGCTGTTGTACAACTTGAGACTGACGAAAAAGCGCGAAGTAATACGGTTGAAGTTCAATTTGGAGTCCGTTCTATTGAAATTGCGTATAACAAAGGGATGAGCGTCAATGGGGAAAAAGTTAAACTAAAAGGAGTCTGCCTTCACCATGACGGCGGAATTACAGGAGCGGCGTATTATGACGCGGTATGGCGAAGGCGGCTGTCTGTATTAAAAAGCATCGGTTGTAACGCGGTGCGGACAAGTCATAATCCACCAGCGGAAGAGTTCCTTGACCTCTGCGATGAGCTTGGCTTTTATGTGATAGACGAGTGCTTTGATAAATGGAAGAGCGGCTATTATGAGGCTCACTTTGACAGTGATTCTGAAAAAGACCTTACGGATTTTATTTTAAGGGACAGAAATCATCCTTGTGTCTTTATGTGGAGTATCGGTAACGAGGTGGAAAATCAGGGAGCGGACAGTATGCTCGCTCTGCAAAAAAAACTGGCGGCGGTTGTTCACGGTCTTGATAAGCGTCCTGTAACTTGCGCGCTTGCGCCTCACGCAAACCCAAGAAGCCTTGTCGGAGCGCCGCCGCAGGAGCTTGTCAAGTTAACAAAAAAACTCGCTAAAGATGTTGATGTACTCGGTCTTAATTACCATGAGCCGCTTTATCAGTATTATACAAAAGAAATTAATAAGCCAATCATCGGAACGGAATGTTATGAGTATTATTCGAGCGTCGGCACAAACTTTGAAGATGTCTGCGATAAAAATCCGTGGCAGTTTGTTCTTGAAAATGACAATGTAATTGGGCAATTTATTTGGGCTGGAATTGATTATCTTGGCGAATCTCCCTATCCTGCGAAAGGCTGGAGCGGCTCAATTCTTGATATATGCGGCTTTATGAAACCAAACGCTTTTTTCAGAAAAAGTTTATGGTCGGATGAACCTTTTGTTTACATTGCGTTATACGATCAAAATATAAAGCCGAATTACGCGCGAGGGCGCTGGTCGTTTCCGCAGATGTCTTCTCATCTTAACCATGAACATTTTCACCGCAAAAATGTGACGGCGGCTATTTTTACAAACTGCGAAGAAGCCGAGATGTGGATTAACGGCAAAAAGAGGGGAGCGCGGAGAAGAGCGGATTTTAAGAACGGAATAATTGAATGGGCTTTTGAATACACAACGGGCAGTATCGAAGTTAAGGGAATGAATAAAGGAAGTGAAGTTTGTTCGTATTTGTTAAAAACAGCGGACAGGGCGAAGAAAATAAAACTTACCGCTGATAAAACGCTCCTTAAAGCCGGTGATATCGCGCATATCGAAATAAATATTGTTGATAAAAACGGTATTTTATGCCCAAATGAAGAGGCGCTGATAGAGTTTTCTCTTGAAGGAGACGCGCAATTTCTTGGCTCTTGCTCAGGCGACCTAAATCAAAACATTGGGTTTGCGTTCCCAAAAGTTGTTACGTCAGAAGGGAAAGCGCTGGCGATTGTAAAAGCAGGAGATTCAACGGGAGGCGCACAGTTACGCGCATATTCACAAAATTTAGAAGAAGCGTCATTACGCTTTAAAATGGAGCAGTAAAATGAAAATGACAATGCGCTGGTTCGGACCGGGTTTTGATCCCGTAACTTTAGACAAGATACGGCAGGTTCCCGGTATTAACGGAGTTATCACGACTTTGTACGGCATACCGCCCGGCGAAGAATGGAAAAAAGAAGAGTTATTCGCTCTTAAAAAACAAGTTGAAGATGCCGGGCTTGAAATCACCGGAATTGAAAGCGTTAATGTCCACGATGAAATTAAAACAGGCGGAAAAGAGCGCGATAAATACATCGAAAGATACATCAATACGCTAAAAATAATCGCGGAATCTGACATTCATCTTGTGTGTTACAATTTTATGTCTGTCTTTGATTGGACAAGAACCGATCTTGAAAAGCTCCGTTTTGACGGCTCTACTGTAATGTCTTATGATCAAAAAATAATTGACGGCATAAAACCGGATAATATGTTTGAAATGATGAACTCAAAATCGCAGGGACATCTTTTGCCGGGATGGGAGCCTGAGAGGATGTCGAAGATAAAGGAACTTTTTGAACTTTATAAAGGTATTGATGAAGATGCGCTTTTTTCAAATCTTGAATATTTTTTGAAGGCGATCATGCCTGTTTGTAACAAATACGGAATAAACATGGCAATTCATCCTGATGACCCAGCTTGGTCTGTGTTCGGTCTACCTAGAATTATGACGTGTAAGGAAAACCTTCTGCGCCTGATAAAAATGGTTGATGATCCTCATAACGGCGTTACGGTCTGTTCCGGCAGTTTGGGAACTAATCCCTGTAATGACATTCCAGATATTATCCGCAGTTTAAAGGGGCGAGTACATTTCGCTCATATACGGAACGTTAAGCACAACAGTGAGGGGGACTTTGAAGAATCGGCTCATCTTTCAAGCGACGGCTCACTCGATATGTACGAAATAATGAAAGCGTTATACGATATTGGCTATGATGGTCCTCTGCGCCCGGATCACGGAAGAAACATCTGGGGAGAGACTTCGATGCCGGGTTATGGGCTTTATGACAGGGCAATCGGCTTGAGTTACCTTAGCGGACTTTGGGAGGCGATCAATAAGGGGAAAAAATGTTAAAAGAATATGATTGCTGGTTTCAGAAAAGGACAATAACACCGTCAATAAACGTGCCGCAGACGGTAATTTCTCTTCATGACGGGCTGGTGTCCGCGCAGGCATTAAAGGAGTTTGTAAGCGGAATAGAACGGCTCCTTGAATTTAAGCCAAAGGTTCAGAAAAAGTTTGAAGAAGAGAAGAGCGCGATATTTCTTGGATTGATCGCCGGCATGAAACTGCCTGTTTTTGAGAAGGGGAACCTCTGCGCGGAAAATTGCTGTAAAAGCAAACATACTGACAGTTTTATAATAAAAGTAACTAACAGCCAAATTTTTATCGCCGGGCAGAACGAAAACGGTCTTTTATACGGTGTTTTTCGCTTTCTTTCGCTACTTGCGCTTGGCAGTCTTAAAGAAGGTTTTGAATTGTGTGAATCTCCTGTCTCTCAATTAAGAATGATAAACCATTGGGACAACTTTGACGGCACTATAGAGCGTGGCTATGCGGGGAATTCGCTTTTTTATAAAAACGGACAATTTGATTATGATGATAAGCGTATCGAAGACTACGCGCGCCTTCTTGCATCAACAGGAATTAACCGCGTTTCCATAAATAACGTGAATGTGCGTCATAAGGCGAAATTGCTCATAACAAAAGAATATTTATCCCGCGCCGGAAAGTTAGCCGCTATTTTCCGCCGCTTCGGGATAAGGCTCTTTCTTTCGATTAATTTTGGCGCTCCTTGGTCATTGGGAAAACTCCCTACCGCCGATCCTTTGGACAGTTCTGTCGCGCAGTGGTGGAAGGAAAGAGCCGCCCTTATTTACAAATATATCCCCGATTTGGCAGGCTTTCTTGTAAAAGCGGATTCCGAAGGTGAGCCGGGTCCCTTTCAGTACAACCGTACTCACGCTGACGGAGCGAATATGCTCGCCAAAGCGGTTGAGCCTTTTGGCGGCGAAATAGTTTGGCGCTGCTTTGTCTACAACTGTCAGCAGGATTGGCGTGATCATAACTTTGATCGCGCTCGCGCGGCTTATGATCACTTTAAGCCATTGGACGGCGCTTTCGATAAAAATGTAATTTTACAGATAAAATTCGGTCCCTACGATTTTCAGGTGCGTGAGCCTGTAACGCCTCTTTTTGGAGACTTAACAAAAACCCGTCATGTCATGGAATTGCAGATAACGCAGGAATATACGGGACATCAAATCGATCTTTGTTATCTTCCTTGGCTATGGCAGGATATAATGAACTTTGATACTGCACGCGGTGAAAAAAGTAGAATCATGGATTTACTCGCGCCGTATAAAGAAGGGCAGTCTAACATCGAAGGATTTTCTGCGGTTGTAAATGTGGGGCTGGACAACAACTGGACAGGACATACATTGGCGCAGGCTAATCTTTACGGTTACGGAAGAATGGCGTGGAACCCATCTCTTACCGCGAATGAGATCGCAAAAGAATGGACTATCCTTTCATTTGGACACGCTCAACCTTCTGCGCAAAAGATAGAAAACATCCTACTTAATTCCTACCCTGCATATGAAAAGTACAACGCTCCTTTTGGCGTATGTTTCATGGTTACTCCCAACTCTCATTACGGTCCAAATATTGAAGGTTACGAGTTCAGCCGCTGGGGTACATATCATCGCGCGGATAAAGACGCTATCGGTATTGACCGTACTCCTTCGGGAACAGGTTACACGTCTCAGTATTCCCAGAAAAACGCCGCTCTTTTCGCCGATCCTCAAACCTGCCCTGAAAACATGATTTTATTTTTTCACCGCCTTCGCTACGATTTTGTTATGAAAAACGGCGAAACTCTTTTGCAAAATATTTACGACAACCATTTTGAGGGTTACGAGCAAGCCTCCGCGATGATGGAAGAATGGGAGAGCTTAAAAGATTTAATTGAAAGCGAAGTGTACGAGTCGGTTCTCTCGCGCTTTCAACGCCAGATTGCCAACGCCCGTGAATGGCGCGATCAGATAAACACATATTTTTACCGAAAAACCGGAATTTGCGACGTAAAAGGTCGCAAAATCTTTGATTAAACCTTACATTTTCTGTAAAACTGTGGTATAATTCTACCATGTCGCAACTTGGAAAAATTTGGGTAATTTTGAACCCGGCAGCGGGGAAGGGTAAGGCGGCTAAGCAATACCCAAAAATCGAGCGTTTTCTGCACAGCAAATCGGCAAACTTTGAAATACTGCTCACAAAGGGACCGGGCGACGCGCTTAATATGGCGCGTGATTTGCCCATTGGCGAAAACGACGTGGCAGTCGCCGCAGGCGGAGACGGAACTTGTAATGAGGTGGTCAACGGCTTACTAACGCGCTCTCACGATTCAAAAAAACCGCTTTTTGGAATACTTCCTGTCGGCAGGGGTAATGATTTCGCGGCAACGCCGGGGATTCCACACGATATCGAAAAAGCGTTGCAGATAATTTTAGACGCGAAAGAGAAGCCTCTTGACGCGGGCTTTGTCAAAGGCGGTTTTTTCCCTGATGGACGCTATTTTGTCAACGGGGTTGGAATCGGCTTTGATACTAAAGTCGGCTTTGAAGCCGCGAAGATGAAATTAAAAAGCGGAATCACCTATGTTGTCGGCGCGTTAATTACGGTTATACGTTATGAGCCATCGCCTGTACTGCAAATACGTTATGATGATAAAGAAGCGACACTTCCTGCGGTGCTTGTTTCGGTTGTAAACGGAAGACGTATGGGCGGAAGTTTTTACATGGGACCGAATGCCCTGCTTGATGACGGGCTTTTGGATATTTGTTATGTGAAACATATAAAATCGCGTTTTGGTCTTCTTAAAATCATTTCCCATTATACAAAAGGGACTCAGGGCAAGCTTGAAGGAGTAACTTTCGGCAGGGGAGTGCATTTTCACCTAAAAGCGTTAGAGGGCGGGATGGCGGCTCACTGTGACGGAGAAACTGTCTGTTACGACGGCAAAGAGCTGGAAATAACCTGCATACCAAACGCGCTGAGGTTCATTGGGGCATAATATGGGCTTTAGAAGATTTGCTGTCAGCTATGTGATGAAAGCCCTTTTAACAATACTTTGCAAGATTGACTGCCGTGAATTTGTTAAAGCATTAAAAAATAATAAACCATTACTTGTTATTTTTAATCATATCAATTTTCTTGAAGTTCCTATTCTCGTAACGCACAGTTATCCGATGTATGTCTCCGGGCTTGTTAAATCTGAAACATGGGATAACCCCATATTTTCATTTATTTTTAACACATATAAAGCAATTCCTATTGATAGAAGAAAATCTTTTACCGAGTCATTCAAACATGTATGTGATGCGATAAAGAAAGGCTATTATATGTGTATCGCGCCTGAAGGAACGCGAAGCAAAGACGGAGTGCTTGGAAAAGGAAAAGCAGGAATAATTCAATTGGCTCTGGAAGCGAACGTACCGATACTTCCGGTTGCCCACTATGGCGGTGAGAACATCTGGAAAAATATCCGCCGTTTTAGGCGTACTCCTTTTTGTTTTAAGGCTGGACGTCCGTTCCGAATTAAAGTTGAAAGTTTGCCGGGACATGAAGAGCGCGAAGAAATAATGACAGAAGTTATGGCTCAGATCGCGCGGCTTTTGCCCGAAAGGATGCGCGGCATATATTCGCAGAAGGCGCAAAACGAATGTAAATATCTGGAGTTTTGCTGATGATACATATTTTTGACGTTGATCAAACGGTAGTAAAAAAAACAAGCACAGAATATTTTGTGCGTATGGCAATGAAAGAAAAAATCATACGTTTTTCGCAGGTGAGCCGTTTACCTATGGACTGGATAAAATACAAACTCGCGCGTCCTGATATGGATTTTATAGAGAACACAATAAAAAAACTTTCCGGCATAAAAAAAACCGACCTTGAGCGTGTCTCTGAAATGTGTTTTGAAAAACACATAAAACCAAGTATCTTTTCTGACGCGGCGCGGATTATTAACGAAGTGTCAAAGAAGGGTGAAAAGGTAATATTCGCGACATCGTCATTTGATTTTATTATACAGCCGCTTGAACGCTTTTTTGGAATAAGCGGCTCGCTTGCCTGCCAGTTGGAATATTCTGACGGAATTACAACAGGCAATCTCATTGGACAAAGTTCTTTTGGTCCAAAGAAAAAGCTCGCTGTACAGGCATGGATGGAGCGTAATTCCGTCGGTGTGCAAGATACCGCTTTCTATTCGGACTCATACACCGACATCCCTCTCCTGGAATACTGCGGAAAGCCTATTGCGGTAAACCCAGACGGGATTCTCTTGCGCCACGCGAAGAAGCACGGCTGGGAAGTGATGAGGTTTAGGGA